>JAOPZJ010000343.1 GCA_025964155.1 Solirubrobacterales bacterium
CTGCTGATGCCGCGCACGCGCCAGTAGTAGGCGCCGTCGATGAGGGTCCCCTTGAGTGTCGCGGCCGTGTTCTTCGTCTTCACCGTCGACGCGACGGAGCCGAACTGGCGGTCGGCCGAGAGCTGGACCTCGTACTGAGCGGCCCCCTTCACCGTGCCCCACGTCAGCGTGGGCGAAGCCGGCACCTTCGTCGTGGCGACGGGTGCCTGAAGGGCCGGGGCGCGAAGCGCTCCCTGTGCGCCGGGAGCGGCGACACCAAGGGCGCCTGCGATGAGCAGCGGGATGAGACTTGAACGGTGCATGTCAGCCTCCTACGAGATCGCCGAGGCCGAGGAGGGCCGGTGCCAGGACAACGATGAACAGCGCCGGCAGGATGAGGAACACGAGCGGGAACAGGATCTTCACCGTCGTCTTCTGCGCCCGCTCTTCGGCGGCCTGGCGGCGCCGCAGGCGCATCTCGTGCGCGACGTTGCGCATGATCTGCCCGATCGAGACGCCCAGGCGCTCGCCCTGGACCACCGCCCGCACGAACGTCCGCATGTTCGGCGTGTCCGCGCGCATGTTCAGGTTCTCCAACGCCCGGTCCATCGGCAGGCCGAACCGCTGCTCCTGGAGCGTGAGGCGCAGCTCCTCCCCGAGCGCACCGCCGGTGCGCTCGGCGGCGGTGTTCATCGCCTGGGCAAAGCCCTGGCCGGCTTCCACGGACACGACGACGAGGTCGATGACGTCCGGCAGGACCCGGTCGATCTTGTCCAGTCGCTGGCGGCCGGTGCGTCGCACCCACGTGATGGGGATCAACCAGCCGATCACCGCCAGGACGGCGGAATCGATGAACGGGCCGGACAGGTTCGGGATGACGTCGGCCAGCAGCCCGTAGACCAATCCGGCCGCGGCGGCGAGCACCTGGTACCCCACAAGGGCGCGTGGCGTCAGGGTGTACATCCCGGCCGCGAGGATCTCGCGGCGGATCTTCGAGTCCCCTTCGGTTCCGAGCCGGTTGCCGATGATCTCCCCGAGGCGTTGCGCGATCGCCCTGGCGGTCAGGCCCTGGCGCTCTGCGGTGACGGGCGCCGAGCCGCCGTAGCCGTAGGCGTCGATCTCGTGCACGCGCAGCTCGGCGCGGCTCTTGGGGAGGACGACGCCCCACACGAGGGCCGCGAACGAGACGCCCACCAGGGCCAGGGCAAGAAGTGCGAGCATCGGATCAGGTCTCCACGTCGACGATCTTGCGGATCGTCAGCCAGCCGGCGCCGAGCATCACGGCCCCGAGGATGAACAGACCCACGCCGACCGGCGAGTTGAACATCGGGTCGAAGTAGCCGGGGTGCAGGAAGGACATGCCGACCCCGACGATGAGGGGCATCGCGGAGATGACCGCGCCGCCCATCCGGCTCTGCGCGGTGAGCGTGCGCACCATGCGCTTGAGGCGCTGCCGCTCCCGGATGGTGACGATGACCTGGTCCAGGACCTCGGCGGTGTTGCCGCCGGACTCACGCTGCATCTTGGCCACGATGCCGACGTACTCGATCTCCTGGTTGGCCATCCGCTGCCCGATGGCCCCGAGGGACTCGGTCACGTCGACGCCGAGCTGCTCGTCGTTCGATGCCCGCCGCAGCTCGGTCCGCGAGGGCTCGGGCGCGTCCTCCGCCATCGCAGCCATGGCCGCCGAGAACGAATAGCCCGCGCGGAGCGCCGAGGCAAGCACCTGGAGGTTGTCGGGCAACTGGTCCTCGAACTCCCGTCGGCGGGCGTTCAGACGCGACAGCACGTATGTACGCGCCATGAACGGGACCGCCAGCGCGAGGACGATCAGCGGTGTCCGGTGGGTGACGAAGCCGAGATACCAGGTGAAGGCCAGCGTCACGAGCGCGGTCCACATCGCCAGCGCTGCCGGCGTCAGGCCGATGCCGGCCAGCTCGAGGGTCTCGGCGTAACGCCGCCAGCGCTCCGACGGCTCACGCTCGGTGTCCTCGTCCCGCTTTCGCACGTCGGCCATCGTGGGGGCGACGGCCCCCGCGATGCCCGCGAAATCGGTCACGCGCGACACCACCGACTGCCGCTTGGGCCTCAAGACCAGATAGAGGACCAGGGTCAGGACCACGAACCCGATACCGGCGATGAGCATGACGCGCGTCCTGTCGAGCCCGCTGGCCTGGGCGGCGTGGCCTGGCCCTGCGGCGCCGAAGGCGATCCTGGGCGTCCGGTAGTCCAGCGCGGTGGTTCCCGGGACTCCGGCGACGCGGACTTGGATCCGTACCGGCGTGCCGGCCGGAGCGGACGACCGGTAGCTGACGAGATACTCCTGCGAGAGGCGCTCCCCGATCGCGGCGAAGAGCGGCGGCAGGTCCCGCGGCCGGGCCGCCTCGCCGTAGCGCCCACCGGTGGTCGCGGCCATCGTGCGCAGTGCGGCGGAGTCGAAGCTCCGGGAGTCCAGCCCGACGGAGAAGATCCGCACGTTCGCCCTCCGCGCGGCAGCCGCGAGCGCCACGGGGGTCGTGGTGCTTCCGTTGACCGCCTCGGCGCCGTCGCTGAGGACGATGACCGCCCCGGACGTCAGCCCGCCGTCGTGCAGCGCCGTGACGCCGGCCGCCGCCGCGTCGAAGATCTTGGTGCCCGCCGAGAGTGCCGGCCCGACGGCGAGCGTCGCCTTGATCTTGCGAGAGTCGGTGGTCGGGGCGAGCGCCAGGCGGGGGCCGCGGGAGAAGAAGATCACACCGAGCGGGGTGCTTTGTGCCCGGCGTTGCGCGAAGCTGCGAGCGGCGAGGATCGCCTGACCGATCGGTTGACCCTGCATGGTGAGGCTGGAGTCGATGACGAGCACGACGCCGCGCTTGCGGTTGGTCGCCTCCGACGTCACGCGTGCCCCGCGCACGACCTGGCCGTTCTCGGACAACTGCACCTGATCGTTGTTCAGCGCCCGCTTGGCGGGGAGCGACAGGACGAGCTCGCGCTCGGGCCACCTGACGTTCGGGGCCAGCCGGATGTCAAGGCTGCCGGTGGCCGCCGAGGCCGTCCCGGGAGCGAGCGACCCGAGCAGGACCGCGGCGACGAGCACTGTCCGCGAGATCGTCATCAGCGCCGCCCCCCGAGCGCCGGCGCCCCGCCGTTGACACGTCCCAGCCCCGTCACCGACGGGGGCGCCGCGACGTCCCGCAGGTCGAACTTGTGCATGAACCCGGGACGGAGCCCGCTCTGGCGGAGGCTGCCGTCGCTGGCGTGCGTGGCGCCACGGGCGTGCACGTCGTAGGTGAAGAGATCCTGGAGCGTGACGATGTCGCCCTCCATCCGGAGCACCTCCGTGATGGCCATGACGCGTCGGGCGCCGTCCGGCAGGCGCTCGAGATGCACGATGAGGTCCAGCGCCGAAGCGACCTGCTGGCGGATCGCCTTGACCGGCAGGTCGAAGCCCGCCATCAGCACCATCGTCTCGATCCGGGCGAGCGAGTCGCGCGTGGAGTTCGCGTGCACCGTGCACAGCGAGCCGTCGTGACCCGTGTTCATCGCCTGCAGCATGTCCAGCGCCTCGGCACCGCGGACCTCGCCGACGATGATGCGATCCGGACGCATGCGCAGGGAATTGCGCACGAGGTCACGGATGCGGATCTCGCCCTCCCCCTCGATGTTGGGCTGGCGGGACTCCAGACGCAGCACGTGCGCCTGGCTGAGCTTCAACTCGGCCGCGTCCTCGATCGTGACGATCCGCTCGGAGTCCGGGATGGACGCCGAGAGCGCGTTGAGCATCGTTGTCTTCCCCGAGCCCGTGCCGCCGGCGATGAGGATGTTCAGCCGGGCCTGCAGGCATGCGTTGAGGAACTCGACCGCCTCGGGCGTGATCGTGCCGAGGCGGACCATGTCGTCCATCGTCAGTCGCTCGCTGCCGAACTTGCGGATCGTGACCAACGGGCCGCTCAGCGACACCGGTGGCAGCACCGCGTTCACGCGGCTGCCGTCAGGCAGGCGCGCATCGACCATCGGCGAGGACTCGTCCACCCGGCGCCCGATCTGGTTGACGATCTTGTTGATGACCCGCCGCAGGTGCTCGTCGTCGGCGAACCTGACGCTCGAGCGCATGATGCGCCCGCCACGCTCGATCCAGACGTCACGCGCTCCGTTGATCATGATCTCCGTGATCGTGTCGTCGCTCAGGAGTCGCTCGATCGGCCCGTTGCCGAGGACGTCGTCGGTGAGGTCCTCGAGCAGCGCGTCGCGCTCGCCGACCGACAGGCCACGCTCGGACGCAAGCCGCACACGGATGTCGGCGCGAACGCGCTCGCGCAGCTCCTGCGGCGCGGCCGCCGCGTCGAGCAACTGGGGTCCGAGCTCCTCGATGAGCGCCATGTGCACGCGCTCGCGGAGATCGGCCAGGGGGTCGGGCCCGTCGTCGTACCCGCTCGTGCGGGTTTGGGCGATACGGTCATGAAGTTCCACGGTCAGCGGCCTTCCTTGAGGTAGAGGCCGGCGAGCGCGCGCAGCGCCTTGGCCGAGTCGTTGCGCTTGTCGGTCAGCACGATCGGCTCTCCCGCATTGACGGACCGCACCACATCGCGGCTACTGGGCAGCAACACGTCGGGGGCCCGTCCGAGGATGTGCACGACATCGGCGTGCGAGATCCCCACACTCGTGTCCGAGCGGTTCAGGACCAGGCGGATGTCGGCCTTGACGCCCATGAGCGTCAGCGTCTCGAGCGCGAGCTTGGTGTTCTTGAGCGACGCCACGTCAAGCATCGCCACCACGCAGATGTCGGTGGACTCGTCCAGCGCGACGATCACCTCCGGCGAGAACGCGGGGGGTGTGTCGACGACGACAAACGGCGCCATCGTGCGCAGGACGCGCAGCACGTCGCGCACGAGCGGGGGCGTGACGGCGGTCGCGTGATCCGGACGTGTGGGGGCCAGCAGCACCGCGGCGCCGGACGCGTGCTCGACGAGAAAGCCGTCGAGCTTGGACGCATCGGGGTGCCCACCGGAGATCGCCAGGTCGTGCATCGTGCGTTCGGGATGCATCCCCATGACAAGGCCGACGTCACCGAACTGCAGGTCCAGGTCGACGACGATCGCGCGCTGATGCTTGACCGACAGGGCCGCGGCGAGATTCGTGGCCACGAGGGTCTTCCCGGTGCCGCCCTTGGGGCCGAGCACGGTGACCACCCGTCCTTCCGCGGTGGCCACCGCGTCGGACTCGCGGCGCGCGACCGCCTTGGCGAGGGCGAGGTAGGTCTCGGCGCCGGTGCCTTCGACGGTGGAGATCTGGACGACGTCTTCGGCCCCGGCCGCGAACGCCTTGCGGAGGAAGCCGTTGGGCGATCCCTGGCACGCCACGACCACGGGCCGCCCGGGGTAGTCGCTGCGCCCGCGCCGCACGAGCTCCAGCCCTTCCTCGGAGCCGTCGCGGCACACGACCAGCAGCGCCTCCGCATCTTCGCGCCCGGGCCAGCCCATCGACGCGTCGCCGACGGCGGCCACCGCGACCCGCGGATCGTCGAGGACGCGTTCGACAAGGTCGCCGTCGACGCTCCCGTCGACGGCTACCAGCGTGCGGACGTGCTGGTCGCTCATCCTGTGGCCTTGGCCGGGGGGGTGCCAGGCTGCGGCAGGACGTCGACCTTCGAGCCCGCCAACGACTGCTCGGTCACCGTCGACGGCTTGCTCTGGGTTCCGCCGGCGGGCGGGCGCAGCACGAACCAGACCTTGCCGTTGTCGGACGCGAAGGCCAGCCGCGCAGATTGCCTGTCCGTCAGCCGCACGATCACCGACTTCGCGTTCGCGCTGTTGCCGCCCGACTGCGTCGGCGCCTTGAGGACCAGCACGTCCTGGGCGACCGTGTAGAGGACTCCGTTGCCGGCGGTCGAGCCACCGGTGAACGACGCGAACAGGTCGACCTTGTCCCCGCCGCGGACGTCGCCGACGAGCCCATGCGCCTCGTCGACCGGGATCGCCAGCGCGCGCTGGGTCGCAGCGAGCGTCCCGCGCAGGCGATCGCCACCGACCTGGAAGTCGGCGGACGTGATCTGCTGCCCGGGGAAGATGTCGCGCGTGGCGACCTTGCCGCTCAGCGCCGAGGCGTCGGCCAGTGCCAGCGGCTTGGCGTCGTCCTGGGAGATCGTCGTGGGGCGGAAGAGCCGGTCGGTGGCCACCGCGTCGCCCGAGGTGCCCTTGGGAATCAGGCGGTCGGCGACAAGCACCTGGGCCGGTAGCGTGCCGCCCCGCACGTCCTTCTTGTAGTTGTTGAGGTAGGCCACGAGGGCCACCGCGGCGAGGGCTGCCGCGAGGAGGGCCACCACGAAGGAGCCGCGGCGGGTCCCGAGGAAGCGGCGAAGGCCGCCGCCCCTGGGGCTCTGTCTGCTGCTGGTCGCTGCTTCCATCAGGTGCTCCTTGGGTTCGTTACTTGACGAGCACGGCGACACACTCACCGATGTCGTTGAAGTCGCAGATGTCGGTGCTGTTGCCGCCGGCGTTCGGGGTGACGTTCTTGACGAAGTGGCCGGAGATGACGCCATTGTCGGTGTCGGTGCCCGGGACGAACTGGTCGCCGTTGCCGATACACGGGTTCGCGAAGCCGGCGCCGTTGCTCGCGTACCCGGTCACGTAGAAGGCCGCGAAGTCGATGATCGGGACGAGCTGGTTGCCGCTGGACTCGAAGGTCCCGAACGGCACGAGGAAGACCGCGACGACGCGCGGGTCGCCACTCGGATAGTTCGGCCAGTTGTTGTGGCCGAACTGGCCGGCCGGCGGGCACGTCCTGGGCTTGCCGTCATAGTTGCCGGGGGTGCCCCTGCACCCGCCCGGATTCCCAGGCGGCGCACACAGGAACCGGATGTTGAAGCCCTCGGCCGGCTTGTTGGCCGTCGTGCCGGTCCCCACCGGGACGCAGCTCAGCGGGGTGGTGGCGGGCAGGCACGTCGTCCCCCCGTTGATGCCGTACGCCGGCTGGCAGCCGTAGGCGATCTCGTCGACGAAGCCACGGGCAGGGTCACAGTCCAGCGTCTGATTCTGGCTCCCGGACCCGGACACGCGCATCGAGCGCGGAGGATCGGTGGGCTTGTCGAGCCCGAGCGCGCCCTTGATCCCGACCTCGAAGACGAGGTTCACCGTGCAGTTCGGGTGCGTGGCGGAGCAGCGCTGCAGGTCCGACACCTGTGGGCCCGCGAGCCCGTTGAGGACATCGAGCTTCCCGATCGGGCCCCCGCGCGAGGACTGGTCGTCCGGGTTGTTCCAGAACGTCCGCTGGACGTTGGCGATCGTGCCGCTGCAGAACGGGGACTTCGTACAGTCGGTCGTCTTGTTGCCGTTGGGCATCGTGCCGACCTTCTGCACCCAGTCGAGGTTGACGGTGCGCGGCCCGATCGTCCCGGACGGGACGCTCACGCTGCTGGCGGTCCACGTCTGCGTCGCCGCGGAGTAGGCCATCGTGTAGGTCACCCCGTTGTAGACGGCCTTGAGCTGGGTGTTCGTGCCTAGATCGGATGCCGTGACCGACGGGTTCCACTTCACCTTGGCGTTGATCGCGATCGTGCATGCGGACCCTGCCGAGCTGAACGAGCCGTTCGTGCAGGTGATCGGGCTGAAGGAGACCGAACGCGCCACCGGTGGCTGCCCGCTCGTCGGGTCTCCCTGGTCGCTCCACGTCCGCACGTACGACAGGCCCTGGGTCGTCGCCGAGTCGTAGCAGTTGACCAGCGGCTGCAGGCAGGTGGTCGAGGTGGCGCCGCCGAGAGCCAGGCGCACACCGAGGCTCGTCACGTTCGCCGGTGGCGTGAACGCCAGCGGGGCGGACTCGTTGTCGAACTGCAGCAGCCCGCCGCTGGCGCCGTGGGCGTCCAGGACGACGCTCGCGTCATTGCCGCTGGGGTTCTTGACCGTGGTCCCCGTCGCCTCGTCGACGATGTAGGCGCGGACCTTCCTCGGAGCGGCTTCTTGCACGCCGAGCGGCAGCATGCCGTCGGCCTGGCTGACCTGGAAGAGCTTGACGCGCGCCTGCGCGTTGATGTTCGACACCAGACCGCTGCTGAAGATGAACGGCAGGTTCGTCTCGGTCATCTTGACGTCCACGACCTTGGAGGTGCACGGCGGCGGGTTGCCGGCCAGGTCCGCCTCGTTGGGCTTGCTCTGCCCGAAGTAGTTGGGGCCGTTGACGACCGCGTGCAGGCGACCGGGCGCCACCGTCGGGAACGTGCCGTTGTAGGTCGTTGCGCCGTCGCCCTTGCCGGAGTAGCGGAGGGCCGCGGCGGTGATCGGCGCGTTGTCGCACGAGGGGAAGCGGTAGAGGCCGGCCCCCGCGAGCGCGGCCGCGTCGGCCTGCGTCTGCAGGTGGCGCTTGTGGACGAACCAGTTGGCGGCGTCCACCGCGAAGACGCAGAACGGCAGGGCGACGACCAGGATGACCATGGCGACGATCACCGTGGCGACGCCCTGATCGTCGGCGATGATGCGCGAGCGACGCATGTCAGCAGCCCGCGCTGTAGGACGGCGTGCGCTCGATGCGCATCGTCGCCTCGCCGTGAAGTGGGACGCTGATGCCGCCGAGGATCGGGACGAGCTTGAAGGTGCCGGTCGTCTTGACGCGGACCGGATCGCCGACCTTGCTCGTGCCGGCCGGGAAGTCGATGCAGACGCTGATGCCACCAGGCAGATGGCTCCCCCCGGACGGGCTTCTCAGCTCCGAGGTGTCGCCGCGGCTTCTGAGGGCGGCCGACCCCGGATAGGTGTTGACCGCGGCCATGCGGGCACCGTCTGCAGCGATCTGATTCGCGTCGTTCAGGTAGTTGAAGAACCGCCCGAAGTCGGTGATCAGGAAGATGAACATGAGGATGAACGGGAGGACCAGAGCGAACTCGATGGCGACGACGCCGCTCTCGTCGCACACAAGGCCGGGCCGGCCGTCCACCCTCTTGTCGCGTCGTCGTGGCATGTGCTCGCTCCGTGTGGTCATGGGAATCTCAGGTCCCACCCGCCGGAAGGCGGGCGGGACCGGGACGGCTAGCCGAGCGACGTGGTGATCTTTCCGATCGTGGTCGTCAGGACGCCGGTCAGACCGGACGCCACAGCGGCGACGAGGACCAGCGCGACGAGCAGCAGGACCAGCGCGTACTCGACAGCGGTCTGACCCTCCTCGTCGGAACGGATGACGCCGATGGCGGCAAACAGGTACTCAAGCATCGAGATGCTCCTCCTTACGGTTGTTTAGACTGCGAGACCGGGACCACCCCGTGCTCGAAGGTCAGTCTGCGCTCGATCACGGGGCCTTCCTACTCACCGCGCGGGCAGTCCTTCGTGCAGGTTGTGCACCGGAAGCCTGGCCGGATGGCCTATCTCGGGCGGGTTGGCTCCGCGACTCCGCGCGCCTGGCCCGGGCATCGGCGAAGTCACCGCCGGGTCAAGCCAGAGGAGGTCCAGCGCGAAGCGCATCCCCATCGTGAGGCTTGAGCGGTAGCAGGCGGGCACCGGCTCGGGTGCCCCCTGCCCGGCAGCACGGCGAGGGTGGAGCAGCGCCGGCAGACGTCGCCGGGTGCCCCCTAGCCGACCGAGCCGGCGATCTTGCTGATCGTGTTCGGCGCAGCGCTGCTGACGCCAAGCGCGACGGCCGCGACGAGAACCAGTGCGACGAACAGCAGGATCAGCGAGTACTCCACGGCCGTGTGACCTTCCTCATCGGCACGGATGACGGCGGACGCGGCAAACAAATACTCGTACATTCGATGCCCCCATGTGATGTGGATTGGATCGGCGAGACCGGGACCACCCGTACTCGAGAAGGAGTCTGGGCCGGATCACGCGGCCTTTCCACTGCCCCGAAGGGCAACGCTTCGTGCAGATCGTGCACCCGGAACCTGCCCTGATGGCCCATCTCGGGCGGGCTGGTGGCTCACCTGACGCGCATCGCCCAGGCCTCCGCGAAGTCCTTACCCCGGCCGGATGCGACCTCGATGACCGACCGTGCCCGCCAGCTCGTCCGCTGGCGGCGCGGCGCGACCGCCGCCGCGACCGCGAGCACGCGGTCCTCACGATCAAGCCACACGAGGTCCAGCGCGAACCGCATCCCGATCGTGTGGATCGAGCGGCAGGGTGCGATCCACAGCCCGAGGTGGTCCGGGAGCTCCGCCAATCCGCCCAGGCCGTCGCGACGGGCGGCCCAGGAGCGAGCCTCGTGGACCCGGAGCCCACCGGGCAACTCGATCGCCTCAAGATCCGCCAGGCGCGCCGTGGCCGTCGACAGGCGCCGCCGTCGGCCGCCGGGTCCCATCAACCCGCCTCGGACCTCGCCAGCTCGCCGCGCACGATGCGCAGCGCCTCGGCGCGGTCGGCGGCCCCGAGCTTGCGCGTCGCGTTAGCCGCATGGCGCCGCACGGTGGCCGGGCTGATGTCCAGCCGGCGCGCCACATCGTGGACCGGACCACCCTCGGCCAGCGACTCGAGCACCTCAAACTCGCGCGTGGTGAGCCTGATCCCCGTAGCGCCGTGTCCCCGCTGATGCCGATGGCGGCGCGCCAGCTCGTCCGCCATCGCCCGGACGAGGCGCCGGGGGAAGGCCGACTCGCCGTTCAGCACACCGGCGACAGCGTGCGGCAGCCGTGCGGGATCGCTGGCGCCCAGCAGGATGCCGTGGGCCCCCGCCGCGACCATGCGGAGCATCGACGCCTCGTCGGCGTCGTCCGCCAGAACCACGAACTCGATATCCGGGCGTTCGGCGCGGATCCGGCCGATCGTCTCCTCCGCACCGCCCGGCAAGTCCGCCGAGAGCAGGACGGCGTTCGGGCGCGAGGCCATCGCCGTCACATGGGTGTCGTCGGCGTCGCCGCAAACCGCCACGACGACCATCCCGCCGCTTTCCAGCGCGGCCCGCAGGCCGGCCTGCACGAACGCCGACTCGTGCGCGATGACGATGCGCGCCGGATGTTCGCTGCCGGTCAGGGGCACGACGTGATCGACCCTCCCATGTCGGAACGTCAAGCGTAGTCGCCCCGGAGTCTCATAGGGTCGGCCCTGTGCGCAACCGCGTGACACAAGCCGCCGCCCACGACAGTTCGGTGATCGTGGTCGCGGGCGTGTTCGCGGCCCTCGTGCTGCTCGGCCTCGGATTCTTCGTGACGCCCGACACGTGGCTGGCACTCGTCAGCGGACGCGTCGTCGCCCACGGCGGGCCGCCATCGACCGACTCGCTCACCGCGTGGACCCTCGGGCGGCAGTGGGTCGATCAGCAGTGGCTGGGGCAGTGGATCCTGTACGGATCCTGGCGGGTCGGCGGGCTGACCCTCGTCGGTGTCCTGCATGCGGTCGTCGTCATCGCGACGTTCGTCCTGACGCTGGCGGGCGCGCGACGGCGCGGTGGCCCGCCGACCATCGTCGCGGTTGTCGGCCTCCTCGCGATCGCCCCGATCCTGCTCGTCGCCGGGAACATCCGCACCCAGACGTTCGCGCTGCCGCTGTTCGTCGCGGTGCTCTGGCTGCTGTCCGAGGACAGCCGCGCGCCGTCCGCGCGCGTCTTCTGGTGCTTTCCGCTCCTCGTCCTGTGGGCGAATCTGCATGGCTCGGTCGTGATCGGGGCCGCCCTGGTGGCCTTGGCGGGAATCCTGAGGCTGCGCGACGCGTGGCGATCTGGCGACGGGCGCGGCGGCACGCTAGCGGGACTGGCCCTGATGATCATGCCGCTCCTCGCGATCGTCGCGACACCGTACGGCGTGTCGGTGTTCTCCTATTTTCACGACCTGTTCGGCAACGCCGAGATCAAGCAGCTGGCGCCCGAGTGGATGCCCACGGCACTGGAGCCGGTGCAGCTGCCGTTCTTCCTCCTCGGCGCGCTGGCCGTGGCGTTCCTCGGTCGTCACCGGCGGCGGCTGACGATCTTCGAACAGGTCGCGCTCGTGGGGACGCTCGTGGCGGCGCTGGCCGCAGCGCGGAACCTCGCGTGGTTCGGCCTGACGGCTGCCCTCCTCCTGCCGGCCATGGCCATGCGGGTTCGGCGGGAACCACGGCAATCGCGACTCGCCGCACCGTTCTCGCTGACCGCGGCGGTCGGGGTGGTCGTCGCCGCCGCCGCCGGGATCCCCAGCATCGACCGTCACGTCGCCGAGCGCTACCCGCCCGCCGCGGCGAGCATGGTCGCGGCGGCGGCCGCGAAGGACCCGCAGCTGAGCATCTTCACGCATCCGCGCTATGCCGACTGGCTGCTCTTGGCGCATCCCGAGCTGGCGGGCCGCATTCCCTTCGACATCCGGTACGAGCTGCTGTCGGAGGCCGAGTTACGCCGATTCCGCCAATTCCGCGAGCAGATCGGCGCCGACTGGCGGCGGGCGGACGGCGGCGCGCGATTGATCGTCATGGACAGCTCGGAGAAGCCCTTGGGCCACCTGCCTCCGACGTCCGCGGTGCTCCTGCGTGAGCCCGGGTCGCGCGGCTTGTACGCCGACCACGACGTTGCGGTGATCCTGCGTGCGATCCCGGCGGCCCGCCGCTGACGAGCGCGACCACGCCCAGGAACCCGAGGACGAACAGCAGGCGCGGGATCGTCGGCACGTAGCCGGCCGACGTCATGACCCGCCCGTCGACGGTGATGGTGTGCGCGTCGCCCCGCGGGAGAAGCAGGAAGACCCATGTCGCCTGCACGAGCTGCCACACCGGCCCGAAGTGCGGACGCGCGATCGCCAGCGGCACGATCAGCAGCGCAAGGTACTGCACCCACACGATCGGGCTCAGCACGAGCGCCGCGACCAGCGCGAGCGAGAAGGACCGCCGGTCCCCGTCCGTCCGGCGGGCGACGACTACCGCGGCGACCAGCAAGCCTAGGCCGCAGGCCCATTGCAGCAGGTGGCCCGCGCCCCACGACAGGCCGAGGCGATGGCCGAGCGTTGCGACCGTCTGCGCCCGCGGGCGGCCGTTGTGCTCCTCGTACAGGTTCACCACCGACGGGTAGTCCGACAGCCCATCGAAGCCGATCAAGGCCCAAGGCAGGACAACCCCGAGGACGGCGCAGCCCGCCGCCACACCCGCTCCGCGCAGACGGCGTGTTGCGAGCAGCCATATGCCAAGCGGCCACAGGATCAGCTTGAACGCCCCGGCCAGTCCGACGGCCAGGCCAACAGCCCATGTGCGGTCGCGCCAGCGCCACGCCGCTGCCACCGGCAGGAGGAGCAGGATGGTCGGGTTGCCGAGACTCTCGCCGTAGAACACGGGAAAGCACAGGGATCCCCAGAACATGACCTGTCGATCGCGCACTCCGACCAGCCGCAGCGCGCCGATGACAGCGCCCGCCTCGATGATCCAGAACAGCGCACGGGCCATGTCGTGCGGCAGGAGCGACATCGGGAGATCCAGACCGAGCAGCAACGGCGGGTAGAGATACGTGGGATGCACAAGCGCCGAGACCTCGGGTGGCGGATACGGGGACTGGCCCGCCAGGACCGCCTGGGCGGGGAGCCACACGTTGGCGTCGAAGTCCACGCCGGCACCCCGCCCGACGACGACCGCGAACCACACCAGCAACGCCAGTGGCAGCACGATCCAGCCGAGGAAGAACCCGGCTCGCTTCCATACGCGCGAAAGATCAACCCCCACGCCACGTGTGTCTACCGGCGCACTCCGCGGCGGTCCATAGGCCGGGTGGCCAATCCGCCGGGCACGCACGGCTCAGAAGAGCTTGATCGTGACGGTGATCGAGCCCACGGCGGCGTTGGCCGCCGCGTCGGTGATAGTCGTCACCGGGGTGAAGGTGAAGCTGGAGGCGGATGCCGGCGCCGTGATGCTCGCGCATGCTCCAGAACAGGCGGCCAGGGTCACCCTGACCTGATTGGCCGCCGGTTGCGACAGCGGGCTGCCATTGAAGCTGGCCGTGTTTCCGTTGCCGGTGATGTACCCGCTGTTGCCGAGGCCCGCCTGAGCGTTCAGAAGGCCCGGCATGGAGACGCCGTCGTCGGTGCCGCTGCCCCCCTTGTCGATCAGAGCGACGTTCGACGTCGCAGCCACGCCGGTCACCGCCTCGCTGAACGTGACCGTCATCGTGTCGCCCGCCTCGAACTTGCCGTCGGTTGTCCCGGTGGTGTCGGCGAGGACGACCGGCACCGGCCCGGCCTTGTCCGTCGGTGCGGCCGCGGCGAAGGACGACTGGTTGCCGGCGGCATCGCGGATGCCCGTGGCACTCTGCGCCAACGCGACCGTGAACGAGCCGACCGCGGTGTTGGCCGCCCCCGCTCCCTCCGTGATCGTGAGCGTGGCGACGGTGCCGGCGACCGAGACACTCGCCAGGCTGCCACCGCTCGGCACGTTCGCGAGCGTCCACGGTGCGGTCGCGGTGGACGCCACCAGGGTCTCGTTGAATGTCGCGACGACTCGATCGATCTTGCCGTTGTCGTTGCTGTCGAGCATCTGGAGCGTGCTCAGGGTCGGCGCGGTGGTGTCGACCGTGAACGTGCTCGCCGTGCTCGTGCCGGTGTTGCCGGCGGTATCCGTCTGGGTGGCCTGAGCCGTGTATGTGCCCTGTGCCAATGCAGCGGCGGTCGTGGTCCAGGTCGCCGCGGAGCGTGTGACAAGGATCGTCTGGGCAACCGTGCCGCCGGTCCCGGTGCCGACGTAGATCCTGACCGTGACGGTCGCGGAGTCCCCGGTCGCGTTACCGGCCGCGCCGGTCAGCGTCGGTGTCGTGCTGCTCGTCGCGCTGCCGTTCGCCGGTGCCGTCAGGCTCAACGCCGGTGCGGCCGTGTCATAGGTGACCGAGTTGTCGGTGCTCGTCGAGGCTGTGTTGTTGTTGCCGGCCAGGTCCGTGGCCCTGTTCGCCGCGATCGCGAAGGTGAGCGTCCCGTTGGTCGTGAGCGTGCCGGACGAGATCTCGTACGTGGCGCCGCTCCCGGTCACGGTCGGTGTGCCGCCGGTGGAGGTCCCGCCGCGCGTCAGGTCAGCGGCGGTGAAGCCGGTGACGGGTTCGCTGAAGGTCACCGTGTAGAGGATCGGCAGGGTGTTGGTCGGGTCAGCCTGACCGGCCTTCTGATTCACCGTCACCGTCGGCGCGGTCGCGTCGACCGTGAACGTGTTCGCCGTGCTCGTGGCGGTGTTGCCGGCGGTATCGGGTTGGGTCGCCTGGGCGGTGTACGTGCCGTCTGGGAGCGTCGCCGGCGTCGTGGTCCAGGTCGCCGCGGAGCGCGTGACGGGGATCGTCTGCGCGACGGTGCCGCCGGTCCCGGTGCCGTTGTAGATCCTGACCGTGACCGTCGTCGAGTCCCCGGTCGCGTTACCGGCCGCGCCACTGATCGTCGGTGTCGTGCCGTTCGTCGCGCTCCCGTTCGCCGGGGCCGTCAGCGTGACCGCCGGCGCGGTCGTGTCGATCACGATCGCCTTGTTGGCGCCCAGCGAGCCGGCCGCGCCCGGCGCAGCCAGCGTCAGCGTCGCGGTGTTGGTCGCCGCGTCCTTGATCGTGCCGCCGTTCAGCGTCAGCGCGCCCGACCCGACGTAGTCCAGATCGCTGCTCGTGTCGCCGACCTGCACCGTGTAGTTGAACGTCAGCGTCGCCGAGCCACTCCCGGCCGCGTAGCTCGCCTGCCGGTCGGTCGCACCGGTCTCCAGCAGCAGCTGCGGCGTGCCCGCCACGTCCACCGATTCGCTGAACGTCACCGTCAGGGGGACGACCTGACCGACCGTATAGGAGGCGTTCGCCAGCGACGAGCTCACCGTCGAGACCGTCGGCGGGGTGGTATCGACCGTGTAGGCCTGACCGGTGAAGTCTCCGTTCGCTCCGCCCCCCGCGCTGCCCAGCGGGCTGCTTGCCGCGTTCACGATCGAGTCGTCGTCGACGAGGTTCAGGCCGAGCGTGCCGTTGCCGGCGACGCCGCTGACCGTGACGGTGTAGGGGCCGCTGCCACTACCGGTCACGCCGGCGATCGACGCGCCCGTGACGCCGCTCGCCGCAACGGCGAAGTCCGTCGCGTCGACACCGGTCACGGGCTCGCTGAACGTCACCGACCAGTGCAGCGTGGCCGCGTTGGTCGGGCTCGCGTCGGTCCGGTCGATCGCGGTCACGTAGGCCGGCGGGCCGCCGGCCACCAGGTTGCTCTCGGGCCCGGTCGTGTGCCAGGACGCGTAGCGCGACGTGACGCGGTAGGCGAAGGTGCCCGTGCCGGGCGTGTCGTCGCAGTTCGTGGCGGTGATGGGCGCGGCGTCGGTGGAGCCGCAGACGTCCGTCCAGGTCGAGCCCGGGTCGTCGCGGCGCTCGACGTGGTATTTGACGGTGCCGCCGCCGGTGACCGTCGCAGCGCTCCAGCTCAGGTTGACCGTGGCGCCCGTCCTCGGGACGCTCGGCGTGCCGGGAGCACTCAGCGTCCCGATGCTCGCGTTCGCGCTGCCGGAGCCGCTCGTCGTCCAGAAGGCAACCGCGCCGACGACGGCGGTGAGGATGACGGCGAGCACGCCGATGACCGTCAGCCGCCTGCTGTTGCGGAGGGTTGCACGGCTCATGAGTGGGCGCTCCCGGTGTGGCTGAGTGCGAAGCTCTTGTTCTTGCAGACGTCCTGGTTGACCGGCAGGTTCAGGAGCGTCAGCCGCGGCGCCCGCGGCGCCGTCGTGAGCGTGACGCTGCCGTTGGCAGGCACCGTGATCGGCGTTCCGGCCGATGCGTCTGACTGCGTAACCGAGAAGTTCGAGGCGGCGCAGCCGCCCGAGCCGGCGTTCGTCGATACGGCGAACGTCAAGGACGTGACGTAGATCGGCAAGTTGTTCGGGTTGGTCAGCGTCACCGGGACCACCTTGGGGACGCCGAGCTGGAGGTTCGTGACGCTGCCGCTGATCGTGAAGTCCTGCGGCGAGCCGGCGCCGACCTTCCAGGTGTAGGAGGCGGCCGGCGAGGTCCTACCGGCCCAGTCGACCGCCATGACGGCGAACTGGTGCTGGCCGCTGCTGGTCGTCTGGACGGCGTACGTGAGCGGCGAGGAGCAGGGCAGGAAGGTCCCGTTCTCCTTCGAGCACAGGTAAAGCGCGACATCGGGCGAGCTGTCGGTCCAGGCGAAGGTGGAGGTGGCGGTCGAGCTCGGGTTCGGCGGCGTCTGCGTGAACACCGGCCTCGCCGGGTCGACGGTGTCGACGGTCCACGTCCAGCTCCTCGGCGCCGAGACGTTGCCCGCCGCGTCCACCGCCTCGACCCGGAAGGTGTGGCTGCCCTGGCTCAGGCCGCTGTAGCTCTTCGGGCTCGAGCAGGCGGCGAACGTGCTCCCGTCGAGGCTGCAGAGGAACGAGACACCGGCCTCGTCGTCGCTGAAGTAGAAGCTGGCGCTCTTCGAGGGAAACGCGAACGGCGCCAGAACCAGCGTGCCGAGCACGGCCGGCGTCGGCGGCGGGGTCTGTTCGAGCGTACACGAATACGCGGTCGCCGCGGTCGTCGTCGACC
>JAOPZJ010000374.1 GCA_025964155.1 Solirubrobacterales bacterium
GAGCTGAAATGCTCACCACACTCCCCAGCAAACTTGACATCTGGATAATTTGGTGCTGGGATCCGATCATGCCCACCGCTCACGTGCTCGATCCCCTGCTCCCCGACGAGATCGCCCACGCCGCGGAGATCGTCCGGGACCACCGCGACCTCGCACCTTCGGTGCGCTTCGTGTCCGTCTCCACCGCCGAGCCGCCGAAGGCCCGGCAGGCCGGCGCGGTCCGCGCCGCCGAGCTCGTGCTGCATGACCCCGACCAGCGCACCACGATCGAGGCGCGCGTGGACTTGGAGGCCGGCGCCGTCGTGTCCTGGCGGGAGCTGACGGGCGTCGAGCCGCAGATGACGGTCGAGGAGTTCCGTCACGTCGAGGCCGTCGTCCGCGCGCACCCGAGGTTCATCGAGGCGCTGCGCCGGCGCGGCATCGAGGATCTCGACCTCGTGGACGTCGACCCGGTGTCCGCCGGCTTCCACGACCGGCCGGAGGAGCGCGGCGACCGGCGGCTCGCCCGCGTCCTGGCCTACGTGCGTCCCACCCCGGGCGGCAACGCCTACGCCCGCCCGGTCGAGGGCGTCTTCGGCCTTGTCGACGTCCACACCGGCGAGCTCGTGCACTTCGAGGACCGCGACCCGGTGCCCCTCCCCGCCGAGACCGGAGAGTTCCGGGCCGATCACGTCGGGCCCCTGCGCCACGATGTGCGTGAGATCCGCATCACCCAGCCCGACGGGCCGAGCTTCACCGTCGACGGGCACGAGGTCCGCTGGCAGCGGTGGCGACTGCGGGTCGGCTTCTCCACCCGCGAGGGCCTCGTCCTCCACCACGTCGCCTACGAGGACGGCGAACGCGTGCGCCCCATCCTGCACCGTGCGTCCTACGCGGAGATGGTCGTCCCCTACGCCGATCCCGACCGCTTCTACCAGGCGCCGCTGGACATCGGCGAGTTCAACATCGGGACGATGACCAACGCGCTCACCCTCGGCTGCGACTGCCTCGGCGAGATCCGCTACTTCGACGGCGCCTACGCCGCGCCCGACGGCACGCCGGTGGTGGTGCCCAACGCCATCTGCCTGCACGAGGAGGACGCGGGCATGCTGTGGAAGCACACCGACTTCCGCACCGGCAACGTCGAGGTCCGCCGCGCGCGGGTGCTCGTCATCTCCAGCATCGTCACGGTCGGCAACTACGAGTACGGGTTCTACTGGTACCTGCACCAGGACGGGACGATCTCCTCGGAGGTCAAGGCCACGGGCATCGTGGCGACCCAGGCGGTGCCCGACGGCGTCACGCCGGAGTTCGGCAAGCTCGTCGCGCCCAACCTCGGCGGGATCCACCACCAGCACGTGTTCTGCGTGAGGCTGGACCTCGACGTGGACGGGGAGCGCAACGAGGTCCACGAGGTGCACAGCGAGGCCGTGCCGATGGGCCCGGAGAACCCGTCCGGCAACGCCTGGCGCACGGTGCGCACGCCCCTGCGCAGCGAGCTGGCCGCCCAGCGGGAGATCGACCCGTTCAGCGCCCGGGGCTGGCTGATCCTCAACCCCGAGCGCCGCAACCACGTCGGCGAGCCGGTCGCCTACCGCCTCGTGCCGGGCGACAACACCCTGCCGTTCTCGTCACCGGGGAGCTTCCTGCGCCGCCGCGCCGCGTTCATGGACCACCACCTGTGGGTCACGCCGTTCGCCGACGACGAGCGGTACCCGGCGGGGGAGTACCCCTACCAGCACCGCGGCGGGGACGGGCTCCCGGCCTGGACCGCGCCGGACCGGTCGCTCCAGGAGACGGACCTGGTGGTCTGGTACACGATGAACCACCACCACGTGCCCCGGCCCGAGGACTGGCCGGTGATGCCGGTCGCCCGCATCGGCTTCGAGCTGAAGCCGTGCGGCTTCTTCGACCGCAACCCGGCGCTCGACGTGCCGCCGTCCCAACCGATGGCCGGCCACTGCGGCCACTGATCCTGGGGCCTACCCCTCCGGGAACGGCGCGTGGGTCGGCGGTGCGGGAGCGCCGCCGGCCCGCCGTCGCTCGGTTTCCGCGCGGGCGCGGTCCTGCGTCGACAGGACCTCGGGCGGCACCACGTCCGGCTCGAGCTTCCACTCGGACAGCGGCGTCTCCCGATCGACCTCGGGCACGAACCGCGACCGCTCGACGACCCGCATCGTGTGGACGTATCGCGGGCACACCGCGTACACATGCGTGACCGTGACGCGGACCACGAACTGCGCCTCGTGGAACGCCGCGACGAGCGGGCCGTCGAAGGCGATGGCCGCCGTGCCCTTCACCCGCAGCCGCCACGGCGAGGTGGCTTGGAAGTCGATGAACAGCAGGTCGACCAGCGGGTTGACCAGGACGTTGCCCCACGTGTTGTAGAAGCCGTTGCCGTCGTAGTTGGGCAGGGCGAGGGTACGCTCGTCGACGATCCGCACGAAGCCCGGGTCGCCGCCCTTGTAGGAGCAGTGGGGCCGGCCCTGCGCGTCGGCCGTCCCCACGAACACCATGTCCATCCGGGCGATGAACGCCTGGGCGGCCGCGTCGAGCACCGGCTCCTCGGGGAACAGCAGCTCGACGCCCGTGTCGGCCAGCCGCCGCGTGTCGAATCGGTCCTGCAGCAGGCGGGCACCCTCGTGGTAGAAGTCGTCGGCTGCCCCCATGCGATCAGCTCCGGGGCACCATCGCGCGGTTGACCGTCACGCCGGCGGCGTCGCGGTCCCACGTGTCGGCCGTCACGCCCCCGTCGCGCAGCTCTGTCTTGCGGACCTTGCCGTTGGCGGTCAGCGGCAGCGCCGCGACGAAGCGCACGAACCGGGGGTTGGCGAAGTAGGCGAGGCGCGGCTCGCACCAGCGGATCAGCTCGACGGGATCGACGGTCGCCCCGTCCTCGAGGACGACGGCGACCGCGACCTCGTCCTCCGACAGCTCCGAGGCCACCGGGAAGGCCGCGACGGCGCTCACCCCCGGGTGACTCAGCAGGGCCTGCTCCACCTCGAACGAGGAGATGTTCTCGCCCCGGCGCCGGATCGCGTCCTTGAGCCGGTCGGTGAAGCGCAGCCACCCGTCGGGCTCGCACACGACGCGGTCCCCCGTGTGGAACCACAGGTTGCGCCACGCCTCGACGGTCTTTTCCGGCATCGCGAAGTAGCCGGTGGCGAACGCGAACGGCGGGCCGTGCCGCAGCACCAGCTCCCCCCCGACGCCGTCCGGCACGTCCTCGTCGTGCTCGTCGACGACCCGGGCCTCGAAGCCGGCGCGGACCTGGCCCATCAGGCCGGCCCGCTGGTTCGTCCAGTGGGCCCCGATCGCGCAGTTGGTCTCGGTCGACCCGTAGCCCTCCACGAGTTGCACGCCGAAGCGGTCGCGGAAGCGGTCGAAGATCGCCGCGGGGGTCGCGGGCGCGAGCGCGTTGCGCACCGCGTGCCCGCGATCGGCAGGCCCCTCGGGCCGCGACATGAGGATGTTGACCATCGCCCCCAGCAGATAGGTCACCGTCGCCCCGGACGCGCCGACCTGATCCCAGAAGCGGGTGGCCGAGAAGCGCGGGCCCAGGTGGTACGTGGCTCCGGCGACCAGCGCCTGCGTGAACGCGTTGAGCGCGTTGGTGTGGAAGAGCGGCAGGCAGGTGTAGAGGATGTCGTCCTCGGTCAGCCCGAGCATCTCGCCGACCAGGATCCCCCACCAGTAGAACTGGGCCTGCGGGCAGCACACGCCCTTGGAGAGGCCGGTCGTGCCGGAGGTGTAGAGGATCGCCGTCGTCTCGCCGGGATCGACCGCCACCGCAGGGACGGGCCCGGCCGGGGCGGGCGGACCCACCACCGCGTAGCCGGCCGGCGGCTCCTCCGGGACGCCGTCCAGGGCCCAGACGGCCTCCAGCGTCGACGGCGCATCGAGGTACCCGAGGGCGTCCACGAGCGTGGAGTCCATCGCGAGGATCCGGGCGCCGGAGTTCTCCAGCTGATGGGAGAGCTGCGCGCCGCGAAGCGCGGTGTTGAGCGGCACCGCGACCGCACCGATCCACGCGCAGCCGAGGATCAGGTCCAGCAGCTCGATCCGGTTGTCGCACATGAGCGCGAGCCGGTCACCGCGCTGGACGCCCGCGGCACGCAACGTGCCGCCGGTGTCCGCGGCGGCCGCGGCGACCCCAGCGTAGCTGCGCTCCAGGTCGCCGTACCGCAGCAGCGTCTTGTCGCCGTACTTCGCCGCCTGCCGCTCGAGCAGCGCGGGAAGCGTCTGCTCGGCGGCGGGCAGGCCCCGCAGGGCCGACGGAAGCATCGCTGCCTCCGCCGTCCCCGCGGGCGCGGAGCGATCCGTTCCGCCGCGGATGGCCATCGGAACGGTTGTCGCCCAGGACGGCATCACCCGGCCGCACCGCCCACGAGCGGGATGTTGGCGAGCGTGTAGTTACGGTCGCGCGGCGCCTTGTAGCTGGCGACGTTGTCCTTTGTCCAGAACTCGGACTTGACGACCAGCTTCTTCGGCGGGTCGGCGACCTTGTCGGCACCGATGAAGCCGCTGAGCGCCTTGATCATCGCCCAGCCCGTGGCGGCGGTGTCCGGATCCCAGGTGCCGGTGAGGCGCCCGTCCTTGACCGCGGCGATGGCGTCCGGATCGCCGTTCTGGCCGATCTCGATGATGCCGTCGCCCGAGCCGGTGTAGACCTTCTTGCCGGCCGCGGTGATCGCGGCGGAGCCACCGAGCGCCGAGTTGTCGTTGTAGTTCCAGACCGCGTCGACGTCCGGGTGCTTGGTGAGGAGGTCGGCGACGATCGGCTGCGCGGCCGCGGACGTGTCCTTCGTGTTGTCCGCCTCGGCCACGATGTTCAGGCCGGCGGTCTTCGCCGCAGCCTTGAAGCACTTCACGTAGGCCTGGATCGACGGGACGGGCGGGCCGCCGATGACGATCACCTTCGCGTTCGGCTTGGCCTTGGCGATGTACGCCGCCGTGCGGTCGATCGGCGAGTCCTTGCCGTTGCAGGTGTTGAGCTCCCACCAAACCGTGGCGTCGATGCCGGTGCCCTCGGAGTTCACGCCGATCACGGGAATCCCGGCCGACTTGGCCTGGCCGTAGGCGCCGGCCGCGGCACCAGGATCGAGCGTCCAGCTGGCGATGCCGGTCTGCCCCTGGGTGATCATCGTCGCGATGTCGGCGACCTGCTTGTCGGCCGACAGGTTCGCGTCGATCGACGCGGCCGTCCAGCCCAGGGACTTGGCCGCGTTGTCGAAGCCGAACACGATGTCCTGCTGGCCCGGCTGGGCGCCGACCGGGTTGGAGTACGCGACCTTCTGCGGGTCGCTCGTCTTGGCCGCGCCGCTCGTCGTGCCGGCGCTGCCACTGCTGGTGGAACTGCTGCTGGACTTGTTGTCGCTGCCACAGGCCGCGAGCACAGTCGCGGCCAAGAGCGTGGCCGCCACTGCGGAGAACCTCAACATCTGCCTACCCCTCTCGTGTTGATCACGCGGCGGGATCACTGCGCCCGCCGTCGTCCGTCGTTCCGTCGGATGAGCGCCGTTTCGGCGCGCACCATCCGTCATCCGTCCCGCCCCCAGAGGCGCGGGCGGTCGGCGTCGATCCGCATGCTCACTGCCTTTTGCGTGCTGTACTCGAGCAGCGTCTCGGCGCAGAGCTCCCGTCCGTGCCCGCTCTGCTTGACGCCGCCGAGCGGCTGTCCGGCGGGCACCTGGAACCACGTGTTGACCCAGACCGTCCCGGCCTCGAGCGCGTCCGCCATGCGGTGCGCCCGGCCGAGGTCCGACGTCCATACGCCGGCGGCCAGGCCGTACTCGCTCGCGTTCGCGCGGGCGATCACGTCGGCCTCGTCGGTCCACGTCTGTGCGACGACAACCGGACCGAAGATCTCCTCCCGCGCCGCCGTCGAGCGACCCGTGGGATCGTCGACGAGCGCGGGCTCGAGGTAGTAGCCGCCGGTGAGGCGGTCCGCGAGGTCCGCCGGCGAGCCGCCGCCGAGCAGGACGTTCGCGCCCTCGGCGCGGGCCTGCTCCACGTAGGCGCGCACGCGGTGGCGGTGCGCGGCGGAGACGAGCGGGCCAACCTGGGTGGCCGGGTCCAGCGCGTCGCCGATCCGCACCTCGGCGATCGTCGCCCGCATGCGCTCGAGGAACTCGGCGTGCACCGCCTCGTGGACGAACAGACGCGAGGCGGCGAAGCAGACCTCGCCGTTCTGGGAGAGGATGCCGCTGAGCGCGTCCTGCACGGCCGCGTCGAGGTCGGCGTCGGCGCATACGACGAAGGCGCTCTTGCCCCCCAGCTCGAACAGCGCGGGAGTCAGGTGCGCGGCAGCGGCGCGGGCGATGTGGCGCGCCGTCACCCCGCCCCCGGTGAAGGAGATCTTGGCGACCTCAGGATGGGCAACCAGCAGCGCGCCGGTCTGCGGGCCAACGCCGGTCAGTACGTTGACCACCCCGGGCGGGACGGCGCCGGCGGTGCGCCGGGCCAGCTCGACGACGCTCGGAGCGGCGAACTCGGAGGGCTTCAGCACGACGGTGTTGCCCGTGGCCAGCGCGGGCGCCAGCTTCAGGGCAGCCGAGATCAGCGGGGAGTTCCAGGGGATCAGCGCCGCGATCACCCCGAGCGGTTCGCGCACCGTGAAGACCCGCGCACCCGGGTCGCCGGTGGCGATCGTGTCGCCATGCTGCCCGCGGACGAGGCCGGCGTAGTAGCGGAACACGCCGGCGGCGAAGGGGACGTCGGCGGCGCTCGCCTCGCGGATGGGTCGCCCGTTCTCGGTCGCCAGCAGGCGCGGCCAGTCGGGCACCGACTCGATCGCGTCGGCCATGGCCAGCAGCACGAGCTGCCGTTCCTCGAGGGTGGAGCGGCGCCACGTGCGAAACGCGGTTCGGGCCGTCGCCACCGCGGCGTCGACCTGCGCCGAGGACGCCTCGGCGACCACCGCCCAGGGCTGCCCGGTGCTGGGGTTGAGGGCGTCGAAGGTGCCGTCGCCTGGCTGCTCCTCCCCGCCGACAAAGATCCCGTAGGGGCCGTCGGGGACGTAGGGCGCCTGGAGCGCGTCGGCGGGGGCGGTGGGAATGCTCATCGTCCTCTCCCTCACCCGGCCGCCGCGATGTGCGCGGCCGTCCGTTCGGCGAGGGCCATGATCGTGATCATCGGGTTGACGCCCGGCGCGGTCGGCAGGGCCGACGCGTCGCCGATCCACACGCCACAGACATCGTGCAGCTCGCCCCGGCCGTCGGCGACGGCCTCGGCGGGGTCGGCCCCCATCCGGCAGGAGCCCATCTGGTGGGCGGAGTACGCGGTGTAGTCCTCGGGCGGCGCCTCCTGGAGCTCTCGCAGGTACTCCTCGAAGTCCTCGCCCTCCTGCCAGCGGCGCTCGCTCCAGTGGAAGGTGAAGACCTGCCGGGCGCCCGCCGCGCGGTGCAGCCGGGCCAGCTCGACGTGGGCGCGGGCGGCGACGCGGCGGTCGACGTCGTCGTCGAGCCCCCAGCGCACGAGGGCACGACCGTCCCGGTCGAGGACCACCTCGCCGCTGCCGTGGTCATGCGACACCCCGTGCCAGGACGCCATGTACGGGAGCTTCAAAAGCTCCTCCCGGTGCTGTCGGGCGTCGACGAACGCGGGCTGGCTCGCCCACGTGGGCAGGCTGAGGGCGAGGCTCTCGACGAGGAAGCCGGCGCCACTCTCGCAGTGGGTGAGGTCGAACGACACCGCGGACTGGATCTGGCCGCTCCAGGCCTCGACCGGCTCGTCGTAGACGCCGGTGACGATCCAGGCCGGATGCACGCGTAGGTGCCGCCCGGCGGCCGGTCCGCCCATGCCGGAGCGCAGCAGCAGCGCGGGCGACTCGATGCCGCCGGCGGCGACGACCACGGTCGGGGCGTCCACGCGCAGCCTCGTCTCCCCGTCCGGCCCGCCCACGACGGCTTCCACGCCCGTGGCGCGGCCGTCCCGCACCAGGACGCGCTCGACCTGGGCGCCGACCACGAAGCGCGCGCCGTGAGCGGCCGCGTCCTCGAGGTACGTCGCGAGCGTCGAGCGCTTGCAGCCCTGCTGACAGCCGGCGTTGCAGTACCCGCAGAAGCGTGGGTCGTCGTCGAGGCTCGCGTTGCGCGGCAGCGGCTCGTGGGCGTAGCCCTCTGCGCTGAGGCCGGCGACCATTCGCTCGGTGTTGCGGTTGTAGTGCGTGGCCTCGGTGTTCACGCCCAGGCGGTCCCACACGCGGTCGGTGTGGGCGTCGTACTCGGGCCCGTCCAGACCCTCAAGCCCCACCGCCGCCCATTCCGCACGGATGTCGTCGGGCGTGCGTAGGCAGACCATCGAGTTGATGACGGTGCCGCCGCCCAGGGTCGAGCCCGCGAGCAGGCCGAGCTGGCCACCTTCGGCCCACACCAGCCCGCCGCCGAGGAACATCTCGGCGCCCACGGACTCGATCTGGCGGAAGTCCGATTCGTTGCGGTAGGGCCCGGATTCCAGCACCACGACCGACCGGCCGGCCTGCGCGAGCCGGGCGGCGATGACCGATCCACCGGCCCCCGACCCGACGACGCAGACGTCGGCGGAGATCGTGGCCGCGCCGGGCGCGAACGTCTCGATCGGGATCGTCTTGGGCGCCTGCTCCGGCGTCGGCGGCTCGGTCAGCGGGCCGGGGAAGCCCACGGCGTCCCACGCGCGGTTGCGCCCCTGCTCGTCGACGCGACCGAAGAGCAGGCCGAAGACCATCGTCTTGAGCTGGCGCAGGCCGAACCGCGCCGGGCCGGGCCGTTCGCCCGCGGCGATCAGCAGCGTGGCGCGCTCGGCGACGGCGGCCTGCGCGAACTCGCGGGCGGCCAGCTCGTCGAGCAGGCCCAAGAGCGCGTCGCGGGCGTCGGCCGGCAGGCCGGGGACGGCCGCGGCGACCGTCGCGGTGATGCCGCGGTCGCGGGCACCGACGGCGAAGTACTCGCCGAGCGCCCCGCCCGCGTCGGTCTGCAGGGCGGGCAGCAGGGTCTCGCAGGCCGCGTCCAACGCCGCGGTGCGGCCCGGGCTCAGCACGGCGTCGAGCGTCTGGGGCGCGGTCATGCCGGCCCCCACAGCGGCGGGCGCTCCGTCGAGAGGTCCACGTTGACGGTGCGCGACGCGCTGTACTCCAGCATCGTCTCCGCGCTGAGCTCCCGGCCGAAGCCGCTGTCCTTCACGCCGCCCATCGGGGCGCCCGCGGGAAGGTCGAACCAGGTGTTGACCCAGACGATCCCGGCCTCCAGCTCCCGCGCCAGGCGGTGCGCCCGCGCGAGGTCGGTCGTCCACACGCCGGCGGCCAGGCCGTACGCGCTGTCGTTGGCCCGCGCGACGGCCGCCGCCTCGTCGGTGAAGGTCTCCAGCACGGTGACCGGTCCGAAGATCTCCTCGCGCGAGGCACTCGTGCCGCCGGCCGCGTCCTCGAGCAGGGTCGGGCCGAGGAAGAAGCCGCCGTCCAGCGGCGCGGGGAGCTGCATCGTGCGCCCATCGACCCGGACGCGAGCGCCCTGCACCTCGGCCTCGGCGATGCACGAGGCGACGCGGTCCCGCTGCCCGCGCGACACCAGCGGCCCGAACTGGGTCGCCGGGTCCAGCGCGTCCCCGACCACGATCGAAGCCGAGGTGCGCTCGAAGCGCGCGAGGAACTCGTCGTGGACGTCGGCATGCACGAGCAGCCGCGAGGAGGCGATGCACGCCTCGCCGTTGGCCAGGTAGATCCCGGTGAGCGCGTCGGAGACAGCCGCGTCGAGATCGGCGTCGGCGCAGACGATCATCGCTCCCTTGCCGCCCAGCTCCATCAGCGACGGCGTGAGCACCGTCCCGGCCGCGGCCATGATGCGCCGCGCAGTGGCGGGCCCACCCGTGAAGGTGATCTTCGCCACGCCAGGGTGGGCGACGAGCGCGGCCCCGGCCTCGGGCCCGTCCCCGGTGACGACGTTGAGGACGCCGGGCGGGAGGATGTCCTGCACCGCCGCGGCGAACTCCAGGATGCTCGCGGACGCCAACTCCGACGGCTTCACGACCACGGTGTTGCCCGTGGCAAGCGCCGGCCCCAGCTTGTTCGCCAGGGTGATGATCGGGGAGTTCCAGGGGATCAGCGCCGCGATCACCCCGAGCGGCTCGCGGACCGTGTAGACCAGGCTCTCCGCCCGTTCCACCGGGATGTGGTCGCCCCGATGGTCGCGCGCCAGCCCGGAGAAGTAGCGCAGGATGCCCGCGCAGGTCGGGACGTCGGCGATGTAGGCCTCGCGGATCGGCCGGCCGTTCTCGGTCGCGAGCAGCCAGGCCCAGCGGTCGGCGTCGGCCTCGATCCGGTCGGCCATCCGCCACAGCAGCTCCTGCCGTTGCGCGGGCGTCGTCCGACGCCACGAGCCGAACGCCGCGCGGGCGGCGGCGACCGCCCGGTCCACGTCCTGCGCGGTCGCCTGCGGGATGCGGGTCCAGACCTCGCCGGTGCTGGGGTCGACGGCGTCGAAGCTCTCCGCCGCCGCCACCCATTCACCGCCGATCAGCAGGCGGTAGGGGTCGGTGGGAGCGAAGGGGCAGCGGGCCGTCGTCGCCGGGGCCATCACGATGGCGCTCCCGGCTCGATCGGTGATGGTGGTTCGGCCAGCGCCGATGGCGATCGGGCCATCCTCCGCGTGCGCAGGGTGAACCCGCGGTCGCGCAGGACGCCGAGGCCGACGGCCGAGATGAGGATCACGCCGCTGACCGTCCCCTGCCAGAAGGACGACACGCTGCTGAGCGTGAGCCCGTTCTGGACGACGCCGAGGAAGAGGACGCCGACGAGCGTGCCCAGGACCCCGCCCTCGCCGCCGGTGTAGGCCGTGCCCCCGATGAGCACCGCGGCCAGGACGGTCAGCAGCAGCGTCGGATCCGCCTGCGGCGCCGCGCTGGTGAGGCGGCCGACCTGCACGACGCTGGCGATGCCGGCGGTGAGACCGGCGATGCCGTACGTGAAGAGGATGATCTTGCCGACGTTGATGCCGTTGAGCCGGGCCGCCTCCGGATTGGAGCCCACGGCGAACAGCGCGCGGCCGAAGCCCGTGTAGCGCAGGACGCCGCCGGCGACGAGCAGCAGGATCAGGTCGAAGACCAGGAGGATCGGGAACGGCCCGATGTCGTGGTTGACGAAGTTGCCCAGGACGTTGAAGCCGGGCTTTCCGAAGAGGCTGATGGTCTGCCCGTCGTGCACCACCAGCGCGAAGCTTTGGTAGATCGACAGCGTGCCGAGCGTCACCACGAGGAACGAGATCTTCAGCTTCGTGATCATCATCCCGTTGAGGAGGCCGAGGAACAGACCGAAGAACACGGTGGCCAGGAGGACCAGCACGATGCTCCACCCGGCCTGCAGCGTGAGGCCGAGGATCATGCCCGAGGCGGTTGCGGCCGACACCGTCGACAGGTCGATGCCGGCGGAGATGATCACGAACGTCGCGCCGATCGCCAGCACGAAGATCACGCTGTTCGACTTCGCGATGTTCATGAAGTTGTCCCAGGTCAGGAAGACGTCCTGGGTCAGCGAGAGATAGACGCACACCGCGAGCAGGGCGACGAGCACGCCCGTGTAGCGGCCCAGCGACAGGCGCCGCAACGGCGAAATCTTCGCCGCGCGCGGCGCCTCGGCCACCACCTCGGTCGGCACCGTCGCGGAATCAGTCGGGGTCACGGTTCCTCCGTGGTCGTTGGTCATGCTGCGGACTCCAGTCGCGTGCCCGAGACGGCCACGTGCGCGACCTCCTCCTCTTCCAGTCCACCGGTCGTGAACTCTCCCCGCACCTGGCCGCGGAAGAACACCAGGATGCGGTCTGCGATTCCGAGCAGCTCGGGCAGCTCCGAGGAGATGATCACGATGCCCGCGCCCTGCGCGGCGAACTCCTGCATCAGGCGGTAGATCTCGCTCTTGGCGCCCACGTCGATGCCGCGGGTCGGCTCGCTGAGGACGAGCACGTCGAGGTCGCGAGCGAAGACGCGACCGAGCACCACCTTCTGCTGGTTGCCGCCCGACAGGGTGGTGATCCGGCTCGAGGCAGACGCGGTCACCACGCCGTAGCGCTCGATCGCCTCCCTGACGCGCTGGCGCTCCGTCCGCGTGTCGACGATGCCGGCGCGCGTGAGCTGGTTGGTCCAGGCGACGGAGAAGTTCTCGGCCACGCTGCGCGTCGGCAGGAGCGCCGCGCGCTTGCGGTCGTCCGGGACGAAGCCGATGCCGCCCGCCAGCGCCGTGCGCGGCTGGGACAGGTCCACGTCGCGGCCCAGCACCTGCGCCGTGCCTACGCTGGGGATCGCGCCGCCGAGGGCCAGGCCGAGCTCGGCTTTGCCGGAGCCGACGAGGCCGGCGACGCCGACGATCTCTCCGCGACGCACGCTCAGCGAGGTCGGCAGCAGCTGGCCGTCCAGCGACGCCAGGTCCCGGACCTCCAGGACGGTCTCGCCCGGGTCGATCGCGCGCTTGCGGTAGTAGTCGCCCAGCTCGCGGCCGACCATCAGGCGCACCAGTTCGGTCTCCGGAGTCTGGGGCAACGGGACGTCGGCGACGAGGTGGCCGTCGCGCAGGACGCTGGCGATGCTCGCCGCGCGATACAGCTCGGGCATGCGGTGGGAGATCATGAGCACGGCGACCCCCTTGGCCCGCTCCTGTTCGACGACCTCCAGGAGGCGCGAGGTCGCGGCCTCCGAGAGGGAGCTGGTCGCCTCGTCGAGGATGAGCAGCCGCGACCTGGACGACACGGCCCGGGCGATCTCAATCTCCTGTTGGAGCTCAACGCTGAGCTCGGAGACCGGACGCCGGGGGTCGACGCGGACGCCCAGGCTGTCAAGGATCTCGGTGGTGTCCGCCAGCAGGCGGGGCCAGTCGACCGTCCGAAACCGCGTCCGGGGCAGGCGCCCGAGGAACACGTTCTCGGCGACGGTCAGCGTGGGCGCGAGCGTCAGCTCCTGGCTGATCGTGACGATCCCGAGGTCGAGCGCCTCCTTCGGCGTGGCGATCCTCCGCTCGACGCCGTCGACCTCGATCCGACCGGCGTCCGGTCCGAGCGCGCCCGACGCGATGCGGGCGAGCGTCGACTTGCCCGAGCCGTTCTCGCCCGTGAGGGCGTGCACGACGCCGGCCCGGATCTCGAGATCCACTCGGTCGAGGGCGACGACCCCCGGAAAGCGCTTGACGATGCCGGTCAGCCGCAGCATCGGCGGTCCCAACGGGGCGTCCGTAGAATCCTCACTAGCGGCCGTTCGGTCGATTCCCAGCTCCATGGGCCGACCATACTCGGCATGGCAGCGAGTTGCAATGTCGAATTTATCCTCCCTCCGTGTCGCACCGCGTCGGCGGCAACCCGCGGCAACCCAGTACACGCGGTCCGGGCGCCACCGACCGGATGTCGACGGCTGGTCGCACAACCGGCGCCCGCGAGGTATGTTGCGCATGGCAGCGAGTTGCCATGCAGAACATGACCGACCATTCCCTCGCCACCCACTCCGCCTTCGACGACCACTACGGTCTGCTCATCGCGCGGTGCGACGAGGACGGGATCGACGGCAGCCTCGAGGTCCGCGCCCACCATCTGCAGCCGACACGCGTGGTGCACGGCGGCGTGTACGCGAGCATCGCCGAGGCCCTTGCCTCGTTCGCCACCAACTGGCACGTCCTGCGCGACGGCAAGGTCGCGCTCGGGATGCACAACGCCACCAGCTTCCTGCGCCCGTGCGCCGGCGGCACGCTGCACGGCCGGGCCGAGCCCCTGCACCGGGGCCGCACCACGTGGGTGTGGGATGTGCGCATCACCGACGACGAGGGACGACTGTGCGCGAGCGGCCGCGTGACCCTCGCCGTCCGGCCGATCCCGGACGACATCCCCGTACCCGCCCCGGAGGCGCCATGACCGAGCCCCGCTCCGCCCCCGCGCTGCAACCCCAGGACCTCGTCCTCACGATCTTCGGCGCCTACGTGCGTGAGCCCGGCGAGACCGTCTGGTCCGGCGGCATGGTCGAGATCCTCGGCGAGCTCGGCTTCTCGACGGAGGCGGCCCGGGCCGCTTTGGCGCGCCTGGCCACGCGGGGCCTGCTCGCCCGCCACAAGTCCGGGCGCCTCGTCTCCTACACGCTCACCACGCGCGCGGACGAGCTCATGACCGAGGGCGACCGGCGCATCTTCAGCTTCGGCCGCACCGCTCCCGCCACCGATATCTGGACCGTGCTGTGGCACGCCATCCCCGAGACCCGCCGCGTCGAGCGCTCCCGCTTCGCGTCGCGGCTGCGCTTCCTCGGCTTCGGCTCCGTGCAGGACGCGACGTGGGTCGCGGCGCGCAATCGCGAGCAGGAGGTGCTGCTGCTCCTGCGCGAGTTGGAGATCGAGGCCTACGCCTCGGTGCTGGTCGGTCGGCTGTCACGCGGCCTGCCGCCGGTCGCCCTGATCGCGCAGGCCTGGGACCTCGAGGCGGTCGGGCGCAACTACGACGCCTTCATCTCCGAGTTCGGGCCGTACCGCAAGGCCAAGCGCCGCAAGGGCCTGGATCCTCAGCGGGCGTTCGTCACGCGCACCCTGCTCCTGCACCGCTTCCGCGGCTTCCCGTTCGCCGACCCCGAGCTGCCGGAGACGGTCAGCGACGGCCACGCCCAGCGGGCGGAGGTGGTCGCCACCTTCGACGAGGTCTACTCCGCGCTGGCCGCGCCGGCTGAGGAGCACTTCCGTGCCGTCGCCCAGCCGGTGGCGCGCGCGCGGCGCTAGGCGCACGCCCCCGGCGAGGCCTCCCTCCCGAGCGTCTCGGTCCGTGGTTCCGGTACGGGATCCGCCTGCGGTTCCCTCTTCCGGCGTCGACTCGGTGGGTGCGGCGCGTTCACCATCGACACTGTGGCACGGTGCTATGCAACCCACACGCTCGCCCGCGGCAGGCAAGGGGGTCGGTCCGTGACGCCCGCCCGGCAGGCTCCAGCCCGTGGAGCGAGCCCCGTGGACGATGTCCAACGACGTGCCGCAAACAAAAGCCTACATAGCACCGTGCTGATGTGTAGAGTCTGTGCCCATGTCGGCCACCTCCACCTCCGCAAAGCCCATCACGGCCCCCGATGCCCTCGAGCTCGACTCCCTGTTGGGCAGCGAGGAGCTGATGGTCCGGGACACCGTTCGCCGCTTCGTGGCCGAGCGCATCCTCCCCGATGTCGGCGAGTGGTTCGACGCCGGGACGATCCCCGCGGAGCTCGCTCCTGAGCTGGGCAGGCTCGGCCTCCTGGGCATGCACCTCACGGGCTACGGCTGCGCCGGGGCGAGCGCGACCGCCTACGGCGTCGCCTGCCGCGAGTTGGAGTTCGGCGACAGCGGCCTGCGCAGCCTGGTCTCCGTCCAGGGGTCCCTCGCGATGTTCCCGATCTGGAAGTTCGGCAGCGAGGAGCAGCGCCAGGAGTGGCTTCCCCGCATGTCCAGCGGCGAGGCGATCGGCTGCTTCGGACTGACCGAGCCCGACCACGGCAGCGATCCCGGCAACATGCGCACCCGCGCCCGACGCGACGGCACCGACTGGATCCTCAACGGCACCAAGATGTGGATCACCAACGGAGGGGTGGCCTCCGTCGCCGTCGTGTGGGCCCAGACCGACGAGGGCATCCGCGGCCTCGTCGTGCCCACGGACACCCCGGGCTTCTCCACGGTCGACATCCATCGCAAGCTCTCGCTGCGTGCCTCCGTCACCTCCGAGCTGATCCTCGAGGACGTGCGGCTGCCCGCTTCCGCCGTCCTCCCTGGGGTCACCGGCCTGCGCGGCCCCCTTTCCTGCCTCAACGAGGCGCGCTACGGCATCGCCTGGGGCGCCGTCGGAGCCGCCACGGCCTGCTACCTGTCCGCGCTGGAGTACTCCAAGTCGCGCGTGCAGTGGGGCCGGCCGATCGCCGGCTTCCAGCTGACCCAGCAGAAGCTGGTCAACATGATGCTGGAGCTGCAGAAGGCGCAGCTCGTCGCCTGGCGCCTGGGCGTCATGAAGGACGCGGGCACGCTCCACCCCACCCACGTGAGCATCGGCAAGCTCAACAACGTCCGCGTGGCGCTCGACATCGCCCGCGACGCCCGCACGATCCTCGGCGCCAACGGCATCACGACCGAGTACCCGGTCATGCGCCACGCCAACAACCTGGAGTCGGTCCTCACCTACGAGGGAACCACCGAGATGCACACGCTGATTCTCGGCGAGGCGATCACCGGCGAGCGCGCCCTCGCATGAGCCGTCTTGTCATCGTCACCGGAGGCGCGAAGGGGATCGGCCTCGAGGTCGTGTCGCGCTTCGTCGCGCTCGGCGACGACGTCATCGCCCTCGGCCGTGACGCGACCGCCCTCGCCGCCCTCGAGGGAGCGCGCGGCATCGTCTGCGATATCAGCAGCGAGACCGAGGTCGCGGCCGTACTCGACGACCTGCCGGTCGACGTCCTCGTGAACAACGCCGGCATCTCCGAGGCGGCGCCGCTGCACCGCACGACGCTCGAGAGCTGGAACCGGCAGCTCGCCGTGAACGCCACCGGCGCCTTCCTGTGCACCCGCGCGGTGATCGGGGGGATGCGCCGGCGCGGACGCGGCGCGATCATCACGGTGGCCTCCACGGCCGGACGCGTCGGCGCGCCGTACACCGCCGCCTACACCGCCTCCAAGCACGCTGCCGTCGGCCTGATGCGCGCCGCCGCGTCCGAGCTGGCCGGCACCGGCGTCACCGCCAACGCGGTCTGCCCGACGTTCGTGGACACCGAGATGACCGAGCGGTCCGTCGAGCGCATCGTCGCCTCGACGGGGCGCAGCGCGCAGGACAGCGTCCAGGCGCTCGCTGACACCTCTCCCCTCGGCCGGCTCCTGACCGCCGCCGAGGTCGCCGCATCGGTCGTGTGGCTCGCCTCGCCCGAGGCGGCGTCCATCAACGGTCAGACCCTGATTCTCGACGGAGGAGGAGTCCAAGCATGAGTCCGTTCCGCGCCTCGGTGCCGTTCACCGAGGACTGGCAGCACTTCGACGTGTCGATCGCCGACGGCGTCGCCACGGTCACGCTGAACCGTCCTGACAAGCTCAACGCCTTGACGTTCGAGGCGTACGCGGACCTCCGGGACCTGTTCGCCGAGCTTCCCCTGCGCGAGGACGCGAAGGTGATCGTCGTCACGGGCCAGGGGCGTGGCTTCTGCTCCGGCGGGGACGTGGAGGAGATCATCGGCGAGCTCCAGAAGATGGAGGCCGCGGAGCTGCTGCGGTTCACGCGCATGACCGGCCTGATGATCAAGGCGATGCGGGACTGCCCGCTGCCGATCATCGCCGCCATCAACGGCATCGCCGCCGGGGCCGGCTCCGTGGTCGCGCTCGCGAGCGACTTCCGCCTGGTCGCGCGGTCGGCGTCCTTCGCGTTCCTCTTCACGCGCGTCGGCCTGTCCGGCGCGGACATGGGCGCGGCGTACCTCCTGCCCCGGATCGTGGGCCTCGGCCACGCCACCGAGTTGCTCATGCTCGGTGACAAGGTGCCGGCCGAGCGCGCCGTCGCCCTCGGCCTGGCGAGCGAGGTCATCGAGGACGAGGAGCTGCCAGCCCGCGCCGCGGCGCTCGCCCGCCGGCTCGCGGACGGCCCCGCGCTGGCGTTCGCGACGACGAAGACGCTGATCAGCCGCGAGCTCGACATGGACCTCGCGAGCGCGATCGAGCTCGAGGCATCGACCCAGGCACTCCTCATGCTCGGCCATGACCACGGCGAGTTCTACAAGTCGTGGTCGGAAAAGCGGCCCCCGAAATGGGAGGGCCGCTGACATGGCGCACCGCATCGTCGTCGCGCCCGAGCTGGGCGAGCCCGTCGGATACGCCCACGCCGTCGTCGCCGCACCCGGGCGCCTCGTGCATCTCGGCGGCCAGACCGCCCTCGGCCCCGACGGCGAGATTCACGGCACCACGCTCCCCGAGCAGCTCGACGTCGTGGCAGGGAACGTCGTCGCCGCACTGCGCGCGGCCGGCGGCGTCCCGGAGGACATCGTCTCGATCCAGATCTTCGTCACCGATCCGGCGGACTACCGCGCGCAGTTGCCGGCGCTCGGCGCGGTGTGGAAGCAGCACTTCGGCCGCCACTACCCGGCGACCGGCCTGTTCGGCGTGACCCGCCTGTTCGACGAGCCCGCGCTCATCGAGCTGATGTGCGTCGCCGTGATCCCCGAGGAGGGCGCCCGATGACCACCGCACTCGACGTCCATCTCAGCGACGATCACCGCGCGCTGCTCGCGTCCACCTCCGAGCTCGCCACCACCGTCTTCGCGCCGGCGTCCGAGGCCGGCCGCGAGGGCGAGATCAACCGTCCGCTCCTCGCGCTCCTCGCCGAGCACGGGCTGCTCGGCCGCCTCTTCACGCAGGAAGGCGGCACGTGGCGCCCGGACGTCTCGGCGCTCGACCTCTGCCTCATTCGCGAGGGCCTGGCGCACGGCTGCACCGAGGCTGAGACCGCCTTCGCGGTCCAAGGCCTCGGCAGCTTCCCGCTGCTGCAGTCCGGCACGCGTGAAGCCGTCGACGAATGGATCCCGCGCCTCGCCGCCGGCGAGGCCGCGGCCGGGTTCGCGCTGAGCGAGCCGCAGGCCGGAACCGACGTCGCCGCGCTGAACCTGCAGGCCATTCCCGACGGCGACGGCTTCCGCCTGACCGGCGAGAAGATCTGGATCTCCAACGCGCCGGACGCCGATGTCTACGCCGTCTTCGCCCGCACGACCGCCGGCGCCGGTGCCCGCGGCCTCACCGCGTTCCTCGTCCCCCGGGACACTCCGGGCCTCAGCGGCGAGCACATCGAGCTCGTCTCGCCCCACCCGATCGGGCGGCTCGTCTTCGACGGCGTGCGCGTCCCGCGCGAGTACCTGCTCGGCGAGGTCGACGGCGGCTTCCGAGTCGCGATGCAGACCCTCGACATGTTCCGCCCGAGCGTCGGTGCGTTCGCGATCGGGATGGCGCAGGCCGCGATCGAGGCGACCGTCGCCTACACCAACGAGCGCACCGCGTTCGGCCGCCCCCTCCGCGACTTCCAGGCAGTCTCGCACCGCATGGCCGACATCGCCACGCGCGTCCAGGCCGCACGCCTGCTCGTCCACAACGCAGCCACCGCGTATGACCGCGGCGTCCGCCCGACGACGCAGGCGGCGGCGATGGCCAAGCTCATGGCCACCGAGGTCGCGCAGGAAGCGGTCGACGCGGCCATCCAGTTCCACGGTGCGACCGCGCTGCAGCGCGGCCACCTGCTCGAGCACCTCTACCGCGAGGTGCGTGCACCCCGGATCTACGAGGGCGCATCCGAGATCCAGCGCGAGATCATCGCGCGCGCCCTGTTCGCGCCACCACGGAAGGAGCACGCATGAGGATCGCGATCGCCGGAGGTGGCCCCGGTGGGCTTTACGCCGCCATCCTGTTCCGCCGGCTCGGCCACGAAGTCACCGTGTGGGAGCGGAACGCCGCCGACGACACGTTCGGCTTCGGCGTCGTGTTCTCCGACGAGACGCTGAACGCCTTCGAGGCCGCCGACCCGATCACCTACGCGCAGATCGCCGGCGAGTTCGCGCGCTGGGGTGAGATCGACGTCCACTACCGGGGGACCGTCCGGACGTCGGGCGGCCACGGCTTCTCCGCGCTCGGCCGCCTGCGGCTGCTGAACATCCTCCAGGAGCGCGCGGCCGACCTCGGCGCCGAGTTGCACTTCCTCACCGAGGCGCCGCCGCTGGACGAGCTGAGGGCCGACTACGACCTGGTGATCGCCGCCGACGGCATCAACAGCCAGATCCGCACGGAGCGGGCCGAGGCGTTCCTGCCCCAGCTCGACCGCCGCCACAGCAAGTTCATGTGGCTCGGCACCAACCTCGTCTTCGAGGCCTTCACCTTCCACATCGTGGAGACCGAGTTCGGCGTATTCCAGATCCACGGCTACCCGTACGACGACACGATGAGCACCTTCATCGTCGAGACCGATGAGGCCACCTGGCGCCGCGCGGGGCTCGACCGCAGCGAGGCGCTCAGCCTCCTGCCGGGCGAGAGCGACGAGGAGAGCATCGCGTTCTGCCGCGAGCAGTTCGCCGCGATCCTCGGCGACCGCCGGCTGGTGGCCAACAACTCGAAGTGGCTCAACTTCAACACGGTCCGCAACGGCCGCTGGCACGACGGCAACGTGGTGCTGCTCGGCGACTCCGCCCACACCGCCGCCCCCGACCTCGGCCAGGGCGGCTGCATGGCCATGGAGGACGCGCTCGTCCTCGCCAACTTCCTCACCACCACCAGCCTCGGGGTCGACGAC
>JAOPZJ010000380.1 GCA_025964155.1 Solirubrobacterales bacterium
TGGGCGCTGCCGACGATGCTGCGGCTGGCTCTGCTGGAAAATCTCCGGCGGCTGGCCGACCAGATGCTCTGGGGCTGGGACGAGCGTCGGCGGGCCGAGCAGTTCGCCGCCGAGGCGCTGCAACCGACCGAGCCCGAAGACCCGAACGCGGCCCGGATGGCGGCCCCCCTGCCCTCGTCGATCGTGCCGTCGGACCCGTTCGTGGCGCGCGCCCTGCAACTGCTCCGCGACGGCGGCCCGAACGCGACCCGGACGCTCGTCCGCCTGGAGGCGGAGCTGGAAGCTCGCGGGGTCGAGGCGAACGAGAGCCTCCGCCGCGAGCATCGCCGCCAGGCCGCGAACGGCGTGTCGGTCGGCAACTGCGTGATCAGCCTGCGGCTGGTCGCGGCGCTCGACTGGAAGGCGTTCGTCGAGCGGGCCAGCCGCGTCGAGGCGATCCTCCGCCTGGACCCCTCGGGCGTCTACCCGCTCCAGGACTTCCCCACCCGCGACCGCCAGCGACGGGCCGTGGAGGACGTCGCCCGGCGATCCCGGGTCGACGAGCGAGCCGTGGCGGCCCGCGCGGTCGAGATGGCGCAGACCGCGGCCGGCGAAGGCCCCTCACGCGAGCACGTCGGCTACTACCTGATCGGCGACGGCCGATTCCGCCTGCGACGCGAGTTCGCCTACCGCCCGCGCTCCCGCGAGCGCCTGCTCGACTGGACGCTCGCGCACCCGCGCACGGTCTACTTCGGGTCGATGAGCGTCGCGTGGGTGGCCCTGATGGCGGCCTTCGCGGCGATCGGTCTGGGTGGCTCGCTGCTGACCTGGTGGCTGCCGCTGGCGCTCGCCGCGCTGGCGATGCCCGTCGGCGAGCTGGCCGTCGGGATCGTCAACCACGCGCTGACGCTGTTCCTGCCGCCGCGCGTCCTGGCCAAGCTGGAGCTGAAGGAGGGCATCCCGGCCGACTGCAACACGATCGTGGTGATGCCCTCGATGCTGGTGCGCCCGCAGAGCGCCTCGGTCTTGCTGGAGCGGCTGGAGATCCACTACCTCGCCAACCCCGACCCCTCGCTCCGGTTCGCGCTCTTGACCGACTTTGCCGACGCCGAGGAGGAGCATCGCCCCGAGGACAGCGGGTACGTCGCCGACGCGCTCGAGCGCGTCGCCGGGCTGAACGCTCGCTATGCGACCGGCGGCCCGCCGAAGTTCTTCCTGTTCCACCGCCGACGCCTCTGGAACCCGGTCCAGGGGGTCTGGATGGGCTGGGAGCGGAAGCGCGGCAAGCTCTCGGAGTTCAACCGGTTGGTCCGGGGGGCGACCGATACGAGCTACGCGGCGTTCAGCGACGACCCCGCGCAGCTCCGCGACGTGCGGTTCGTGATCACGCTCGACGCCGACACCCAGATGCCCCGCGATACCGCGAGGCGGATGATCGGCACTCTCGCGCACCCGCTCAACACACCCCGCTTCGACCCGAACGCGGGCCGCGTGGTCGAGGGGTACGGCGTGCTCCAGCCGCGCGTCAGCTTCCACCTCACGGCGTCGACGCACTCGCGGTTCGCCGGCCTGCTGGCGTCGTCGGGCGGCATCGACCCGTACTCCACGGCGGCCAGCGATTCCTACATGGACCTGTTCGGCATCGGCTCGTTCACCGGCAAGGGAATCTACGACCTCGATAGCTTCGAGGCCGCGACCGGCCATGCGTTCCCCGACAACGCGATCCTCAGCCACGACCTGATCGAAGGGAACCACGCGCGCTGCGGATTGCTGTCGGACACCGAGATGTTCGACGACTTCCCGGCCCGATACCACGCCTACGCCCGCCGCGAGCACCGCTGGGCACGCGGCGACTGGCAGTTGCTGCCGTGGCTGATGCGCACCGTGCCCACGAGTTCGGGCACGCGCCCCAACCCGCAGCCGACGCTGGAGCGCTGGAAGCTGCTGGATAACCTGCGTCGCTCGCTCGTGCCGTTGTCGCTGCTCGTCCTGTTCACGCTCGGCTGGACGGTGCTCCCCGGCTCCCCCTGGACCTGGACGCTCCTCGGCCTGATGGTGCCCGCCCTGCCGTTGCTCCAGCTCGCGATCGGCTCGGCCATCCAGGCGGTTCGCGGCGGGACGATCGCGCCGTTCCTCCGCTGGCGCGACAGCGTGCCGGCGATGCTCGGCCAGGCCGGGATGTCGATCGCGTTCCTGGCGAACCAGGCGAAAAACCTCACCGACGCGATCGTGAGGACCGTCGTCCGCCTGTACATCACGCACACGAACCTGCTGGAGTGGGAGACCGCCGCGTCGACCGAGCGTCGCCTCGGCGGCGGCCTCTTCTCGTTCGTGCTGACGATGTGGCCATCGACCGCGATCGCGGTGGCGATCGCCGCGCTGGTGGCGCTGGTGCACCCGTCGTCGCTGGCCGCGGCGTCCCCCGTGCTGGCGTCGTGGTGCCTCGCGCCCGCGATCGCCTGGTGGCTGAGCCGCCCCAGGGTCGCGGTCGTCGTGACGCTCTCCGGCGAGGCCGTCTCCGAGCTTCGCGCCGTGGCCCGCAAGACCTGGCAC
>JAOPZJ010000408.1 GCA_025964155.1 Solirubrobacterales bacterium
CGGCGCCGGGTCGTCGGCGCGCCCGACCGGATGCACGGTCCCGCGCACGGGCCGGAGCACGCGCGCCGCGTCCCGCCGCCGGCCGTTCCGGGCGAGCCACAGCAGGTTGCGCAGGTCGGCCTCCTCCCAGCGGTAGGTGAGCCCGGGCGCCGCTGTGCGCATCGCCGCCGGCATCCGGCCGCCCGTCGCCCAGGCGGCCCACAGCGCGGTCAGGTCCACCCCCGCCGCGCTCGAGAGCGCCATCGAGCCGTACACGCGCGGGTTGAAGTCGATGGCCGCGAAGCCCCCGTCGGGACGTCGGATCACCTCGAGCTCGAAGAGCCCCTCCCACTCAAGCTCGCGTACCAGCGCGCCGACCTGCGCGGTGAGCCGTGGGTCGGCCGGGACGGTCTCCGAGAAGGCCGCGTTGCCCGAGGCGACCGGCCAGGTGCGCAGGTAGCGGCTCAGGCACACGCCGGCCAGCTCGCCGTTCACCGCCATGCCGCCGCACGAGTACGTGGTGCCGGGCTGATAGCGCTGGATGAGGCAGTGCTCGCCGTACAGCGGGACGATCCGGCGTAGCCTGTCGAGGTCGGGCGCCAGCCGACTGTTCTCACGCTGGATCGTCCCGTTGCCACGGCGCTCGTAGCGGACCGGCTTGACGATCACCGGGGGTCCCAGCTCACGGGCGGCACGCTCGGCCGCTTCGACACCGGAGCATTCGACGGTCGCCGGCGCGGGCAGGCCGGCGCTCGCCCCGGCGCGATGCACATGCCGGCGGTCGAGGCAGGCCACGACCACGTCGTGCGACGGCAGACCGAGCCCCGCCCCCAGCAGCGGCTCGAGAAGCTCACGGGCGGCCGACACGGCCAGCAGCGACGCGTCGCTGCACGGGAGCAGCAGAGCGTGGGGGTCGGAGCGCAACGCCGCAGCGATGCCCTCGACGAAGCCGTCGGTGTCGGCGCGGGCGAGGGGGAGCGACAGGCGCCGGGCGCAGGAGCGCGACCACTGTCCGACGGCCAGAGGCGTCCTGGCCGCCGCCGTGACGGCGAAGCCGATGGCGTCGAGGCTGCGGATCGCGGCCAGCGCCGAGCGGTTCTCCGCGTCCGTGACGAGTACGCGCCGGACCGGCGTGCGGGTGCGCACCGGCGAGCGCGTGGGCAGCGGGGCGGTGATCGCTGAGACGGCTTCCAAGTCGACCAAGCCGAACTTGCCCATTGCTCGGGCTTACTCCGGCAATCGCACGAACGCAAGCCATCGGGGCGCAGGCGAACAGCTCAGGCGACGCGGCGGTCGCCGTCGCGCAGCGCGCTCCAGCCGTCGGCACGATGTCGGACACAGGGCTGACCCTTCGGCGTACGCTGAATCCGTGGTCCACTACCGCTTCGGACACGACGACCTGCTGCGAACCCGCTTTGCCATCTCGCCCTTGATGGAGCTCGTCGGCGCGTTCGACGCCGTCCGGGCTCCCGAGCGCTTCGCCGTCCACCAGCCCTGGGCCTCGTGGGCGGCGCCGCGGATCGCCGATCTGGACCTCGGGTTGCTCGACATCGCCGTGCCGCTCGAGACCCCGTGGCATCCGGACTTCGTCTCGCCGCCGCCGAGCGTCCCGCACGCCGAGCTCGGTGAGGAGCTGGAGCGGGTGCTCGGCACGCCTGCCCAACAGGTCGCCGTCGAGATCGGTCGCGCGTACCCCGGCGGGCTCCCGCCCGCGGCGCGGGTGTTCGTCGAGCGCCCGGTGCAGGCGATCCGTGAGCTGGTGGCGCAGATGCGGGGGTTCTGGGACGCGGTCCTGGCGCCGCGGTGGGAGCGGGTCCTGGGCCTGCTCGAGGCGGAGATCGCGTGGCGCGCGCGACGCCTGGCCGCGGTCGGTCCGCAGTCGGCGTTCGCCGGCCTGCACGAGACCGTCCGCTGGGACGACGGCGCGGTGCACGTGTCCCGGCGCAAGGCCAAGGTCGACGTGGACCTCGCCGGTCGCGGCCTGCTGCTCGTGCCGGCGGTGTTCGCCTGGCCGACGGTCTGGCCGATGGTCGACCCGCCCTGGCAGCCGGCGCTCGTCTACCCACCTGCCGGCGTCGCCGACCTCTGGGCGCCCGACGGACGCGATGACGAGGCGCTCGAGGCGCTGCTGGGTCGTGGCCGCGCCCGCGTCCTCATCGGCCTCGGCCGCCCCGCCTCCACGCAGGAGCTCGCCCAGCGCCTGGCGGCCAGTGCCGGGGGCATCAGCGAGCACCTGGGCGTCCTGCGGCGTGCCGGCCTTGTGGCCGCACGCCGCGAGGGCCGCAGGGTCGTCTACGCCCGCACGGCCAAGGGAGACGCGTTGTCCGGCGACGCGCACGACGACGCCGCGCACAGCGCCGCCCGACCCCGGTAGCGTCCTCACCATGACCGCCGTGCCGACGGGTGCCCCGGCGCCCGTGCACCCGCTCGCCGGGGCGCTCCCACCCTGGCCCGAGGACCCGCCCGCGAGCGCCTCGGCCACGCAGCGGGCCGCCCTGGACGACGAGGCGGCCGATCTCGAGGAGCGCATCGCCTCGCTGACCGAGGACGCGGCGCCGGAACTGCGGGCCGCGTGCGCGGCGCTCGTCGCCCTGCACGAGCGCCGTGACCAGGCGGCCGACGACCGCGTCCGTGGCCGTCTGGGCGTCCTGGCCCGCGTGCACGAGGCGCTGGCTCACCTGCGGCAGATGCCGAGCGCGGACGCGATGATCGCCGCCGCCCCGCGCACGGCGTGCCAGGCCTGCGGCTTTGACCGGGCCGTGCTGTACCGCGTCCGCGACAAGGAGCTGCTGGCCGAGTCATTCTGGGTCGACGGGGACCCGGACGCCGCCGCGCGGCTGCTCGCGTTCAGCCGCGCGCACCCGGCTGCGCTCGCCATGCAGGTGATCGAGACCGAGATGGTCCGCCGCCGCCGCCCGATGGCGATCCAGCAGGTCGTCGGCAACCCGCGGGTCTTCGCCGAGCTCGCCGCCGCGTACGACACCCGTTCCTACGTCGCGGCGCCGATCATGCCCGAGGGTCGCGTGATCGGCTTCATCCACGCCGACCACCGGCTCAAACCGCGCCGGGTGGACGACTTCGACCGCGACGCGCTGTGGGCGTTCGCCGAGGGCTTCGGCTACGCCGTCGAGCGGGCCCGCCTCACCGACCGCCTCCGCGCCCAAGGCCAGGAGCTCCGGCGGCTGCTGCAGCGCACCGAGGCCGTCGTCGCCGAGTATCTGGACGCCGAGGTCGAGCTCGTCAGCGGCGGCGGCGAGGGCACGGGCGCCACGCGCGCCGCGGCGGCGCTCGTGCCGGAGGTCGACGACACGATCGCCGGCAACCTCTCCAAGCGCGAGCTGGAGGTGCT
>JAOPZJ010000413.1 GCA_025964155.1 Solirubrobacterales bacterium
CTCCGTCATGCCTCCACGATGGCGCCGAGCGATGCGTCGATGCAAGCGGTCAGGAAGCTCGGCCTCCTCGGCTCCGCCCGCCTTCAGGCCTGCCCGGCCGAGTACCAGCAGAAGGTCCGGTCTTGGGACAGCCTCCTGCGCGGCACTAACGACTCGGGACACTAGGGACCGGCGGCGAGGTCGGCCTCCTGGACGAGCAGCGCGATCTGCACGCGGTTGTCGACCGCGAGCTTCGCGAAGACCTTGGTGACGTGCGCCTTGACCGTGCCGACGCTCATGTGCAGCTCGCCCGCGATCTCGGCGTTCGACAGCCCGCGGCCGACGGCCGCGGCGACCTCGAGCTCGCGCGGGGTGAGCGCTGCGAGGCGCCGGCGGGCGTCGGCCTGCCGCGCCGTGGTGTCGCTGTCGCCCGTGACCATCGCGATCAGCCGGCGCGTGATCGCCGGCGAGAGAATGCTCTCGCCCGCGTGCACCTGCTCGATCGCGCGGATGATCTCGCCCGGTGGCGTGTGCTTGAGCAGGAAGCCCGCTGCGCCCGCCTCCAGCGCTCGCAGGACCAGGGCGTCGGCGTCGAAGGTCGTGAGCATCAGCACCGCAGGGGGGTCGGGCTGGGAGCGCAGCAGGCGCGTCGCTGCGACGCCGTCGAGGCGCACCATCCGGATGTCCATCAGCACGACGTCGGGCCGATGGCGGTCGACGGCGCCGAGGACGTCCTGGCCGTCCTCGGCCTCGGCCACGACCTCGACGGTCTTCGCGCGCGCGAGCATGAGCTGCACGCCGGACCGCACGAGCGGGTCGTCGTCGACGACGAGAACGCGGATCGGGGCGGTCATGGCGTCCACGGCAGCGTCGCGCGCAGCATGAACGCGCCGCCCGGTGCGGGCCCGTGCTCCAGGCGCCCGCCCGCAAGCGCGACGCGTTCGGCCAGGCCGATGAGCCCCACGCCTCCGCCGGGCACGCCGGGCGGCTGCGCGGACGATCCCGGCGCGCCGACCGTCGGGCGGCTGACGAGCTCGACGGTCAGCCGCGGGCCGTCGTCCGACGCGATCGTGAGGTCGACGTCGCTGGGCCCGGGGGCGTGCTTACGCACATTGGTCAGGCCCTCCTGCACCACGCGGTAGGCCGTTCGCCCCACCATCTCCGGGACCGCCTCGGCCTCCGCCACGTCGATGCGACAGGCGACGCGCATCTGGGTGGCGCGCGACTCCTCGACGAGCGCCGGGACGTGGCCCAGGGTCGGCTGGGGCGCCGCGAGCGCGTCGTCGCTCTCGCGCAGCACGCCGATGACCTGGCCCAGCTCCTCCAGCGCGGTGTAGGCGCTCACGCGCACGATGCCCGCCGCGTCGGCCAGGCCCTTTGGCAGGACGTCGTCGTAGGACTCGAGCGCCCCGGCGTGCAGCGCCAGCAGCGACAGCCGGTGGGCCAGGACGTCATGCATCTCGCCGGCGATGCGGCGGCGCTCGCCCTCACGGGCGCGTGTGATCCTCAGTCGCTCGTCGGCCTCCGCGAACTGCGCGCGCTCCTGCAGAGACCGGACGAGGTCCCGCTGTGCCCGGACGAAGAGACCCCAGCCGATGGCGACCGCCGTCAGCAGCACGCCCATCATGATCTGCCAGCCGGCGCCGCGCCCGTCCGGGCCGTCCGGATAGAGCAACGCAAACGTCGTCGTGGCGATCACGGTGAGCGCAGCGATGGCTACCAGGGCGCGACGCGAAGCGCGGATAGCGGCGTTGAAGACGGCGGGCAGCGGCGCGAACGCGGCCAAGCCCGAGACGGCCGACAACGTCACGACGAGCAGCGCGACACCGACCGGATGGCGGCGACGCAGCCAGAGCGCCGCACAAGCCAGCACACCGAGCGCGATGTCGACCGCGACGAACGGGCCGGGATGCTCGCCCCAGGTCGACGCCAGGACGTATGCCCCACCGCCGGCCGCCATCGCGAACATCGCGAAGTCCACCAGCCGGTCGCGTGCGCGGTCGTCGCGTCCCGCCGGGCCGCCGGCGAGCACCAGCCGTTGCCAGCCGGCGATGCCCAACGGGTCAGGTTCCGCGACGGCCATGGTGCATTGAGCGTACGCGCGTGGGGCGCGAGCCACCACCACCCAGGGTGCAGGACGACTACGACCTGGGTCGGGGTCTGCCGGCACTGCGGGGTGGGCAAGCGTGGACCCGCGTCCGTGGGCGGCGCCGCTCCGGCTCGGAATGCTCGGAGCATGACCGCCAAGCTTCCGCTCCCCGCCCCTCCGTCCAGCGCCCGCCGCCGTGCCAGCCGGTTCGAGCGGCTGGCCGGATGGGCCCAGCGGCGCAGACGGCGTGCGCTGGGCCTGTGGGTGGCAGTCCTCGTCGCGGTCACCGGGATCTCGATGGCCGCGGGCAGCACCTACGACAACGCCGTATCGCTCCCCGGCACGGAGTCCCAGCGGGTCGTTGACGACCTCGCCCGTCATGCGCCCGCCCAGGCCGGCGACAGCGTCCAGATCGTCGTGCGCGACCGCGGCGGCGTGACCCGGCCTGCGACCCGGGCCCGTGTCCAGCGCATGCTGAGCGCGGTGCGGCGGCTTGGGCACGTCGCCGAGGTGCAGAGCCCATACGCCAACCCGGAGGCGGTGTCGCGCGATGGAACGGTCGCCTACGCCACGGTCAAGCTCGCCGGCCGTCCCGCAGAGGTCGCGGCCGCCGGCGTCCGCAAGGTCATCGACACCGCCCAGGACGCGCGCGGCGGCGGGCTTGACGTGGAGCTCGGGGGCGACGCGATCCGCTACGGCCAGGCGCCGCCCTCCAGCCTGGCCGAGTCGGCCGGCTCGCTGGCGGCGCTCGTCGTGCTCGCGTTCACGTTCGGGTCGCTGCTGGCCGCCGGGCTGCCGCTACTGACGGCCCTCATCGCGGTGGGCAGCACCACGGGCCTGATCGCGATCGCCTCCCACGTGGTCGCCGTCACCTCGTACACGCCGCCGCTGATGACGCTTGTCGGGCTCGGTGTCGGCATCGACTACGCGCTGCTGATCTTCTCGCGCTACCGCACCGAGCTGCTCGCCTGCCAGGATCGCGAGGCCGCGCTGTCGGCGGCGCTGGACTCCGCCGGACGGTCGGTCGTGTTCGCGGGCGCGACGGTGATCATCGGCTTGCTGGGCCTCTTTGCGATTGGGCTCGGGTTCCTACAGGGCATTGCGCTCGCCGTCTCGCTGACGGTCCTCGTGACGATGCTCGCCTCGCTGACGCTGCTGCCCGCGCTGATGGCCGTCGCCGGCGGGCGCATCGAGCGCGGCGTGCGCCGGCGCGCCGGGAGGACACGCGGGCGGGAGGGCGACCGCTGGCGCGTGTGGGCCCGATGGGTGCAGCGCCGTCCGACACACGTCGCCGCGGTCGGCGTGCTCGTGCTGGCCCTGCTCGCGCTCCCCGCGCTCGGGATGCGCCTCGGCTCGGCCGACGCCGGCAACGACCCCCGCACGACCACCAGCCGCAAGGCCTATGACCTCCTCGCCCGCGGCTTCGGGCCGGGTGTCAACGGACCGTTCGTGGTCGTCGCCGAGGGCGCCTCCCCCGGCGCCGCCAAAGCATTGCGGGCGGCGCTTCGCCGGACGCCCGGCATCGCCGAGGTCGGCACGCCGGTCCGTTCGACCGACGGCCATCTCACCACGGTCACCGCGATCCCGCAGACCTCGCCGCAGGCCGACGCGACCGACAGCCTCCTCAAACTGCTCCGCCACGACGTGCTGCCACCGGTCGCGCGCGCCACCCACACGAAGCTGCTCGTCGGCGGCGCGACCGCCGCCAACGCCGACGGCGGAGAGCTCGTCGGCCGGCGCCTGCCGGGCTTCCTCGCAATCGTGATCGGCCTATCAGCGCTGCTGCTGCTCGTCGCCTTCCGCTCGCTGCTCATCCCGATCAAAGCGGCGCTGTTGAACGTCCTGACGATCGGCGCATCGCTCGGGGTCGTGACACTCGTCTTCCAGCACGGCCTCTTCGGCGTCGAGCCCGGACCGGTCGAGACCGTCATCCCCGTGCTCATCTTCGCGATCGTCTTCGGGTTGTCGATGGACTACGAGGTCTTCCTTGTCTCGCGCATGCACGAGTCCTGGCAGCAGGACCACGATGCCTCCCGCGCAGTGCGCGAAGGGCTCGCCGGCACCGGTCGCGTCATCACCGCAGCCGGCCTGGTCATGATGGTGGTCTTCGGCGCGTTCCTGCTGAACCCCGACCGGATGATGCAGCAGTTCGGGCTCGGGCTCGCGACCGCCGTCGTCTTCGACGCGCTCGTCATCCGCTGCCTCATCGTCCCGGCCGCGATGGAGCTCCTCGGCCCGCGCGCCTGGTGGCTGCCGCAGCCGTTGGGCAGGCTCGTACCGCGGGTGGCGCTGGAACACAGCTCGAGCTCCTCCGGCTCACGGAACGCGGACCTTGATCATGGATCGACTGGTCGCGGTCGGTAGCCACCTCCCAGGGCGCTCGACCGGGTCATCCTGGACCTGCACTTCGACGCATGCGTCTTCCAACGCGAACGATCGCCGGGGCTCTGGCGGACCGGAGCGACCTACGTGACCAGCCCAGCGGGCGGCGACCCGGCCTATACAGGACCGGATGACGATGACGTTGCGAGCCTCATGGCCGAGGTCGTCGACTGGCTTGAGCATGGGGACCTCGATGCCCACGTGGTGGTGCGAGCGGCGATGGCCCACCTGCATGTGGAGGCGCGCGAACGCCTGGCGCAGATCAAGACGGCCGGGGTCCGCTGGGCCTCGCTCGAAGCGCTCGCCGACGACACCCGACTCGACGAGTTGCCTCCCATGACGCCCCGTATGCTGCGGTCATGCGTTTGACGATCGCGGTGTGGCTCCACCTCGTTGGGATCGCGATGCTCGCCATCCGGACGTCGGCAGATCCGTCCTGGTCCACGACGTGGAGTCCGAGCGAACTGGTGGTGCTCACCTCCGCCTGGCTGCTCGTCGTGACGTTCACGCTCCAGCGGTGCCGGCTCCCGTTGTCGCTCGTCATGTGGGCGAGCTGGGCCACCGGGGTAGTCGCCGGCGCCGGAGCGTTGGGCGACCAGCAACTGACCGGGATGCTGGCCCCGACCTCAGCTTTGCTCCTCATCGCCGCCGGCCTCCTCAGCGTCGAGCAGCGCCAGTTGCGCAGCGCACCCTTGCGTCTGCCCTCCGATGCTCGCGAAGCCTAGCCGGGCGCGCCGATGCGTTGTGGCGACCGGAACGCGACACCTGGTCCCTGTTCGGTACCGCCTGGGTCTGCTAGTCCCTCCAGCCGGCGCCGCGCCCGAGGGCCCTCCGCCTGAGCGTCACATCCACCCGGCTGAGGCGGGCGAACCCGACACTCGGCGACCTCCGGAGGCGGGGAGTGCATCTACCGTTGCCCTGACCGCAGTAGATGCACCCCCTGGCGCGGCCGTTCCCCTTCCACCCCGTTTACGCGGGGCACGTCGTCAGCCGTTGACCTTGTCGAACACGCAGCGGTAGTACAGCTCGCTGTTGTCCGCGGTGGGTCCGAAGTTGAGGCCGCTGAACCCCAGCGCCAGCACCGAGCGCGTGGCCGCATCACCGATGTCGCTGGTCCATTCGTACTGGCTGAGGTCGCCGTTGGCCCAGCGGATACCGGTGCGGCGGCGGATGCCGTCGAGCTCGAACCACGTCGGCACGCGCCCGCCACGGTCCGAGCAGGCCGT
>JAOPZJ010000415.1 GCA_025964155.1 Solirubrobacterales bacterium
TCACCGCGCTGGAGTTCGAGGGCGGCGCCACCCTGCACGACGTCCTCACCGTCCTGCAGCGCTCCGAGCTCGTGACGCGCATGGCCGTGGAGATCGAGCGCTACATCGTCGAGCTCGGCCGCGAGGGCCGCCTCATCGAGATGCAGCTGGAGGAGACCATGGTCGGCACCGCCGCCGACAAGGCCGCCCTCGTGCACGACTACCTCGCCGAGGACAGCGACGAGTACTTCGCGTCGGCGCTGGACCAGATCGGCCGACTTCCGCACCAGGACCTCCTGGACTTCGGCCGCCTGGCCGAGCTCATGGGGTACGACCGCAAGCTCAACACCCTGGACTATCCGGTGTCACCCCGTGGCTACCGGATCCTGGGCCGCATCCCCCGCCTCCCCAAGCTCGTCGTCCAGCAGATCGTCAAGGAGTTCGGCGGTCTGGACGAGATGCTCGCCGCCACCGACGCCGAGCTGGAGACCGTCGAGGGGGTGGGGGAGATCCGGGCGAAGGACATCCGCGAGGGCCTTCGCCGGCTGCAGGAGATCAACCTCGTGGACCGTTACTTGCAGACGTAGGACACAGGTAGGACCGCCGCGGCACAAGACCCGCTAAGGCAACCGCATCACCGCACCACCGCACCGCACGAACGCGGTCGGCTGACCAAGGAGCACACCATTTCCGAGATGACCCAAGACCAGTTCACCGACGAGGACCTCGAGCCCCTGGTGATCGTCAACATCGACTTCGAGATCGGCGACCACGTCGTCTATCCGCATCACGGAGCGGGCAAGGTCCTCAAGAAGGAAGTGAAGAAGATGTTCGGTGAGGAGCGCGAGTACCTCACCATCAAGATCCTCCACAACGACATGACCGTGATGGTCCCGTGCGAGAACGCCGGCATCGCGGGGCTGCGCCACATCATCGACGAGGAGACCGTGCAGAAGGTCCTCGCCGTCCTTCAGGACGAGCTCTCCGAGATGCCCAAGAACTGGAACCGCCGGTTCAAGCACAACCGCGACAAGATCAAGACGGGCATCATCTTCGAGACCGCCGAGGTCGTCCGCAACCTCGCGATCCGGGAGCATGACAAGGGCCTGTCGACGGGCGAGAAGCAGATGTACACCCGCGCCAAGAAGATCCTGGCCTCCGAGCTGATGTACGCGCTGGACAAGTCCGAGGACGACGCCGAGGCCTACCTCGACGACCTCCTCGCCGAGTCGGCGGGCGCACAGGTGGCTGCTGCCGCCAAGTCCTGACGGACACGCGAACCGATGTCTGAGGCGGTCGCGCTGATCGTGGCCGCCGGTCGTGGCGAACGCCTCGGGTCCGACGGGCCCAAGGCGTTCGTCGTCTGTGGGGGGCGCCCGATGCTCGACTGGTCGATCGACGCCTTCCGCGCCGCCGGGGTCACCCGCATCGTGGTGGCGCTCCCCGCCGGGTACGACGCCCCGGAGGGGTGCATCGGCGTCCCGGGCGGGGTGCAGCGCTCGCACTCGGTGCGCGCGGCCCTGGAGGCGGCCGGCGACAGCCTGGACGTCGTGCTCGTCCACGACGCGGCGCGCCCGCTCGTCACCGCGCGGATCGTCCGCGACTGCCTGGCGGCCCTGACGGCGGACGTGGATGCGGCGATCGCCGCGGCGCCCGTGGCCGACACGGTCAAGGAGGCCGACGGGTATGACGTCGTGCGGACCCTGGACCGGGCCCGGTTGTGGGCGGTCCAGACGCCGCAGGTCTTCCGCGCCGAGGCCCTGCGCGACGTGCTCGCCCAGGACGACGCGATCCTCGCCGCGGCGACCGACGACGCGTCGCTCGTGGAGGCGCGCGGGGGCCGGGTGCTCGTCGTGCCCTCCCCCCGGGACAACTTCAAGGTCACCACGCCGGAGGATCTGCAGCTCGCCGAACTCGTGCTGGCGTCACGCGCGTGAGGCGTCGACGGCGATAATCCAGCCCGCATGCTCACCGACTACCACGTCCACCTGCGCCCCGACGGGCCCGACACGCCCGCCGGGGAGTACTTCACGCAGGCCAACGCCGAGCGCTACCGCGAGACCGCGGAGGAGCGCGGGATCACCGAGCTGGGAGTCAGCGAGCACGTCTACCGCTTCACGGCCGCGCTGGACGTCTGGCAGCACGACCTGTGGCGCAACAGCGCCACGGACGACATCGACGCCTACTGTGCCTTCGTGCGCGACGAGACGGACCTGCGCCTCGGCATCGAGGCCGACTTCATCCCGGGCCGCGAGGACCGCATGGCCGACCTGCTGGATGCCCGCGACTGGGACTACATCATCGGCTCGATCCACTTCCTCGGCGACAAGGGTGCCCTCGATCACGCCGACTACGACATCTGGGGTGGGATGGACTCGCCCGACAAGGTCTGGCGCACGTACTTCACGTGGCTCGGGGAGGCCGCGTTGAGTGGCCTTTTCGACGTCCTGGCGCATCCGGACCTCGTCAAGCACTGGGGCCGGACCCGCCCCTTTCCCGACGACGACCTGCGTCACTATTACGAGCTTGCGATGGACGGCATCGCCGCCTCCGGCATTGCGATCGAGGTCTCGACCGCCGGGCTGCGCAAGCCCGTGAACGAGCTGTACCCCTCGCCCGGGTTCCTCGAGATGTGCATCGAGGCGGGCAACCCGATCGCGCTCAGCTCCGACGCCCACACGCCCGAGATCGTGGGCTACGGCTATCAGGACGCGCTCCAGTATCTGGCGGACATGGGGGTCACCGAGCTGTGCACCTTCGACCGCCGGCGCCGCCAGATGGAGCCCATAGGATGAGGCGGAAAGCCTGCGCCCAGAGGGCTTGGTTTCCGGCGAGGAGCCTCGCCCAGGGGGCTCGGTCCTCGCGGGCCGGGGAAGTCCGATGAGCACCGGGACGCGGACCGGCATCGGCTGGGACTCGCACCGGCTGACCCCCGGTCGCCCGCTGATCCTCGGGGGCGTGACGCTCGTGCATCCCGACGGGCTGGGCCTGGACGGGCACTCCGACGCCGACGTGCTGACGCACGCCGTCATCGACGCGCTGCTCGGCGCCGCCGGACTGGGGGACATCGGCGAGCACTTCCCCGACACCGACGAGGCGTTCAGGGGCGCGGACTCGCTGGCGTTGCTACGCGAGAGCGTCGCCCGCGCGAGCATCGCCGGCTGGCAGCCGGTGTACGCGGACACCACCGTGGTGATGGAGCGCCCGAAGCTGAAGGACCACCGCGGCGCGATGCGCGCGCAGCTCGCGGCCGCCCTCGGGCTCGACGGCGGCGACGTGAACGTCAAGGCCAGCACGGGCGAGGGCATCGGCTTCGTGGGGCGGGAGGAGGGCGTTGCGGCCCTCGCCACCGTCACCGTCACCAGGGTCGTCTGACAGCCGAGTGGCGACCGGGCTACTTCACGGTGGCCGCCTTGACCATGCCGAGCCGCTGGTGGCTCTTCTGATTGGACTGCTTGCTGCGCCAGAAGCACACGAACACGTACGAGCCCGGGGCGTAGCGCACCGCGACGTCCTGGCGCTCACCGGGGCCGATGATCGCCGCGCCGGAGCCCTCGCCGCGGATCTCCTTGCCCGCCGCCCGATCGTTGCCGGTCTTCAGCGCCTTCACCAGGCGCGCGGAGGAGGCCGCGTTCTTCGTCCTGATCGTGACGACGATGTGGTTGCGCTTCCCGTTGTTGACCAAGCGCAGGTCGCCCTTGCGCGGGAGCTTGCCGTCGAGCGTGAACTTGTAGTCCGCCAGCGAGAGCGTCGCCGTGGGCGGTCCCAGCGCGGCGCCGGTGGCCGGATCGCCGGTCACCGTGAAGGGGATCGACGGCGTGACCGTCTCGTTGCTGATGTCCGCGAAGAGATAGCTCCCCGGAAGCATGGGGTAGACGCCGCCGGCGGCGGCCCCGGCCGTCAGGCTGGTGCCGCCGACGGCGCTCACCTCCTTGATGGCCTCGAACGCGTTCTCGGTGGTGACCTTGCGCAGGCGGGCCTGGAGTGCGGCGACGTCCGCGCCGGCGGCGACACGGACGATCTGGAACGTATGCATTCCCTTGGCCTTCGTCGACACGGAGAAGCGCACGGCACCCGCCGGGACGGTTGCCGGCCCTGCCGGAAGGCTCTTGGCCTGGCCGAGCGTGAACGACACGACCGGCGGCTGGGGGCCGGACTGGGCGAGCGCCAAGGCGCCCCCGGCGGCCAGTGTGGCGGTGGTGCTCAGCGCGAGCAGGGCTCGAACGGATGGGCGGCGCAGCACGGGGGTCTCCAAGCGGTGGCAGAACAAGCCGACTCCCCTCAGGCTCGCCGGTCGCGTCTTCGTCCTTGGGGCTGATCCGCGTGGCCTGCGGAGGAGCCGACCCACCCGGCAGGAAGACCGCAGAGATCCCCCACCAGATGATCGATTCCACGGGCCGCCTCACCATCTAGCCTGTGCTCGTGTCCGCCGTGACGCCTGCCGCCTCCGGTGCCGAGCTCGATCTTGTCCTGTTCGGCGTGCTCGTCGCCGTCGCCGCGTTTCTCATCGCCGCGCACCGCAGCGGGATCCCGTACCCGATCCTGCTCGTGATCGGCGGCGGCGCGCTCGGGTTCATGCCGGGGGCGCCCAACGCAGTGCTGGACCCGGACCTCGTCCTCATCATCTTCCTGCCGCCGCTGCTGTACGCGGCGGCCTTCTTCTCGTCGCTGCACGATCTGCGCGACAACCTGCGGTCGATCTCGCTGCTGGCAATCGGGGCGGTGCTCCTCACGACCCTTGTGGTGGGCGTCGTCGCGCACGAGCTCATCGACGGCATGAGCTGGGCGGCGGCGTTCACGCTCGGCGCGGTGCTCTCCCCGACGGATCCGGTCGCGGCGAGCGCGATCGCCGCCAGAGCCGGCGCGCCCCGGCGGCTCGTCACCGTGATCGAAGGCGAGAGCCTCGTCAACGACTCCACCGCGCTCATCGCGTACAAGTTCGCGGTTGCGGCCACGCTCACCGGAAGCTTCTCGATCCTCGAGGCGGCCGGGACCTTCGTGGTGAACGCGGCCGCCGGGATCGCGATTGGCGTGGTCGTCGGCATGATCGTCACCGAGCTTCGGCGCGCGACCGACGACCCGCCCACCGAGATCACGATCTCCCTGCTCACGCCGTACTTCGCCTACCTGCCTGCCGCGGCCGCCGGCGTGAGCGCCGTGCTCGCGGCGGTGACGGCCGGGATCTGGCTGGGCTGGCGGTCGCCCGAGCTCATCACCCCGACGACGCGGATGCAGGCGTTCGCGTTCTGGGAGATCCTCATCTTCATCCTGAACGCCACGCTCTTCGTGCTCGTCGGGCTCGAACTGCCCCACGTCATCGAGGCCGCCCGCGCGACGACCAGCGACGCGCAGCTGGCGCTCTACGGCGCGGTCGTGGCCCTGACCGTCATCGCCGCCCGGTTTCTCTGGGTCATCCCGGCCACATACGCGCCGCGGCTGCTGAGCAAGGGGACGCATCGTGACGACCCCGTCCCACCCCGCTCGCACACCTTCCTCGTGGCCTTCACGGGCATGCGTGGTGCGGTGTCGCTGGCGGCCGCGCTGGCGATCCCAGAGACGACCGACGCGGGCGTGCCCTTCCCCGGCCGCGACCTCATCATCTTCCTCGTCTACGTGACGATCCTCGTGACCGTCGTCGGCCAGGGCCTGACCCTCGGGCCGCTGATCCGGCGGCTGGGGGCCGTGGACGACGGCGAGGGGCAGCAGCGCTGGGAGAACAAGGCCCGCCTGCGTGCCGCGCAGGCCGCGATCACCCGCATCGATGAGCTCGTCGACGTTGATTGGGTGCATGAGGACAGCGCCGACAGGATGCGCCGGCTCTACGAGTTCCGCATCCGCCGCTTCGGAGCGCGCTTCGACGACGGTGACGACGGCGCCATCGAGGAGGGCTCGCTCGCGTACCAGCGCCTGCGTCGCGAGGTTCTCGCTGCCGAGCGCGGCGAGATCATCCGCCTGCGCAACCAGGGGTACATCAACGACGAGGTCATGCGGCGGATCGAACGCGACCTCGACCTGGAACACGAAAGGCTCGAGATAACGTAGTGACCGGGAGCACCCGGCACGGCCTCGACGCGTAGATTGAGCGTCTCGATGCGCCCGATCAGCCTGCACGACACGCGAACCGGTGCCCTGGCGCCGCTGGAGCCCCGGGACCCGGGCCCGCCCGCCCGGGTCGGCATCTACGCGTGCGGACCGACGGTCTACAACCGCATCCACATCGGCAACGCCCGGCCGTTCGTCGTCTTCAGCCTGCTCAAGCGGTTCCTGGAGCACGAGGGCTACGACGTCACGCTCGTGGTCAACATCACCGACGTCAACGACAAGATCTACGATGCCGCCCGTCCGCTCGGCGTGCCCTCGCAGCAGCTGGCGGACGCTATGACCGCGCACTACGTTGCCGACACCGACGGCCTGGGCCTCGGTCGTCCCGATCACGAGCCGCTGGCGTCGGCGTCGATCGAGGGCATCGTGGACCTCATCACCGCGCTCATCGAGCGCGAAGCTGCCTACGCCGTCGAGGGCGACGTGTACTTCCGCGTGCGGGCCGACGAACGGTACGGCACGTTGTCCCATCGGCGGATCGAGGACATGGATCAGGGTGAGGGCGGCGAGGGGCTGTCGCGCAAGGAGGATCCCCTGGACTTCGCGCTCTGGAAGGCCCAGAAGGATGGCGAGGACACGGCCTGGGACGCGCCGTGGGGACGCGGGCGCCCCGGCTGGCACATCGAGTGCTCGGCGATGGCGGAGTCCATTCTCGGCGTGGACTTCGAGATCCACGGGGGTGGCAACGACCTGACCTTTCCGCACCACGAGAACGAGGCGGCGCAGACCCGCTGTGGCCGCGGTGTGGAGCTCGCGCGGATCTGGATGCACAACGGGATGCTGCAGCTGGGCGGCGAGAAGATGGCCAAGTCCGTCGGCAACATCGCGCCGCTGCCAGAGGTGCTGGAGGCCCATGGCCGTGACGCCGTCGTCATGTTCTTCTGCGGCGGGCACTACCGGGGGCCGCTGCAGCTGGACGACTCGACGCTCGCCGACGCCGCGGCGCGGGTGCGCCGCGTCCGCGAGGCCGGCCGCCGGCTGACGCGCGAGCCGTCCCCCGCCTGGTCGGCGGAGATGCGCGAGATCTTCTTCGCCGCGCTCGCCGACGACTTCAACACGCCGCGGGCGCTCGCCGTGGTCTTCGACTGGGTCCGCACGGCGAACGCCTCCGACGAGGCGGTCGGGGGTGCAGACCTGCGCGAGATGCTCG
>JAOPZJ010000004.1 GCA_025964155.1 Solirubrobacterales bacterium
CGGCGTCCCGCACGGTCGCCGGGCCCAGGAGGCGCGGCGGCCGCAGGGTCACGGGCTCGCGCGCGGCCGCGGCGGGCGCGGGCAGCTCCCGGGGCTGGTGCAGCAGGAGCACGATCGCGGCGGAGAGGAGCGCGAGCGCTGCGCCGATGAGATAGGCGCCGGTGTAGCCGAGGGCGTGGATGACGCTGGAGCCGAGGCCGATGCCGACGAGCGACGAGGCGAGCTTGGAGCTGTATACCGCGCCGTAGTTCTGGGCGTTGTTGTTCTCGCCGAAGTAGTCGGGCACGAGCGCGGCGAACAGCGGAAAGAACGCGCCGCCGCCAAAGCCGGCCAGGAACGCCATGGCCAGGAACGGGACCTCCAGGTGCGCCTTGCCGCCATAGAGCAGGCCGACCTGGGCCACTGCCTCGATCAGCAGCACCGCGATCAGCGTCTGCTTGCGCCCCAGGCGATCCGACACCCAGCCCACAACCGCGCGGCCCGTCCCGTTGACGACCACGAGCACACCTGCCGACGACGCCGCGATCATCGGCCCGAAGCCCAGCGACTTGGCGAAGGGGACCTGATACGCCGAGCCGAACAGCGAGACGTTGCCGATCATCCAGAGCGCCAGCCACATCAGCGGCAGTTGGCCGGTACGGATCGCCTGCAGCGGCGTGAACTGCGCCACCGCCGGCGGGTTCCGGCTCGCCGTTCTCGCGCCCGCCGCGCGGCGCTGCTCCACCCACCGCAGCGGATCGACCTCGGCCGGCCACCAGTTCTTGGGCGGATCCTTGAGGAGCATCCCACAGGCCCCGATCACGACCAGCATGTAGACCGCGATCAGATTCAGCACCAGTGCGAAGTTCGACGGGTGAAACCAAAAGCTGAACACGTAGACGAACGGCAACGTCCCGTACGCAAAGCCGCCGTTGACAAACCCCGTCCGCGCCCCCCGCTTCTCCGGAAACCACTTGCCCACCAGATTGATGCAACTCGCATACACGAGCCCCGCGCCCGTCCCCCCCAACACCGAGTAGCCCAGCAACACCACCCAGAACTCGCCGCTGTTGGCGATCGTCAGGAACCCGATCGCCGACAACACCGCCGCCACCAACATCGCGACCCGCACCGTGATCACGCTCCGCTCACGCAACCGGCCGGCCGGAAACGCGACCAACGGCTGGAACACCGCCCAGATCGTGACGATCCAGAACGCCTCCGACATGTCCCAGTCGTTATGGGATTGCAACGTTGCCGCCGCGGCCCCGTACCCATACTCGAACACACTCACTGCCATCATCGCCAGCCACGGCAGCCACATCATCCACACCCGGGAACGGCCCAGAATCTGCTCCGCCGACTCCCCCACTCGATACTGCCGGCCGTTGCCGTCGGTCACCACGCGGTACGCCGCGTCCGCTTCGGGAACGCAGGGGCGCCACAGCGCGTGGGGCCGCATTGCTCTCATGCGGCGGATGGTCCTCGTCGTCCGCCGTCCGGTCAGCTGTTCTGCGGAGCAGTGTCGCGCGACCGGGGAGATCGGCGTGTGGCTACTCCCGAGGGGCGGCGTCGCCGACAACGCCGGCTGCGGCCCGGGCGATCGCCCACTCCTCGCGGGCGCGCACGACGAGCACGCGCACCGCCGACCGATCGGTGGCGACGTCGGCGTCCGCGCCGGCTCGACCATCGCGGCCGGGATCGAGCTCGAGACCGAGGAACGCGAACGGCGCCAGCGCAGCGTCGCGGACCTCGGCGGAGTGCTCGCCGACGCCGCCGGTGAACACGATGGCGTCGAGCCCGCCGATCGCGCCGAGCATCGCCCCGATGTGGAAGCGCAGGCGGTGGATGTAGACGTCGAACGCGAGCCCGGCGGCAGGATCGCCGTCCCGCCGGGCGCGGAGCACGTCGCGGAGGTCGGCCGAGTGACCCGACAGCCCGCGCAGCCCGGAGCCGTGATTGAGCAGGGCGTCGAGCGAGTCGACCGACGCGCCCGGCTGGCGCAGCAGGTACAGGACGAGCCCCGGGTCGACGGAGCCGGAGCGCGAGCCCATCACGAGCCCCTCCAGCGGCGTGAACCCCATCGTGGTGTCCACGCTGCGCCCGCCGTGCACGGCGGCCAGCGAGCCACCGGACCCGAGGTGGCAGGTGATCATCCGGAGGCCGGCGATCGGTCGCCCGAGCAGGTGGGCCGCGCGGTGGGCGGCGTACTCGTGGTTGATCCCGTGGAACCCATACCGCCGCAGGCCACGCTCCAACCACTCGTGCGGGCCCGCGTAGGCGTGGGCGCCCGGCGGCAGGTCGGCGTGGAAGGCGGTGTCGAAGATGCCGACCTGGGGCGTGGAGCCGCCGACGAATCGTTCGGCGGCCGCCACGCCCTCCAGCGCGGCCGCGTTGTGCAACGGAGCCGACGGCGCCAGCTCGGCGACCGCCTCCTTGACGGCATAGGACATCCGCGCCGGACTGCGGAAGCGGGTGCCGCCGTGGACGATGCGGTGCCCGACGACGACCACCTCGGCCGGCGAGCGCAGCGGCCGGTCGATGCCTTCGCACAGCCGCCGCAGCAGCTTCTCGGCCACCGCACGGCCGCGGGCAGGGTCCCACTCCGCCTCGCCGCGCCAACAGGGCTCCGGCGGGGCGGCGAGGACGGCGCCGGGCTCGACGTCGTAGAGCGCCGCCTTGAGCGTGCTCGATCCGGCGTTGAGCGCGAGCGCCTTCATCTTCCGGACCGCCCTCAGAAGGGCCAGGACCAGTCGAGCACCTCGGGCATGTCGATGCCGTGCTCGCGGATGTAGTGGGTGTGCTCGATGTGCTTGTCACGCATGGCCTGGCGCACGTACGCGGCGCCGCCCCCGAGGTGCGGCACGCGATCGACCACGTCGCACACCAGGCTGTAGCGATCGATCTCGTTCAGGACGCACATGTCGAAGGGCGTCGTCGTGGTGCCCTCCTCCTTGTAGCCGCGCACGTGCAGGTTGTCGTGGTTGGGGCGTCGGTACGTGAGCCGGTGGATCAACCACGGATAGCCGTGGTAGGCGAACACGATCGGCTTGTCGGCCGTGAAGATCGCGGTGAACTCCGGATCGGACAGACCATGCGGATGCTCGGCCTCCGGCTGGAGCGTCATCAGGTCCACGACGTTGACCACACGCACCCGCAGGCCGGGGAAACGGCGCCGCAGCACATCGACTGCCGCCAGCGTCTCGAGGGTCGGCACGTCCCCGGCGCACGCCATGACGACGTCGGGCTCGGCGTCCTGGTCGTTGCTCGCCCAGTCCCAGATGCCGATGCCCTTGGTGCAGTGCTTGATCGCCGCGTCCATGCCCAGGAACTGCGGCGCGGGCTGCTTGCCGGCCACGATCACGTTGACGAGGTCGCGGCTGCGCAGGCACTGGTCCGCGACGGCCAGCAGCGTGTTGGCGTCGGGCGGAAGCCAGACGCGGACGATGTCGGCCTTCTTGTTGACGACGTGGTCGATGAAGCCCGGATCCTGGTGGCTGAAGCCGTTGTGATCCTGGCGCCAGACGTGCGAGGTGAGCAGGTAGTTCAGCGACGCGATCGGGCGCCGCCAGACCAGCTCGCGCGAGGTCTTCAGCCACTTCGCATGCTGGTTGAACATCGAGTCGACGATGTGGATGAACGCCTCATAGCACGAGAACACGCCGTGGCGCCCCGTGAGCAAGTAGCCCTCCAGCCAGCCCTGGCAGGTGTGCTCCGAGAGCATCTCCATCACGCGCCCGTCGGACGCGAGGTTCACGTCATCGGGCAGTTGGCGCGCCACCCAGGTCTTGGCGGTGGTCTCGTACAGCGCGTGGAGGCGATTCGACGCGGTCTCGTCGGGCCCGACGACGCGGAAGTTGCGCTGTTCCAGGTTGAGGCGCATCACCTCGCACAGGAAGCCACCGAGGACGCGCGTGGCCTCGGCGCTGACGCCGCCCGGGTGCGGCACGTCGACGGCGAAACCTCGGAAGTCCGGCATGCGCAGGTCGCGCAGCAACGCCCCGCCGTTCGCGTGCGGATTGGCGCCCATGCGTCGCGCTCCCACCGGGGCGAGGTCGCGCAGTCCGGTGACGAGTGCTCCGTCGTCGTCGAAGAGCTCCTCCGGCCGGTAGCTGCGCAGCCAGCCCTCGAGGGCCTCCAGGTGCTCGGGCCGGGTCCTCACGTCGGGCAGCGGCACCTGGTGCGCGCGCCACGTGTCCTCGCTCTTCTCCCCGTCGACCTCCTTCGGCCCGGTCCAGCCCTTGGGCGTGCGCAGCACGATCATCGGCCAGTACGGGCGGCGCGCCTCGCCGGTGGCGCGCGCCTCGCGCTGGATCTCGGCGATGTCGTCGAGCGCGGCGTCGAGCGTCGCGGCCATGCACTGATGCATCGCCTCGGGGTCGCAGCCTTCCACGAAGTAGGGCCTCCATCCGTAGCCGACCAGGAGGCTCGCGAGCTCCTCCGGCTCGATGCGCGCCAGCAGCGAGGGATTGGAGATCTTGTAGCCGTTGAGATGAAGGATCGGCAGGACGGCACCGTCGTTCACCGGGTCCAGGAACTTGTTCGAGTGCCAGCTCGTGGCCAGCGGTCCCGTCTCGGCCTCACCGTCGCCGACCACGCAGGCTGCGATCAGCTCGGGGTTGTCGAACACCGCGCCGAACGCGTGGGACAGCGAGTAGCCCAGCTCGCCGCCCTCGTGGATCGAGCCAGGGACCTCTGGCGCGACGTGGCTGGGTACGCCGCCCGGGAACGAGAACTGCTTGAACAGCCGCTGCACGCCCGACGCGTCCTCGGACACGTCGGGATAGACCTCGGTGTAGCTGCCCTCGAGGTACGTGTTGGCCACCAGGCCCGGTCCGCCATGGCCCGGGCCGGTGACGTAGATGACGTCCAGATCGCGCGTGCGGATCGCGCGGTTGAGGTGCACGTAGATGAAGTTCAGACCGGGCGTGGTCCCCCAGTGCCCGAGCAATCGCGGCTTGACGTGCTCCGGCTTCAGCGGCTCGCGCAGCAGCGGGTTGTCCATCAGGTAGATCTGGCCGACGGACAGGTAGTTCGCCGCGCGCCAGTAGGCGTCGATCCGATCGACCTCGTCGACGGCCAGGGGCATCGTGCCCACGGTCTCGACGCTTGTAATTCCTGCCATGGGTCACCTGCTCCTCGATCGTGGACGCTGCCGGTGGGCAGCCAAGTCAATCCGTCCGCCGAGGCCACTCTGGTGACCGCCGGTGCGGCTGAGGGCTGTTCCGGCGACCAGTGAGGGCTGGTCAGCGGACGCCGCGCTCGCCCGCTCGCACGTGCGCTCCGCCGGTGTACAGGGCGGGACCGGGCGCCTGGCCAGGTGCGGCGGCCATGCCCCGGCGGCATCATTCTCGAGCGGTCCGGAGTGTCCGGCTCACGCCGGGCCCGGGCCGCAACCAATCCGAGACGGGCTCGGCGGCGCCGCGACGGACCGAACGGTCACCTCCGAACGGTCCGGTGGGACAGGCTCTGCGGCGCGGCGCCCGGGACACGATGTGCGACCCGACCCGACCCGACCTGACCTGTTCGGACGGGCGCCAGCACAGCACCCGACACGGAGGAGCAGCCAACACCCATGAGGTCCATTCGCACACGTCTTCTCGCCGTGGCGCTCGCGACCGGCGCCGTGGCGCTCGCAGCTCCGGTCGCAGGCGCGAGCGCTCAGCTCCTCCCGGGAGCCGGGCTTCCCTTCGCGTTTCCGAGCGGGATCGCCGCGGCCGGCGGCAACCAGATCGGTACCGCGGGCTGCGTGGGGACGAACCGGCCGTCGATCGGCGGCAACAACGGCAGCACCTCGGCCCAGACGTGCGGGGCGATCCTCTCGTTCGGCGGTCCTCAGATCGGGCAGATCAGCAGCGTGATCGGACCCACGATCATCGGCTCCCCGGCGACGGCGGTGAACGAGTCCGCCGGGTCGATCACGATGCCGTAGTGCCAGGCTCACCTGCGATCGATGCTCACGGGCGATCTCGTGGCCCGCATCGGTGATCGCCGCGAGCGTGATGCGGCTGGTTGACAGGCATGTGACATCTAGTATGGTGTATCCCAGTAATGCCTTACCAGTCCCCCCGCCGTCCGGGATCGAACAATCTCGTCGAGCTCGTCCGGCGCCATCACGCCGAGGGCGCGCCCACGGCGCTCCAGGTCCTCAAGGACGCCATGGAGCGCCGTGGCGAGATCACCGACGACGACCGCCGCGTCGCGGCTGAGCGCTCGCGCATGCCCGAGGCGGCCGTGCACGGCGTCTCGACCTTCTACGACGACCTGCTGGCCCCGCGCGGCGAGCGTCACGTCCGGGTCTGCACCGGCACCGCGTGCTTCGCGGCGACCGGCGGCGCGCACGTCGACCGCCTGGGCGACGGGTTGGGATTGCAGCTGGGCGAACGGCGCGCGGACCGCTCGGTGTCGCTGGCCGAGACCGTGTGCCTGGGGTTCTGCCACTCGGCGCCGGCGGTGCGCGACGGTGACACGATCGACGCCGGCCCCGGCGTGGTCGACCGCGTGCTGGCCGACCAGGCGCGCCCGGCGCTCGAGCCGCAGTGGCGCAGCGTGCTGGGCGAGCCGGTCCTGATCCGCCCGGGCGATTGGTCGGGGCTGACGCGGGCGCTGCGCGAGCTCACGCCGGAGGCCCTGCTCGATGACGTGAAGGCGGCGAACGTTCGCGGCCGCGGCGGCGCCGGCTTCCCGGCGGGGTCGAAGTGGGAGCTCGCGCGCAAGGCCGCCGGCGAGCAGAAGTTCATCGTCGCCAACGGCGACGAGGGCGATCCGGGGTCCTACATCGACAAGTACCTCATGGAGCGCAACCCGGCGCTGCTGCTGGAGGGCATGGCGCTCGCCGGCTACGCGGTCGGCGCCGACCACGGCTTCGTCCTGTGCCGCTCGGAGTACCCGCTCTCCAAGCCCGCGCTCGAGGCGGCCGTCGAGCGCGCGCACGCCGACGGTCTGCTCGGCGTCGACATCCTGGGCAGCGGGTTCTCCTTCGACATCACCATCGTGGAGGGCGCCGGCTCCTACGTGGTCGGCGAGGAGACCGCGCTGCTGGCGTGCCTGCAGGGTCTGCGCGGCACGGTGTCGGCGCGCCCGCCGTACCCGGCGCAGCACGGCGTGCACGGCCTGCCGACGGTCGTCAACAACGTCGAGACGCTGTGCAACATCCCCTTTGTCGCGCTCCGCGGCGCTGAGGCCTACCAGGCCCTCAGCCCCGGCGCGACGGCCGGCAGCAAGCTGGTGTGCTTCAACGAGCGCTTCCAGCGGCCGGGCATCCACGAGGTGCGCTTCGGCACGACGACCCGCGCGCTGTGCGAGGACCTCGGCGGCGGCCTCATCGACGGACGTTCGATCAAGGCAGTCCAGATCGGCGGCCCGCTCGGGGGGATCCTGCCCGCCTCGCAGCTCGACACGCCGTTCGACTTCGACGAGCTCGCCGCCGTCGGCTGCATGGTCGGCCACGGCGGGATCGTGGCCTTCGACGATGAGACGAACATGCGCGACGTCGCGCGCCACCTGCTGCGCTTCGGCGCGCACGAGAGCTGCGGCAAGTGCTTCCCGTGCCGCATCGGGCTGCGCCGGGCGCACGAGATGTTCGCCGCCGAGGCGCGCGTGGATCGCGAGCGCCTGGAGGCGCTACTGGAGACCCTCGAGCTCGGCAGCCTGTGCGCGCACGGCGGCGGCATGCCGGCCCCGATCCGCAGCTTGCTGACCCATTTCACCGACGAGCTGGAGCTCGCATGACGCGCATCACGATCGATGGCCGAGACCTCGAGGTCGAGCCGGGCACGACGGTGCTCGACGCCGTCCGCGCGCTCGGCGGGTCGGTGCCCACGCTGTGCTTCGACGAGCGCCAGGCTCCTTTCGGCGCCTGCCGCGTGTGCCTCGTCGGCGCGGACGGAGCGCCGGGCCCGATCCCGGCCTGCACGACGCCGTGTCGCGACGGGATGGTCATCGACACCCACGACGAGACCGCGCGCCGCGTGGCCACGGCGGTCGTCGAGCTCGTGCTCTCCGAGCTGCCCGAGCCGCCTGCCGAGCACACCGAGCTCGCCGCCGTGGCGCGCGCGCTCGATGTCGGGGAGCCGCGGTGGCCCGGCGCGCAGCACGACGGCGACCACGACGAGCGTCATCCCTACCTCGCGTTCCAGCACGAGCTGTGCATCTCCTGCGGGCGCTGCGTGCGCGCGTGCGAGGAGGTGCAGGGGGCCTTCGCGCTGACGGCGACCGGCCGTGGCTTCACCGCGAACGTCGCCGCCGGCCTCGACGCGGGGTTCCTCGACTCGGCCTGCGTGTCGTGCGGCGCGTGCGCCGACACCTGCCCCACCGACGCGATCACCGAGCTCTCCCTGCTGACACCTGTCCACCCCCGACCCGCATGAGGTGACCCCATGCCTGACCGCTTCGACACCGATGTCACGACCACCTGCGGCTACTGCGGCGTGGGGTGCCGTCTGGAGGCCCATGCCCGCGACGGCAGGATCGTGTCGATCAGCCCCGCGCTCGACGGCCCGGCCAACCGCGGCCACACGTGCCTGAAGGGCCGCTTCGCCCATCAGTTCACACGCTCACGCGAGCGGCTGACCGCCCCGCTCATCCGCGAGGGCGGCGGCTTTCGCCCGGCCACGTGGGAGGAGGCGATCACCCGCATCGCCTCCGAGTTCGGGCGCATCAAGGCACAGCACGGGCCCGACGCGATCGCCGGCCTGGCCTCGTCGCGGGCGACGAACGAGGACTGCTACGCCATGCAGCGCCTCATGCGCGCGGCGATCGGCACCAACAACATCGACAACTGCTCGCGCGTGTGCCACTCGCCGACGTCGTTCGCCATGCGCCGGGCCTTCGGGCTGTCCGGCGCGACAGGCGGGTTCTCCGACATCGACTTCGCCGACGCGGCGATCGTCATCGGAGCCAACGCCACCGAGGGACATCCGGTCGCCGGCGCGCGGATCAAGCAGGCCGCGCTGCGCGGCATGAAGCTGGTCACGGTCGACCCGCGGCGGATCGAGCTGGCGGACTACGGCGCGCTGCACCTGTCGCCCCGGCCAGGCACCAACGCCGCCGTGATGCTCGGCCTCGCGAACGTGATCGCCCGCGACGGGTTCGTCGACGGCGACTACCTCGCGGAGCGCACCGAAGGCTTCGAGGCCGTCGAGGAGCTGATCGCGCTCTACCCGCCCGACGTCGTCGAGGGGATCTCGGGCATCCCGGCGCGCGACCTCGAGGCGGCGGCACACATCTACGCCGAAGCGGACGACGCGTCGCTCGTCTGGGGCCTGGGCGTCACCGAACACCGCTACGGCTCAGAGGTCGTCCAGTTGATCTGCAACCTGGCGCTGATGACCGGCAAGGTCGGGCGGCCCGGGTCGGCGCTCCTGCCGCTGCGCGGCCAGAACAACGTCCAGGGCTCGTCGGACATGGGCGCGCTGCCCGACACCTACACGCAGTACCGCTCCGTCGCCGACGAGGAGGTCGCGCGGGCGTTCGAGGTGCGCTGGGGCGTTCCGCTGTCGCGCGAGAACGGGCTGAAGATCCCCGAGATGTTCGATGCCGCCGTGGGCGGCGAGCTGAAGGCGATGTACATCTTCGGCGAGGACGTCGCTCAGACCGACCCCGACACCAAGCACGTGGTCCACGCCCTGAAGTCGCTGGAGTTCCTGGTCTGCCAGGACATCTTCGAGACCGAGACCACGAAGTACGCCGACGTGATCCTGCCGGCGTCCTCGTTCCTGGAGAAGACCGGGACGTTCACCAACGCCGAGCGGCGCATCCAGCTCGTCCGGCCCGCGATCGAGCCCCCCGGCGCCGCGCGCACGGACTTCGACATCATCACGACGCTCTCCCGGGCGCTGGGCCACGACATGGGCTTCGAGACGCCCGAGGACGCCATGCGCGAGATCGCCGACCTGACCCCACACTTCGCGGGCGTCACGTACGAGCGCATCGGCCGGCGCGGGCTGCAGTGGCCGGTCGCCCAGGACGGCACCGACTCGCCGATCCTCTACGGCGAGCGATTCCACCTGCCCGGCGGCCGCGGCCGGTTCGCCGCGCTGCCGTACAAGGAGCCGGGTGACGCCGCCGACGAGGAGTTCCCGCTGATCCTCGTCACCGGCCGCCGGCTGCAGCACTACAACGCCGGCACGATGACCCGCCGCACCGCCAACCTGCAGCTGCTGGACAGCGACTGGTTGGAGATCCACCCCGACGACGCGCGGCGCCTCGGCGTGGCGGACGGCGCGCCGGTGAAGGTGCGCAGCCGCGTGGGGCACATCCAGATCGAGGCCCGGCTGACCGAGCGCATCGAGCCCGGCCACGTCTTCACCGCGTTCCACTTCCCGGAGATTCGCACCAACCTCCTCGTCGGCGCCTCGGCTGACGTCAACACCTCCTGCCCGGAGTACAAGGTGATCGCCGTGGCGGTGCAGCCCGTGGCCGACCGCGCCGGCGTGCCCACCCTGACCGCAGCGGCGGGATGACGCGGATGCTCATCGTCGACGAACAGGCGCCACGCCTGCGCCCGGCGATCCGTGAAGCAGCTCCCGAGCTCGTCGGGGTGGCCCCTGCGGCGGCCGTCGGCGAGCTGGTGTCTGCGCCCGGCGAACAGCGACCTGGAGGTCACACCATGAGAATCGCCGTGCTAGGTGCCGGCGCCATCGGCGCATACGTGGGCGCTGCCCTCGCGCGCGGGGGCGCCGACGTCCACATCGTCGCGCGGGGCGCACATCTGGAGGCCATGCGCCGCAACGGTATTCGCGTCATGTCCCCAAGGGGCAACTTCGAGGCGGCGCCGCCGGCGACCGAGGATCCGCGCGATATCGGGCCGGTGGACGTCGTCTTCCTGGGCCTCAAGGCCAACGCGTATGCGGCGGCCGGGCCGCTGCTCGAACCGCTGATGCACGCCGAGACGGCGGTCGTCGCGGCCCAGAACGGCATCCCCTGGTGGTACTTCTACGGGCTGGACGGGGACCTGGCCGGGCGGCGGATCGAGGCCGTCGACCCCGGCGGCGCCGTGACGAGCGTCATCCCGCCGCACCGCGCGATCGGCTGCGTCGTCTACTCCTCGACCGAGCTGGAGGGCCCGGGGGTCGTCCGTCACCTCGAGGGCACCCGGTTCACGATCGGCGAGCCGGACGGCACGGTCTCCGAGCGCTGTGCGCGCTTCAGCGAGGCGGTCGTCGCCGGAGGACTGAAGTGCCCTGTCGAGACCACCGAGCTTCGCAACGAGGTCTGGGTCAAGTTGATGGGCAACGTCGCGTTCAACCCGCTCAGCGCGCTGACGCGCGCCACGATCGGGTCGATGTGCCGTCACGAGCCGACGCGGCAGCTGGTGGCGGCGCTGATGCACGAGACGCTCGACGTCGCCCGCGCCGTGGGCGCTACGCCCGGCATCTCGGTCGAGCGACGGCTTCTTGGCGGCGAGAAGGTCGGCGAGCACCGCACGTCGACGCTGCAGGACCTCGAGGCCGGCAAGCCGCTGGAGCTTGCCGCGTTGATCGACGCGGTCGTCGAGCTCGCCGATATCACCGGGGTCGAGGTGCCCTCGCTCCGCGCGGTCGCCGCCGCCAGCGGCCTGCTCGCCCGGACGCTGGGCCTCGCCGACACGGGGCCGCCCGACACCACACACCCCCAGGATCACCAGCACGAAAACCATTCTCCGTGCAACGACCACTAGAGCCCACCCCGCCCCGGCCGGGACAAACGGACGTCGGACCTTTGGGGCGCGGCGGCGAGCGGGCGCCGCTCCGCGGGCGCTGGGCCGGCCCTGCTGGGAGACCGAGCCGGTCAGCGGCGCTTACGCGCCACGCCGGTGCGCACCGCCGCCTCTGCGACCGCTTCGGCGACCGCTTCGGCGACGCGCGGGTGGAAGACGCTGGGGACGATGTACTCCGGGCCCAGCTCGTCGTCCTTGATGACAGTGGCGATCGCCCGCGCCGCCGCGAGCTTCATCGCTTCGTTGATCGCGCCGGCGCGAACGGCCAGGGCGCCCCGGAAGACACCGGGGAAGGCCAACACGTTGTTGATCTGGTTCGGGTAGTCCGAGCGACCCGTGGCCATGATCGCCACGGCGTCGCGAACCTCGCTGGGGCGTATCTCGGGCTCGGGGTTGGCCATGGCGAACACCACCGGCTGGGGCGCCATCGTCCGCACGGCCGCGGCGGACACGGCCCCGGGTCCCGACACGCCGACCACGACGTCGGCGCCCGCCAGCAGGTCGTCGGCGCTGCCCCGCTCGCCGGCGAGGTTCGTGCGCGCGGCCAGCGCAGCCAGCTGCGGATGCAGCCCGGGGCGGCCGGCGTAGACGGCGCCGTCGATGTCGCAGACCACGACGTCGCGCACGCCGTGGGCGAGGATGATCTGGGAGCAGGCCACACCGGCCGCCCCAGCGCCGACGACCACGACCTTGATGTCGCGGGCGTCCTTGCCGACGACGCGCAGCGCGTTCAGCAGTGCGGCGAGGACCACGATGGCGGTGCCGTGCTGGTCGTCGTGGAAGACCGGGATGTCGAGCTCGGCGACCAGGCGGCGCTCGATCTCGAAGCAGCGCGGGGCGGAGATGTCCTCGAGGTTGATGCCGCCGAACGTGGGCGCCACGGCCTTCACGATCGCCACGATCTCGTCCACGTCCTGGGTGTCGAGGCACAGCGGGAACGCGTCGACGCCGGCCAGCTCCTTGAAGAGCATCGCCTTGCCCTCCATGACTGGCATCGCGGCCTGCGGTCCGATGTCCCCGAGGCCCAGCACTGCACTGCCGTCGGACACGACTGCGACGGTGTTGCCCTTGATCGTCAGCGTCCAGGCCTTCGAGGGATCCTCGTGGATCGCCGAGCTGACGCGGGCGACCCCCGGGGTGTAGACCATCGAGAGGTCGTCACGGGACTTCACCGGGATCCTGGGGGTGACCTCGATCTTCCCGCCCGCGTGCATCAGGAAGGTGCGGTCCGAGACCGCCTCGACCGACACGCCCTCGAGGGCGCGGACGGCGGCCACCACCGCTTCGCCGTGGGCCGAGTCGCCGCACGCCGCCGTGACGTCGCGCACCGCGATGCCGTCCTCCATACGCACGAGGTCAATCGCGCCGAGGCTCGCCCCGACGGCGCCGATCGCGGTGGCGACGCGCGCGAACGCCCCCGGTTGCGACGGGATGTGGATCCGCATCGTCAGGCTGTAGGACGCCGACGGCACGAGATCGGGCACGAGATCGAGCGGGCGACGGAGGGCAGGGACCGGATGCTGCAGCGGCATCGCGCCTCCGGTGCGGACTCGGATCATGGGATCGAGCCTGGCAGAGCTCCGCGAGGGTTCTGCTGTCTCGTCGTACAGGAAGCCCCGTACACAGTTCCGTGTGGTGGCGGGCCGCAGCTGCCGTGGCAGCTGTGCGACCCTCGGTCAGGCCGCCTCTCGAGCCGTGGGGCCGTCGCCGATCGGCTGCTCGATCCCGCGTGCGCGGTCGTCCTCGACGACGTCGCTGACGACCTTGGCGAACGTCAGCGGCGGCGTGATGATGGTGTGCCGCTACATGGCACCCGCCGCGCTCAGGCGCTCGAGTTCGTCCTCGGGCCAATCGAGCAGCTCGGTGAGGACCTCGACGTTGTGCTCGCCCAGCAGCGGCGACCGCGTGACCTGCACCGGCGAGTCCGAGAGGCTGAACGGGCATCCGACGGTCTTGAACACACCCCGCTCGGGGTGGTCGACCTCGACGACCATGCCGCTGGCCGCGAGGTCCGGATCGTCGAGCAGCTCCCGGGTGTCCATGACCGGGCCACAGGGCACGCCGATCGCGTTGAGCTGGCGGAACGCCTCCCACTTCTCCTGGGTCAACGTCCATTCCTCGAGCATCGCGAAGATGTCCCGCAGCCGGGACAGCCGCTTGTCGGGCGTCGCGTACTCCGGGTCGTCCAGCAGATCAGCTCGCCCGATCTTGCGGGCCAGCGGCTCCCAGACCTGCGGCTGGATCACCACGTAGAGGTAGTCGTTCGGCCCGCCGCCCTTGCAGCGCAGCGCCGACCCCGGCTGGCCGCCGCCCGAGGCATTGCCCGCGCGCGGCACCGCATCACCGGGTGTCGGGTTGGGGTACTCGGCCAGTGGCCCGTGCTGTAGGCGCTGCTGGTCGCGAAGCTTGACGCGGCAGAGGTTGAGGATCCCGTCGCGCATGGCGATCTGCACGCGCTGGCCGCGGCCGGTGCTCGTCCGCTGGTAGAGCGCGGCGCAGATGGCGCCGAAGAGATGCACGGCGTTGCCGGAGTCGCCGACCTGGGCGCCGGAGACCGTGGGTGGGCCGTCTTCGAACCCCGTGGTGCTCATCGCGCCACCGGTGGCCTGGGCGATCGCCTCGTACGCCTTGGCGTCCTCGAGCACGCCCGGCCCGAAGCCCTTCAGCGACGCGAAGATCAGCCGCGGGTTCAGCTCGTGAAGGCGCTCCCACGTGAACCCGAGCCGGTCCATCGCGCCGGGGGCGAAGTTCTCCACCAGCACGTCGGAGCGGCGCACCAGCTCCTCGAGGATGACCTTGCCCTCGTCGCTCTTGAGGTTGAGCGTGATGCCCCGCTTGTTGCAGTTGAGCATCGTGAAGTAGAGGCTGTCCACGCCCGGGAGGTCGCGCAGCTGCGAGCGCGTGACGTCCCCCCGGCCGGGCGGCTCGATCTTGATGACGTCGGCGCCCATCCACGCGAGCAGCTGCGTGCAGACGGGGCCGGCCTGGACGTGGGTCATGTCGAGGACCCGGATACCTTCGAAAGCCTTGGTCACGACCGTTCTCCTACTTGTACATGGTCATTTCTGGTTCGATGCGACGGGACGTAGGAGGCGGTGCTCGCGAGCGCCGATCCCTAGTCCAAATGCTCGACCGACTGTTCGACGTGTCGGGCGAGGTTCAAAGCGTGGTCACGCACCAGGCGCTCGGCGAGCTCCGGGTCGCGGGCCTCCAGCGCCTCGATGATGTGCATGTGGTCGACGATCGACCGCTCGGCGCGATCCTCGTCGCCGATCGTGCGACGGCGGATCGCGCGGACGTGCACGAGCAAGGTGTCGGCCATCGTGGCGATCAGCGGTGAGTGAGCGATCTCCATGATGCGCTGGTGGAAGCGCACGTTGGCCGCCGAGTACTCGTCGAGATGCAGACGCAGCTCGCCGTCGTCGAAGCTTGAGAACAGGCTGCGAAGGCTCGCGATCTCCTCGTCCTCCGCCCGCTCGCAGGTGAGCCGCGCGGCCATGCTCTCCAGAGCTGCCCAGGCGATGATGGTCTCGACGATCTCGGCCTTGGTCTTGCGGACGATGACGACGCCCTTACGCGGCATGATCCGGACGAGCCCCTCGTGCTCGAGTCGGGCGAGCGCCTCGCGGACCGGCGTCCGGCTGACGCCGAGATCCGCGGCGAGCCCCTTCTCGTCGAGACGCAGATCGGCGGCGGGGTCATAGACGTCCATGCTCAGGATCGCGCCACGCAGTGCCTCATAGGCGAGCTGCGCGACGCTCCGGCCGGCCTGGCCGAGCGCGGGGACGACGAGCGAGTCGGTGGTCTGCTCGGGGCCCCGAGGGTCTGAAGGTGTCGTTGTGACTGGCATGTGGGATACACAATATCAAATCGGGGCCGGCCCGGCTCATTGCTCGGCCAGCAGCCAAAGCCGCCCGAGAGCGTGCGCTGCCGCCGCCTCGCGATCCAGCGCCGCGCGGTATGCGACGTAGGACGATGCGCGGTGGCGGGGCGCCGCATCGAACCATGCATGCAGCGCCTGCTCGCACTCGAAGGCCGCCGAGGACCAGGCCATGTGGACCTCGTTCAGGAGCCGGATGCCGATATCGGAGAGCTCGGTTCGAGCGTTTACGGCAACGTCGGAACGCCGATCCTCATCGATCCGCAGGCCGTTGACCGTCATGCTTCGTGGGCCTGCGGATCGCCTACCGGCTCGCCGGCCAGCTGCTCGTACAGCGTGAACAGCGCGGAGTGGTCGCGCTCACCGGCCCCCTGCGCCAGCAGGGCGTCCATCAGCCCCGCCGCCTGGGCCGTCGCGAACAGCGGGACCTGCTCCTCGCGGGCCAGCTGCAGGGCGATGGCCAGATCCTTGCGGTGCAGGTTGAGCTTGAACCCGGGGTCGAAGGCGCCGTCGAGCATTCGCTGTCCGTGCACGTCGAGGATGCGGCTCTGGGCGAAGCCCCCGAGCAGCGCATCGCGCACCAGTGCCGGGTCGGCGCCGGCCTTGCGGGCGAGGACCAGCGCCTCGGAGACCGCCTGAATGGTGAGGGCCACGACCACCTGGTTGGCGGCCTTGGCGACCTGCCCGGCGCCGGCGGGGCCGATGCGGGTCGTCGCCTTGCCCAGGACGTCGAAGATCGGCTGCGCCCGCTCGACGGCCTCCTCCTTGCCGCCGGCCATGATCGACAGGGCCCCGTCGCGCGCGGCAGCCTCGCCGCCGGAGACTGGCGCGTCGACGGCGTCCACGCCGTGCTCGGCGAGAACCACGGCGATCCGGCGCGAGACGGCCGGCGCGATCGTCGACATGTCGATGTACAGGGCGCCCTCGCGGATGCCGTCGACCACGCCGTCGGCCCCGAGAACCACCGCCTCCACGTCGGGGGAGTCGGGCAGCATGGTGATGACGACGTCGCTCGACGCCGCCGTCTCGCGTGCCGACGGGCCCGCCGTTGCGCCCGCGGCGACGAGCTCGTCCACCGGACCGCGACTGCGGCTGTGGACGGTGACCGGGTAGCCGGCGGCGAGCAGATTGCCCGCCATCGGCTTTCCCATGATGCCGAGGCCGATGAAACCGATGCGCTCCATGTCAGCTCCTCTCCGAGGGCGCGAGCCCGTACCACTCCAGCCAGTCCAGCGAGCGCGCCGTGTCGGGTTCCGGGATGTACTCGAGGCCGACGCTCCCCTGATAGCCGCGGTGCTGCAGCACGGCAAACAGCGCGGGGAAGTCGATGGTGCCGGTGCCCGGCTGGTGACGGCCCGGGTCGTCGGCGACCTGCACGTGCCCGACCCAGTCCAGCACGGCATCCAGCCGGGCCGCCGGGTTGCCCTCCATGCGCTGCACGTGGTAGGCGTCGAACTGCAGCATGACGTTGACCTCCCCGACGTCGTCGAGCAGCCGCAGCGCGTCGCAGGTGGTCGGGATGAGGAAGCCCGCCACGTCGTACGTGTTGACGGGCTCGACGAGCAACCGGAGCCCTTGGTCGGCAAGCCGTCGCGCGGCGAAACGGACGTTGCCCACGAGCGTCGCCCGCTGCTCGGCCAGTTCGACGCCGTCGAGTTGCAGCCCGGCCAGGCAGTTGAGCTGCTCGACCTCGAGCACCTCGGCGTAGTCGAGCGCCTGCTCGACGCCGGCACGGAACTCGTCCGTGCGCTGTGGGTCGGCGGCGATGCCGCGGTCGCCCGCGAGCCAGTCGCCGGCCGGCAGGTTGAACAGCACCTGCTCGAGCCCGGCGCCGTCGAGCCGGTCCCGGACCTCGTGCGCCGGGTGCTCGTAGGGGAACATGTACTCCACGCGGGAGAACCCGGCGTCGCGCGCGGCGGCGAACCGGTCCAGGAACGGCAGCTCGGTCCAGAGGAACGAGAGGTTGGCGGCGAAGACCGGCATCGTCATGCCTCGATGGTCGCGGCGGCGGGCTCGCGATCGGCGGATTCGAACTCCTTGATCGCGTCGAGCGCGGCGCCCATCGCGGCGTTGGCCTCGCGCTCGATGAGCACCTCGACGAGCACCGGCCGCCGCGTCTGGGCGGCGGTCGCGACCGCCCACTCCAGCGCGGCCCGGATGTCCTCGGGCTGATCGACGACGCGCCCGGCGGCGCCCATGCCCTCCATCACCTTGACATGGTCGATGCCGTAGGACTCGTCATAGCCGATGTCGACGCCGTAGTTCATGTCGTACTTCAGCTCCGCCTGGCGGATGAGCCCCAGGTAGGCGTTGTTGAGCATCACGAGCACGAACGGCACCTCGTACTGGCAGGCGACCGCGACCTCCTCCATCAGGAACTGGAAGGAGAAGTCGCCGACGACGCCGACAACGGCCTTGTCCGGCCGACCGAGCTTGGCGCCGATGCAGGCGGGGATCTCCCACCCGAGCGGGCCGGCCTGCCCGCAGATCAGGTAGTGGCGAGGCTGGTAGACCTCCTGGAACTGGCCGGACCAGATCTGGTACAGGCCGATGGCGGTCACGAACACCGTGTCGCGATCGAAGAACTCGTTGAGCTCCTGGAAGACCCGCTGCGGCTTGATGGGCACGGTGTCGTAGTCGGTCTTGCGGGCGAGCGAGGTCCGGCGGTCGGGCACGTCGGCCGACCAGAGCGTTGGCGCCCGGCCCGTGCCGAGCCGCCGGCGGGCGGCCTCGACCAGCGCCTTCAGCGCGAGCCGGGCGTCCGCGACGATGCCGAGGTCAGGGCCGAACACCCGGCCGATCTGGGTCGGCTCGACATCGATGTGGATGAAGCGCCGCCCGGCGCGGTAGACGTCGAGGTCGCCGGTGTGGCGGTCGGCGAAGCGGGCCCCGACGGCGAGCACGAGATCGGACTCGAGCAGCGCCTTGTTGCCGGCACGTGTCTGGGTCTGGATGCCGGCCAGCCCGACGTAGAGCGGGTGGTCGTTGGGGATCGAGCCCCAGCCCATGAGCGTCGGCACGACCGGCAGCTGCAGCAGCTCGGCGAGCTCGACGAGCTCCTCGCAGGCGTCGGCGAGGATCACGCCGCCGCCAGGCATGAGCAGCGGCCGCTCGGCGGCGAGCAGGAGGTCCAGCGCGCGCTCGATCGCCGCGGGGTGCGGCTCGGCACGGTGGATCGCCAGCGGACCGTCCGCGGCCGCGTCGTACGCGATCGTGGCCAGCTGCACATCCACGGGCAGGTCGATGTGCACCGGGCCCGGCCGTCCCTCCCGCATGGTCCGGAACGCCTCCCGGAAGACCCACGGCAGCTGGTCGGGCTGGCTGACGAGGTAGCTCTTCTTGACGACGGGCTTGACGATCTCGGCGATGTCGACAGCCTGGAAGCCCTCACGGTCGAGCTGCGCCAGCGGCACCTGGCCGGTGATCGTCAGGATCGGGACCGAGTCGGCCCAGGCCGTGTACAGCCCGGTGACCATGTTCGTGCCTGCCGGACCGGACGTGCCCACGGCGACGCCGATGCGGCCGGTGGCGCGTGAGTAGCCCTCGGCGGCGTGGGTGCCGCCCTCCTCGTGGCGCACCGTGAGGTGGCGGATCGACGAGCCGCGCAGCGCGTCGTAGAACGGCAGGATCGAGGCGCCGGGGATGCCGAAGATCGTGTCGACCCCTTCGGATTCGAGGACCTTGACAACCGCCTCCATGGCGGGCATGGGAGTCATGCGCTTCCTTTCTTGCGTCGGACAGGCTCGCACCTCAGGATTTTCACGATGCGAAAATGTCTTTTCTTATCCTGGTAGACGGTGGACGTCTTTTCCGATATCGTCAAGACCTCGGGCCAGAACTTTTCGCATCGTGGAAACTTCCGTGTCGACACCCCCCGTCCAAGCCGTGGCCCGCGCCTTCGCGCTCCTCGAAGCTCTGGCCGCGCACGAAGAGGCCGGGCTGGTCGAGCTCGCGCGCGAGGTGTCGCTGCACCCGAGCACGACGCACCGGCTCCTGGCCTCGCTGATCGACTGCGGGTACGCGACACAGAGTCCGGCGAACGGACGCTACCGCCTCGGCCGCAAGGCGCTGGAGCTTGCAAGCGGCTCCGAGGCCCGCGACGCGCGCCTGCGTGACGCCGCGCGGCCCCATCTCGAGGCGATCCGCGCCGCCGTGGACGAGTCCGCCAACCTCGTCGTGCTCGACGGGCGGTCGGCGATGTATCTCGACCAGGTCGAGAGCCGGCGCGCGGTGCGCCTGTTCGCCGAGCCCGGCCGGCGTGTGCCCGCCCACACCAGTGGCGCCGGCAAGGCGATGCTCGCCTTCCAGGACGACGCGCTGCTGGAGAAGCTTTTCGCGAGCGAGCCGTTTGAGCGGTTGGCGCCGCACAGCATCACCAGCGCCGTCAAGCTGCGCGAGGAGCTCGACCGCGTACGCCGCCGTGGGTACGCGCTGGACAACGAGGAGCACGAGGAGGGCGTCAGCTGCCTGGGCGCCCCCGTCTTCGACGAGACCGGCACCGTCTGCGCGGCCGTGAGCGTGTCGGCGCCCTCCGCGCGGTTGCACCGTTGCGGCCTCGTCGAGCTCGGCGGGCTGATCGCCGGCCACGCGGGCGAGATCTCGCGCAAGCTCGGCTACGAGGGCCGCGGTCCCGTCCGCGGTGATCTGGCGACGCCATGACTGACCGCGGTCGAGCGGCCGCGCAACGCTGGCCCCGCGTTCAGTCCCTTTCGGGCCGCGAGCGTCCGAGGATGGTCTCAGCCAACCCTTGGAGTGCTGCACGACATGATCCGCCGAACCACCACCTCCCTGCTCACGCTCGCCGCGCTTCTCGCGTTCGCGGTGCCCGCCGACGCGGCCGCCGCGATGCGCCAAGCCACCAGCTCGAACTGGGCCGGCTACTCGGTCAGCAAGACCGGGGTCCGGTTCCGCACCGTTGCCGGCAGCTGGGTGCAGCCGGCGGCCAGCTGCACGCCGGGCCAGCGCCGCTACTCCGCCTACTGGGTGGGCATCGGGGGCGTTCACACCGCCGCGAACGCCCTCGAGCAGATCGGGACGCAGGTCGACTGCAGCTCGACGGGCAACGCGGTCTACGCGGCGTGGTACGAGCTGGTGCCCGCCGGGCCGGTGCCCATCCATCTCCTGGTACGCCCGGGCGACAAGCTGTCGGCAAAGGTCACCGTCTCGGGCAGAACGGTCAAGTTCTACCTCGCCAACCGCACCCGCGGCACCGCCTTTGCCAGGCAGGTGTCCGCCAAACATCTCGACGTGAGCACGGCGGAGTGGGTCGTCGAGGCGCCGTCGGAATGCAACCGCGCCGGCTGCCACACGCTGCCCCTGGCCGACTTCGGCAGCGCAAGCTTCGCCGGCGCCAAGGCCACGAGCACCGCCGGCCACACCGGCGCGATCGCGAGCCCGGCGTGGTCGGCAACGGCAATCTCGCTCGCTCCCGACCCTTCCGACTCGGGCCTAGGCAGCCTCACGGCCCGAGGCGTCGCTGCCGGGGCGAGACCCAGCGATCTGTCCGCGAGCGGTGACGGCTTCACGGTGACGTACGGCGGTGGGCCCGCCGCGGCACCCACGCCGGCACCGGTCCCACCAGCGTCGCCGGCACCACCAGCGTCGCCGGTGCCGCCGGCGCCCCCCCAGGTCGGCCCGTCGCCCTCGATCACGCCGCCCCCCCTCCCCGTCCTGCCGTCGCCGCCCTCGATCACGCCGCCCCCCCTCCCCGTCCTGCCGTCGCTGCCCTCGATCACACCGGCCGGCCCTGCAGTCGGTTAGACGGTCGGCCCCCCTTCCTGTCCCACAAGGAGAACGCAATGACGAAGGCAGACACGGTTTGGGGCACCACGCACAACGGGCTCCCCCAGCCGATCCGGGGCACCGAGGGCGCGACCATCCTCGGCCCGCGCAACGTGCCGCTCGAGCGGGCGAACCCCGACCTGCTCGCTCCGCCGCGGACCGACCACGGCACGGTGCCGAACCTCAAGTTCTCGTATGCCGCCGCCCACAACCGGGTGCTGTCCGGCGGGTGGGCGCGCGAGGTGACGGCGCGCGAGCTGCCGATCGCGACGGAACTGGCCGGCGTCAACATGCGGCTGAAGCCCGGTGGCATCCGTGAGCTGCATTGGCACAAAGAGGCCGAGTGGGCGTACATGCTCGCCGGCCGGGCGCGCATCACCGCCATCGACGCCGGAGGACGCAACTTCATCGACGACGTCGGCGAGGGAGATCTGTGGAACTTCCCGGCCGGCATCCCCCATTCCATTCAAGGGTTGGAGGAGGGCTGCGAGTTCCTGCTCGTGTTCGACGATGGCAACTTCTCGGAGAACGCGACCTTCCTGCTCACCGAATGGTTCGAGCGCACGCCGCGCGAGGTGCTGGCCAAGAACTTCGGCCTGCCGCAGAAGGCGTTCGCCGCTCTCCCGCGAGATGTCGACTACACACGCTACATCTTCGACGGCGAGCTGCCCGGGCCGCTCGCCTCGGATACGGTGCGGTCACCGGCGGGCGAGGTGCCCAAGAGCTTCAGCTACCGCCTGTCGGCGCAGAAGCCGGTCCAGGTGGCGGGCGGGCAGGTCCGCGTCGTCGACTCCTCCAACTTCCCGGCGGCGACCACGATCGCAGCGGCATTGGTGGAGGTCGAGCCGGGCGGGCTGCGCGAGCTGCACTGGCATCCCAACACGGACGAGTGGCAGTACTACATCGCCGGCCAGGCGCGGATGACCGTGTTCGCGTCCAGCGGCAGGGCGAGGACGTTCGACTACCAGGCGGGCGACGTCGGCTATGTGCCCTTCGCGATGGGCCACTACGTCGAGAACATCGGCGACGAGCCGCTGCGCTTCCTCGAGGTGTTCCGCAGCGCCTACTTCGCCGACATCTCGCTGAGCCAATGGATGGCGTTGACCCCGCCGGCGCTCGTGCAGGCGCATCTCAACCTGGACCCAAAGGCGATCGCGGCGCTTCCCAAGGGCAAGCCGCTCATCGTCCGGTAGCCCGGCATGGCGACCATCGGCCCGCGCAAGGTCAGCCCCTTGCCTCCCCCCGCGGGCGGCCTTCCCCTCGCTCCGCGCCGGCCCTCCCCGATGACGGTTCGGTGGGGGCTGCTGGCCGCCCTGACGTTCTCGTCAGGGGCCGTGGACGCGATCAGCTTCCTGGGGCTCGGAGGGGTCTTCACGGCGTTCATGACCGGGAACGTCGTGTTCCTCGGGCTCCATATCGCGGGCACGGGAACCCAGGACGCCGTGCGCGTGTGCGCCTCGCTCGCGGCCTTCGGCGCGGGGGTTGCCCTGTCGGTGCCGATCGCCCGACCGTCCAGAGGCCGGCACCTGTGGTCGCGCGGCGTGTCCATGACGCTCGGCGTCGCCGTGCTGGCACAGGCAGGCTTCCTTGCGGTGTGGGTGGCGACCGCCGGCCGGCCGTCCACGTCGACCGGGGATCTGCTCGTCGCCCTGTCCGCGCTCGCGATGGGCTTGCAGAGCGGGGCCGTTCGCGCGCTCCGCGTGGCGGGGGTCTTCACCACCGCTGCGACCGCCACGGTCATCCTGCTCATGATCGACGTCGCGACCTGGTCGCAGCCGGCCAGCGAGCGGCGCCGCCTCGCCGCTGTCCTCGGCGGTCTGCTCGCGGGTTCCGTGGCGGGAGCCCTGTTGCTCTTGCACGCGCGCTCGTTCGCCCCAGCCGTGCCGCTGATCACGACCGTCCTCGTGATCGTGACCGCGTCGCGCCTGCTCGAGGCCCCGGACAGCAGCCCCGAACAAGACGGCCCGTAGATGGTTGATCTCACGAGGCGGCCCAGCGGCGGGCTGTCCCTCGGGGGAGTCGATGCTGCCCTGCCGCTCAGTCGACCGCCGGGACGCGGCCGTCGAGGATGGGCTCTGGATGGCCGGCCGACCAGGAGACCTCACGTGAGCGAACAACGATCTGTCCCCACCACGACCACGGACGCGGGCATGCCAGCCGCCGTGGACGATCACCCGCTTGCGGTCGGGCTGGGCGGCCCCACGGCGCTGCAGGACGCGTGCGTCGTGCAGCCGCTGCAGCCCGTCAATCGCGAACGGGTTCCCGAGCGCGTCGTCCACGACGCGGGAAGCGGCGCAGCCGGCTTCCCGGACCCGACCGACGACTGGTCGGAACGCGTCGAGACCTGGGCGTCCAACGCCCAGTCAGCTCCGAAGTCCGACATCCCTGAGGAGGGACCACGCATGACCCTGACCGAAGTTCCGCCCGCACCCGAGGCGAACGGCCCCAAGCCCACGCCGACCGACCGCGCCGTCCAGGCCGGCGAGCGCCTGCTGGAGGCGACCGGCAAGGTCGGCAACACCTATGCCGACGCCTACGAGGAAGCCGTGATCAGCTTGGCCGACTTCCGCGAGAACCTCGCCGACGCGAGCCCTGTGGATTGGAGCAAGCGCGTGCCGCACTCGGGCACGGCGGGCGCGCGCGCGTTCGGCGACCCGATGGGCGAGGCCGCGGGGACGGCGATGGCACTCAACGAGCAGGTCCTCGCCGCGGGCAAGAAGCTCGGCCTCGCCTACATCGACGCCTGCGAGCAGGCCATGCTCGCGGCCGTCGAGCTGAGCGAGGAGGCGGCCAACGCGAGCGACAACCCCTTGATGCGCTCGCTCGGGTCGACGCCTGCAGGCGTCGCACGCGACGCCACGAAGGCGTATTTCGACATGGCCCGGGGACTGCTGGGGTAAGGCGGGGCGACGGCGCCGGGACCGACGTCC
>JAOPZJ010000051.1 GCA_025964155.1 Solirubrobacterales bacterium
GATTTCACGGGTTCGCCGCGCGGGCTGGGCGGCCGGGAACGGCGAGGGACGCCACCCGGCCCCTTGTCAAGGCCACCCGGCCTTGACTACGGGACCGTGCGGCGTCCCTCATCCGCCCCGACCACCCATCCCACGGGTCGCCTCGTGAAATCAACCATCTGAGCGGACGGTCACCTCCGCCGCGGCAACCGGGGGAATACTCTCCGGCTCGTGATCACGCGCTACACCCGCCCTGAACTCGGGGACCTCTGGACCGACCACGCCAAGCTCGAGGCCTGGCGCCGCGTGGAGGTCGCCGCCTGCGAGGAGATGGAGGGCCCGTCGCCCGAGGAGCTCGAGCGCATCCGGGCGGCGACGTTCACCGTCGAGGCCGTCCTTGATCGCGAGCAGGTCACCGACCACGACGTCGCGGCCTTCGTCGACGTCCTGTCGGCGGACGCCGGTGAGCAGGCGGGCCGCTGGATCCACTTCGGCCTCACGTCCTCCGACGTCCTGGACACGGCGCTGGCGTTGCAGCTGCAGGCGGCGGGCCAGGTCATCGTCCCGCAGGCCTGGGAGCTCGCCGAGGCGCTCGCCGCCCAGGCCCGGACGCACGTCGACACGCTCTGCGTCGGGCGCACCCACGGCGTGCATGCCGAGCCCACGACCTTCGGCATCAAGATGGCCGGCTACGCGATGGAAGCCGCGCGCAACGCCGACCGCTTGGAGCGCGCGTTCGCGCAGGTCGCGACGGGCGCGCTCAGCGGTGCCGTCGGCACGTACGCCGCGACGTCGCCGGACTTCGAGCGCCGGGTGCTCGGGCGCTTGGACCTGCAGGGTGAGCCGGTCTCCACCCAGGTCGTCCCGCGGGACCGTCACGCGGAGCTGCTGCAGGCGATCGCGCTGGCGGGCGCCGGGCTCGAGCGCTTCGCGACCGAGATCCGCCACCTGCAGCGCACCGAGGTGCGCGAGGTCGAGGAGCCGTTCCGGTCGGGCCAGCAGAAGGGCTCCTCCGCGATGCCCCACAAGCGCAACCCGATCAACACCGAGCGCATCACCGGCCTCGCGCGGGTCCTGCGCGGCTACGCCCAGACGGGCCTGGAGAACGTCGCGCTGTGGCACGAGCGCGACATCTCACACTCCGGGGCCGAGCGTGTCGTCCTGCCCGATGCCACGATCCTCCTGCACTACGCCACGCACGTCGCGCTGCGCATCGCGCGCGGGATGGTCGTCCACCCCGAGCGCATGGCCGAGAACCTCGAGCTCACGCACGGGGCGATCTTCTCCCAGCGCCTGCTGCTGGCGCTCGTGCGGTCCGGACGCTCACGGGACGACGCCTACCGGATCGCCCAGGAGCTCGCGCAGCGGGCGTGGGACGAGCGCATCGCCCTGCGGACCCTCGTCGAGGCGGACGAGCGCTGCGCGGCGCTGGACATCGACGACGTCTTCGACGCCTCGCACTACACCCGGCACGCGGCGGAGATCGTCGGGCGCCTGGACGACGTGATCCCGGCTTAGAAACCACGTTCGGTCAGGAGCCGGGACTCGCGCAGGACGGGAGCGGGGAGAGCCGGCCCAGTCCAGGGAAGAGGTCCGGCCCCGCGGTGAGTGGCGGATCGACCCGGGTCAGGCGGGCGTATCCGACACTCACGTTTGGGGGCGCGGAGAGCGTCAGGGTCGTCCCGAACCGCGCGGCGACGTCAGGGTCGCGTCGTCGCGGACCGCACCGACCGACCGACCGACCGACCGAGGTCAGCCCCGGGCGCGGGCCTTCTTCATGTCCGCCTTGCCGACCACGTCGATCAGCACGTAGCTCCGCTTGCCGGTGCGCTGGGCCAGGCCCATGTGCTCGAGACGCTTGAGCGTCACCGGGCATTTCTTGCACCGGGGCTTGTCCTTGCAGCACTTCTTCTTGGCGGTGATGGTGGCGAGCATGCTCAGGATGTTCGATCTCCGACCGCTGTAGTCGGGATGCTTCGGCCAGCCTAACACGGGGGCGGGCAAGCTGCTACCTCGACGCGCCGCCCGCATGAGTAGCATCAGACCACGTGACCGCCAATCTGGACCTGCCCCTCATCGCCCGTGGGAAGGTCCGCGAGCTGTACGACCTCGGGGACGCGCTGCTGATGGTCGCGTCGGACCGCATCTCCACGTACGACGTGGTGCATCCGACGCCCATCCCCGGCAAGGGCGCCGTCCTCACGGGCCTGAGCGCCTACTGGTTTGAGCAGACCGCGGACGTCGTCCCCAACCACGTCATCTCCTACCCCGACCGCGTGCCCGACAGCGTCCGTGGCCGCGCGGTCGTTGTCCGCAAGCTCGAGATGCTGCCGGTGGAGTGCGTTGTGCGCGGCTACATCACCGGCTCCGGCTGGAAGGACTACCAGGCGACCGGGGTCGTGTCCGGGGTGCGGCTGCCCGAGGGGCTGCGGGAGTCCGAGCAGCTGCCCGAGCCGATCTTCACGCCGTCGACGAAGGCGCTGGAGGGTCACGACGAGGCGATCGACTTCGAGGCCGCCGCGGCCGCGGTCGGTGACCGCGAGCTGACCGAGCGCCTGCGCGACGCGTCGCTCATGGTGTACTCGACCGCCGCCGCGATCGCGCGCGAACGTGGCGTGATCCTCGCCGACACGAAGTTCGAGTTCGGCCGGGACGCCGACGGCACGCTCATCGTCGGTGACGAGGTGCTGACTCCCGACTCCTCGCGCTACTGGCCGGCCGACACGTACCGGGTGGGCGAGAGCCAGCCGTCCTTCGACAAGCAGTACGTCCGCGACTGGGCCTCCGGCAGCGGCTGGGACAAGCTGCCGCCGGCGCCCGCGATCCCGGAGGACATCGTCGCCGGGACCCGCGCCCGCTACATCGAGGCCTACGAAACCATCACCGGCGAGCCGTTCGCGGCCTGGCTGGACCGCACGGGAGCGACCGGATGAGCATCAAGGCACGTGTCCTGATCCGCCCGAAGCAGGGCATCCTGGACCCCCAGGGCATCGCCGTGGAGCAGGCGCTCCCCGCGCTCGGCTTCGAGGGCGTCAGCAACGTCCGGATCGGTCGCCTCATCGAGCTCGACGTGCAGGACGTCTCGCAGCTTGACGCGATGTGCAAGAAGCTGCTGGCCAACCCGCTGATCGAGGACTACGAGGTCATCGGCCCCGACGACGTCGGCTCGCCGGGCGACGTCGCGGCGAAGGGACCGGGAACGTGAAGTTCGGCGTTGTCCAGTTTCCCGGCTCGTGCGACGAGCGGGACGCGATCCTGGCCTGTGAGACCGTCGACGGCGCCGAGGCCGTCCTGCTGTGGCACCGCGACGCGAGCCTGCACGGCGTCGACGCGATCATCATCCCGGGCGGCTTCTCCTTCGGCGACTACCTACGGGTGGGCGCGATCGCCCAGTTCAGTCCGGTGATGGCGGCCGTCATCAACTTCGCGAACGGCGGCGGCCCGGTCGTCGGCATCTGCAACGGCTTCCAGGTGCTGTGCGAGACGGGCCTGCTGCCCGGGGCGCTGCTGCCCAACGAGAACCGGCGCTTCGTGTGCCGCCAGCTGGACGTCGAGGTCACGAGCGTCGACACGCCGTTCACGCGCGGCATGGCCGAGGGCGACGTCCTGTCGATCCCGTCCAAGCACACGACCGGCCGGTACTACGCGCCCCCGCCGCTGCTTGAGCAGCTCGAGGCCGACGGGCAGGTCGTCTTCCGCTACGCCCACGGGAACAACCCCAACGGCTCCCTCAACGACATCGCCGGCGTCTGCAACACGAGCCGCAACGTCGTCGGGCTCATGCCACACCCCGAGCACGCCGTCGACGCGCTGACCGGCTCAGACGACGCCCTGCCCCTCTTCGCCTCGCTGGTCCGGGGGGTGGCGGCCGGTGTCTGAGACGACAGCAAGCCTGCCGACAGTGCAGGACGCGGTCGCCCTCGGGCTGACGCGCGACGAGTATGAGCTGGTCTGCGACAAGCTCGGGCGCGCGCCCAACCAGGTCGAGCTGGCGATGTTCTCGCTCATGTGGAGCGAGCACTGCGCCTACAAGCACTCCAAGAAGCTGCTGCGCACGCTGCCCACGGAGGGCAAGTCAGTCGTCATGGGCCCCGGCGAGAACGCCGGCGCGGTTCTCGTCGACCCGGGCGGGTCTTCGGATCTCATCTGCGTCTTCAAGGTCGAGTCCCACAACCACCCGTCCGCCGTGGAGCCCTTCCAGGGCGCGGCCACCGGCGTCGGCGGCATCCTGCGCGACATCTTCGCGCTGGGCGCGCGCCCGATCGCGATCTTGGACTCGCTGCGCTTCGGCGAGCCCACGAGCGAGCGCTCGCGCTACCTGCTGGACCGCGCGGTCGCCGGCATCGGCCACTACGGCAACTCGATCGGCGTGCCGACCATCGGCGGCGAGGTCTATTTCGAGGCGCCCTACGAGACGAACTGCCTCGTGAACGCGATGGCGCTCGGCCTCGTGACGAAGGACACGCTCATCCGCTCAGCGGCCGAGGGCATCGGCAATGTCGTCGTGCTGTTCGGCGCGTCGACCGGACGCGACGGCATCGGCGGCGCGTCGGTGCTCGCCTCCGCCGAACTGGGGGAGGACGACGCCGACAAGCGCCCGACCGTCCAGGTCGGCGACCCCTTCGAGGAGTCCAAGCTCGTCGAGTGCTCGCTGGAGCTGCTGGACCGCGGGCTGCTCGTGTCGCTGCAGGACCTCGGCGCGGCCGGGCTGACCTCGTCCGCGTCGGAGATGGCGTCCAAGGGCGAGGTCGGGATCGACATCGACGTCGCGAAAGTCCCGCTGCGCGAGACCGACATGGAGCCCTTCGAGATCATGGTCTCCGAGTCGCAGGAGCGCATGCTCTGCGTCTGCACGCCCGACCAGGTCGACGCGGTGATCGCGGTGACCGACAAGTGGGACGTGCACGGCACCGCCATCGGCACCGTCACCGACACGCGGCACATGCGGATCTTCCGTGGCGACGAGCTCGTCGGCGACATGCCCGTGGACGCGCTGGTGGACGACTGCCCGCTGTACGACCTGGCGCCTGCCAAGCCGTCCCAGCCGCTCTACCCGGCCCCGGACGCCACGATCGACCCGGACGCCTCGCTCCAGGACACGCTCGTCGCGCTGCTGGGCTCGCCGAACATCGCCTCGCGCCTGCCGCTGTTCCAGCAGTACGACTGGCTCGTGCAGTCGCGGACCGTGCGGCGGCCCGGCGAATGCGACGCGGCCGTGCTGGCGCTGCCGGCCGGCAACGGCCTGGCGGCGTCGATCGACTGCAACGGGCGCCGCGTGGCGGC
>JAOPZJ010000056.1 GCA_025964155.1 Solirubrobacterales bacterium
ACGGCCTCGGGGATCGTCATGAAGTATCGCTTCATCCGCGCGTCGGTGACGGTCACGGGTCCGCCGCGGGCGATCTGGCGACGGAAGATCGGGACGACCGAGCCGCTGGACCCCAGCACGTTGCCGAAGCGGACCGCGGTGTAGCGCGTGCCCGGCCACGCCGTGGTGGCCGCCTCGATCGCGTACTCGGCCAGCGCCTTGGAGGCCCCCATGACCGTGGCCGGGGCCACGGCCTTGTCGGTGGACACCAGCACGAAGCGACGCACCCCGTACTCCCCGGCGACGCGCGCCATGAGGCGCGTGGCGATCGCGTTGTTGCGTACCGCCTCCACCGGGTTGAGCTCCATGAGCCCGACGTGCTTGTAGGCGGCGGCGTGGAAGACGACGGTCGGGCGGTGCTCGGCGAAGACCTCCCGCATGCGCTCGCCTTCCTTGCAGTCCGCCAGCACGGTCGCCATGCCGTCGGGGTGCACGTGGCGGTCGTCCAGCAGCTCCCGCATGATCGTGAAGAGGTTGTCCTCGGCATGGTCCAGGAGGATCAGCTGCCGCGGCCGGACCCGGGCGATCTGCCGGCACAGCTCCGACCCGATCGAGCCGCCGGCCCCGGTGACGAGCACGACTTCGCCCGCCAGGTAGCGCCCGTACTTCTCGATGTCCATGAGCACGGGTTCGCGGCCGAGGACGTCCTCGACCTGGACCTCGCGCACCTGCCGGACGAGGTTGCCGCCGGTCTGCAGCAGCTCGAAGACGGTCGGCAGCGTGCGGACCGGGATGCCCTCCTTGCGGCACGCCCGCACCACCCGCGCCCGCAGCGTGCCGGGAGCCGACGGGACCGCGATCGTCACCTCGTCCGGCTGGACCTCCTCGAGGACGCCGGCGAAGTCGTCGCCGGTGGTGCCGAGCACCTTGACGCCGTCGATCCGCTGGCCGAGCTTCGTCGGGTCGTCGTCCACGAAGCCGACCGGCGTGAGGCCGAGACCCGGGTTGCGCAGGATCTCGCGCAGGACGAGCTGGCCGCCGTCACCGGCACCCACGATGAGGACGCCCTTGGCGTCCTTGTTGGCGCGGAAGCCCGCCCGCGGCCGCTCGTAGATCGCGTGCGCCACCCAGCGCGCGCCGCCGACGAGCGCGAGCGTCAGGAGGAAGAAACCGCCGAGCACGCCGGTGGGGATCGCGACGGCGACGTCCCCGGCGCCGGTCGACGACGGCACGACGACCGGTTTGAAGAGCGCCACGAAGCCGGCGAGCGCGAGCGTCGCGACCACCACCCCCTGAACAATCGAGACATAGTCGCGCTGACGCGTGTACCGCCACCAGCGCTGGTAGAGCCTGAACGACGCAAAGACGACGAGGCTCATCGCGACCGTCCAGCCGACCGTCGCCTTCAGCAGATCGCTGTAGCGCTCCGGCAGCCCGCGGTCGAACCGCAGCCGGTACGCGAGGTAGTACGCGAGGGCGACAAGCGCGCCGTCGATCGCCAACTGCGGAAGGGAGTGGCGGTGGAGCGGGACGGCCGCTGCGCGCTGACGCTGACGCATCCTCGCAAGTCTACGGGTGCTGCGGACCCCTACGCACGAGCCCGTCGCATCGTGCGACGAGCTCGTGCCGGGTGACGGTCACCTTCGATGCCCGCTCGCGCTTGGCAGAACGAGCGGGCGGTGAGCCGCCCTCTCACCGGACCGAGAGGGGACACTGACCTCGGTCCGGCAGGCTGCCGCACGGACGTCGCGCCGTGCGAGGAAGCGGTACAGGTGAGCAAGGCGCACGGAGCCGTGCGGCGACGCTGTCTCGTCATCGTGCCTCCCCCCTGGTGGATGAACCCTCGGTGGCAGCGCCCAGCTGCCCGCGTCCCTGCCAGAACGCGTCGATTTTCAATCATACGCTCCCGCGCGCGACGTCAGGCGGTGGTGCTGCCGGCCAGCAGGCCGGGACCGCGCGCGGGGTGCACGTTCAGCGCGTGCACCGGCTCGCCGCAGCCGTCGCAGACGAGCAGTGGCGTCGTGGTCTGGCCGCATGCCTCGTGCACGAGCTCGACGGGCGCGCCGTCAGGTCCGGCGGCGTGCTTGTCCCCCCACTGCATGAGGGTGACGACGATCGGATGCAGATCGCGGCCCTTGGCGGTGAGGCGGTACTCGAAGCGCGCGGGGCGCTCGGAGTACTGGCGCTTCTCGAGGATGCCCTGGTCGACGAGCTTGCCGAGGCGATCGCTGAGGATGTTCCGGGCGATGCCCAGGTCGCGCTGGATGTGATCGAAGCGCTTCACGCCCAAAAAGGCCTCGCGCAGGATGAGCATCGTCCACCGCTCGCCTACGACCTCGACGGTCCGGGCGACGGAGCACTGGTACGTGCTGGCGGAGATCTCGTCCATGTCTCATCAGAGCGTAGCGGTCTGCAACCCGCCCGCGGGACCGCTCAAGCGGCGGGCGCACCAGCCGAACACCCGGAGGCCATGTTCGTGTTCGCCAGCTGTGTCGGGACCCCCGAGACCTACCGCGCGTGCGCGTTGCCAGGCCTGCGGACCGTCGCCGAACCCGACAGCCTCATCATCGAGGCGACCGCCGACCGCGGGTCGATCTTCACCGCCTACGACGAGATCCTCGCCGCCGTCGCCGCGATCGACGACGTCGAGGCGCTCGTCCTGCTGCACGAGGACGTCGAGCTGCTGGACCCGCGGTTCTGCGCGACGGTGCGTGCCCGTCTGGCCGACGAGCGCGTCGCCGTGATCGGCGCGATCGGGGCCACCGGCGTGACCTCCCTCGCGTGGTGGGAGGGGCAGGGCGCGGGCCACGTCGTCGAGTCGCGCGGCACGATCGACTTCGGGCGCCATCCGTGCCCCGTGGACACCGTCGACGGGCTGCTCATGGTGCTCTCGCCTTGGGCGATCGCGACGCTGCGCTACGGCGACGGGCACCCTGCGGGCTTTCACGGCTACGACGCGGAGCTCTGCTTCGCGGCGCGTGCCGCCGGCCGCGAGGTCTGGGTGCAGCCGCTGGCGCTCATCCATCACACGAAGGGCGGCTACGGCGACGCCGAGGCCTACCGGCGCGCCGACGCCGCCTTCCGCGCGCGCTGGATAACCGCGGCGCCCGTCCCGCATTGAGCGCCCCTTCAGGAACGGCGCGGACGATCTGTCGGTGCCCGCGTGGTCCTCGCTCCAGCGCCCCGCCGCGTCCACCCTCGCCGCCGCCGTCCTCCTGATCGGCGTCGCCACCGGGATCGCGGGCCGGGCGAGCGATCATGTGTCGTCGTCGCTGCTCTCGTGGGCGGGGACGCTCGGCGGCCCCTGGCTCCTCGCCGCGTTCGCGATCGGCGCCTTCGCCGGGTCGCGGCGACGCGGCGCGGCGGTCGGCGCGGCGGCGCTGACCGTCGGCGTCGTCACGTACTACACGGTCTTCCGTCTCGTCGAGGAGCGCACGTCGACGCCGTACGCGCTCGTCATCGGGTCCGCGTGGGTGATCGGGTCGCTGCCGATCGGCGCGGCCTTCGGCTGGGCCGGCGGCGCGTGGCG
>JAOPZJ010000009.1 GCA_025964155.1 Solirubrobacterales bacterium
CGCCGGCCGTCGATCCCGCCGCCCCGGCCCCGGCGCCGCACGTTCGTCGCGCTGAGGCCGACAGATGTGCGCCGCCGGCCGTCCGCCCGCTCCTACAGCCCGTACGACTTGCCGATGACGTCGAGCATGACCTCGTCGGTGCCAGCGCCGATGCGGTTCAGGCGCAGGTCGCGCCAGACGCGCTCGACGCCGTACTCCCTCATGTAGCCGGCGCCGCCGTGGATCTGGATGCACTCGTCGGCGACCTCACAGGCGATACGCGAGGCGTAGAGCTTGGCCATCGAGATCTCGCGGACGGGGTACTCGCCGTTCTGGAAGCGCCAGGCCGTCATGTAGTTCATCTGGCGGGCGGTCTCGAGCTTCGTGGCCATCTCGGCGAACTTGTGGCGGATCACCTGGAAGTGGCCGATCGGGCGGCCGAAGGCGGTGCGCTCCTTGGCGTACTGGAGGGTCTGCTCGAAGGCGCGCTGGGCCCCGGCGACGCTGCCCGCGGCGCCGATCAGGCGCTCGCCCTGCAGCTCCCACATGATGTGGTAGAAGCCCTTGCCGACCTGCCCCAGCACGGCGGACTCGGGGACGCGGACGTCCTGGAAGGCCAGCAGCGCCGTGTCCGACGCGTGCATGCCGAGCTTCTGCAGCTTCTTCTCGCGGATGACGCCGGGGGCGTCCATCGGCACGAGGAAGAGCGTGAAGCCGTCGTAGCCGGCGTCGGGGTCGGTCTTCGTCACGAGCACGATGACGTCGGCGCGGTGGCCGTTGGTGATGTACGTCTTGGAGCCGTTGATGACGTACTCGTCACGGTCCTTTACCGCGCGCGTCTTGATGCCCGCGACGTCGGAGCCGGCGTCCGGCTCGGTGATGCCGAGGCACAGGATCTTCGTACCGGCGATCGCCGGGACCACCCACTGCTGCTTCTGCTCCTCGGTGCCGAAGGCGAGGATCGGCGGCATCGCCATGTCGGTCTGCACGGCAAGGCCCATTGCGAGGCCGCCGGACTGCGCGTGGACGATCTCCTCGGCCAGCACGAGCGACGAGTAATAGTCGCCGCCCTGCCCGCCGTACTCGACCGGTTTGTCGAGCCCGAGGAATCCAAGCTCGCCCATGCGCGGGAACACCCAGTCGGGGAAGGTCGTCTCCTCCCACTCCTCGGCGTGCGGCGCCAGTTCCTTCTTGGCGAAGTTGCGGATCGACTCCCGCAACTGGTCGTGCTCGTCGGTGAAGATGAAGTGCTTGCGCTGGGAGGCGTGGTCGGGCTTGAGGACGGCGTCGGCGCTGGTCATAGGTCGACCGTAACGCGCGGCGACCGGAAAGTAAACAGTGGCACTTCTCACTTTCCACAACGGCACGCGATCCGACGGATGCCGCCGGACGCCCCGGTCGCTGAGCCCTCGTCCGGGGCCCAGCGACCGTCGCGGCGGCGTCAGCCGATGACGCCGAAGTGGCGCATCGCTGCGCGCATCACGTCCGCACGCTGCTGCGCGGTCGTGATGCCCTCCAGGCCGAACCCGTAGTACAGCGTCTGGGGCGTCGCCACCCCGGGACCCTCGACGTAGCCGACGGAGGTCGTGCGGGCCCAGTTGCCGATGTCCTCGGAGCCCGCCGGCGCCGGGCCGGCCTCGAAGCCGCCCAGGCCGTCCTCGAAGGACGTCTGGGCCAGCGGGGCGCCGTCACCGGTGATCGTCACGTCGTCCAGGAAGACGCCGAGTCCGGAGACGGCGAAGTCCTGCGCGTACGTGATCGACAGCTCGACCTGCTTGCCCTTGTAGGCGCTCAGGTCGATGTCCCAGTCCTTGTAGCCGCCGGAGTTGCCGGTGGCCGCGTTCCAGGTGCCGGTCGTGCCCTGGCCGGTGCAATCCTCCGCTCCGGCATTCTGCGACTTGTCCGTGTTGGTCTGGTAGTGGGCGAGGAACGGGTGCAGCGTGTCCCAGTTGATGTCGCACGAGCTGCCGACGTCTGTGGACGTATTGCCGTTGCGGTCCGGCAGGGTCGTCCAGTCGTCCTGCCCGACCGTGTGCGCCTCGACGAACACGTAGTCGTACGCGGGCTCGGTGTCGTGTGACAGCTTGAACTTCAACGCGGCATCGGAGGTGACACCGGTGAGGTCCACGGTCCGGCGCAGCCGCTGGTAGGCGTTGTCGTCGGATTTGGCCACCGCGTAGTACGAGCCCGTCGTGGGGTCGAAGGACGCGGGCCGGTCAAAGCCCACCGCCTTGTCGGAGGCGAACTGCGGGTACGCATCGCGCGGCAGGATGCTCGACGTCGTCACGAACGACGAGACATGCGCCTGGTTGTCGGCCGAGTCGCCGCCGTTGAGCGTGAACGTCGTCGAGCCGAACGGCCCGCCGGCGAGCTGGAAGGGCAGCGCCGAGGCACTCGCCTTGTCCCCCGCCGCGTCGATGCTCAGATACGCCCCCATGTAGTACTGGAGGAAGTCGTTGCCGAGCGGGACGCAGTTGCTCACGGCGCCGGCCGGGGCGCAGAACGGTGGCTGGCCGGCCGGGTTGTAGGGGAACCCATTGATCTGCGCGTAGCCGGCGTTCTGGCCGGTGTACAGCAGACGGCCCCCCTCGTTGAGGTACGCACGCGCGGCGAGGATCTCGTCGTCGGCGAGCTTGGAGACGCCGCTGCCCGGACCCTGGCCGGGCTCCCGCGTCAGCAGGTCGTTGCCGGTGTACCAGACGACGGCCTTGTAATGCCCGAGCACGCCGAGGTGGTCCGGCGCGGTGCGGGCGTTTGCGTCCACGTCGTACACGTCGTACCCGACGCCGTTCGCGTCCAGTGCGTCGGTGTACTGCTTCAGGAGGTACGGTCCGCTCGTGCCCGGGTACGCCGGGGAGTTGGACGGCCCGCTGTAGTCCTCGGCCGACAGGATCAGCACGGGGTCCCCGGAATCGGACTTCAGCTCGTACTCGAAGGGCTGCGAGCGGGTGCCGCCACGGCGGGACTCGAACCACACGGACACCTTGTCGCCGACCTTCGCGCCGTGGACCTCACCGCGCAGGTGGCGGTAGTAGACGTCGCCCTTGCCACCGAAGCGTGACCCGCCGTCCCACTCGGTGGTCTGCGCCCCGTGCGTGGGACCGCCGTTGATGCTCCAGTGCACGTCGACGCCACCGAGTTCGCGCTTGGCGTTGACCTCCACCGTCTGGGGGTCGCCGTAGCTCACCTTGAACGTCTGGGGCTCGAAGGCGGGTGTCGTGATGCCCAGGCGATCCGTGGGGTTCGCCGGGTCCGCTGCCGAGGTCGCGACGTCCAGCGCGAACGGCAGGTTCTTCACAAACGCGTCCTGCAGGTCGGCGTCGGAGTCCTGGAACTCGAAGACCGACTCGCCCCCGCCGCGCGCGGGGTCCGAGACGTCCATCTCCGGGGTCCACGCGAGGGTCCCGTACGTCGAGTGGGCGTGGTCGGTCGTCTCGCCGTTCGTCGTGTACAGCTCCGCGGCGACGTCGGGGTCGTAGCTGTCAGGGGCGCCGGTGCCCGGCACGCCCTTGATCGCCGGGTTGTCGTCGGTGCCGCTCAGCGCCCGGTAGATCGGATCGTCGGCCGACGGCGTCTCGACCTGGAAGCCGAACGGGTACAGCAGGAGCTCCGCGGCCGAGTGGTAGTTCACCTGGAAGGTGAAGCGCACGCGCTTGAGCAGCCCGTCCATCGCCTTGGTCTCCGGCTCGGAGGCCGGTCCACTGCCACGGTACGTCTCGCTGGCCGGGTCGGACGAGGACCCCTCGTTGTCGTAGTTCCAGTTCGTGGGGAAGTTGCGGTTGGGGTCCACGCCGTCACCGCTGGTGATCTGGCCGTCGCCGTTGACGTCGCGCAGGTTCTTGCGCCACAGGCGATTGCCGGGGGTGAAGGTGAAGTCGTAGCCGTCGGGGTTGGCGACGGGGACGAACCACAGCTCGCGCGTGTTCACGAGCTGCGTGACCTGCTTGCCGGCGGCGGTCTTCTTGCCGTAGTTGTCGATCATGTAATGCACGAGGCGGCGGTCCTGCTCGGGCGTGATCCATTCCCGCGCGTGCTGCGCGGCGGAGTACAGGACCGCCGGGCGGGCACCGTCACGGGTCTGGCGCGCGTTGCGCGTGATCTTCAGCGCGATGATCGGCTTGTCGTTCAGCGTGCGGCCGATCGTCTGCAGTTCGACGATGCCCGGGTTCTTGCGGGCGAGCTCCACGAACTCCTGGTAGAGCGTCTGGCGCTTGCGGCCCTTGGCGTCCGTGCCCACGTAGGTGTCGTCGTAGTACGGCCGGTAGACGTCGTAGCTGCCGTCGGCGCGCTGCACGCGCGCGTCGAACTGCCGCGCGGTCTCGCCGCGGGCGTTGCGCTTGAGCGCGGGCTTGAGGCCCTTGCTGCGCAGCTTGGCGGCCTGGCCGGGCGTGGCGACGATCTCGATGCGCTTGCCGGCGCGGGCCTCGGTCACGTCAAAGCCGGCAACGGCGAGCTGCTGTAACCCGGTGGCGTCGACGGTGAGCTCGTACGCCTCCAGGCCGCTGTCGGCGGCCCGTGCGCTGGGAGCGCTCGCGGCACAGCCGATCAGGGCGACGGCGATGATGCGCGCGACGCCTCGTGGGGTGGGGTGCATTGACTTCTCCTCCCGGGGATCTCCCGGTTGTCGTCCGGGTGGAGGCTGTTTTGGCCTTACCCAGAAGGATCGATGGGTAGGCCCCTCCCCACCCCGGGCGCGTCCTAAACCTGCCTGCACAATTTGTGCACCTCCGCCGGGAGGGTCCCCACATGCGCCATGTGTGTAGCGTCCGGACACCGATGAGCTTCACCACCGTCCGATACGACGTCGATGCGTCCGGCGTGGCCACCGTCGCGATGGACCAGCCAGACTCCCGCAACGCGCTGTCCGACGCGCTGCTCGACGACCTGCTGTCCGCCTTCGAGCTGGCCCGCGACGACGCGGCCGTGCGCTGCGTCGTGCTCGCCTCCACGCACCCCACGACCTTCAGCGCCGGTGGCAACCTCGGGGGCTTCGCGGCCGAAGTCCCGCTCGTCCACAAGCACCTGAACACCGCCAAGTTCCCGCGCCTGTTCGCGCTCATCGGTCAGCTCGGCAAGCCGGTCGTCTGCGCGGCGAACGGCCATTGCCTGGCCGGAGCCCTCGGCCTGGCCCTGGCCTGCGACCTCATCATCGCCTCCGACAAGGCGACCTTCGGGACGCCCGAGATCAACGTCGGCATCTTCCCGTTCATGATCATGGCGCTGATCTACCGCAATGTTCCGCGCAAGAAGACGACGGAGCTGCTGCTGCTCGGGGACCGCATCGACGCGGTCGAGGCCGAGCGCATCGGGATCGTGAACAAGGTCGTGCCCGCCGCGGACTTCGATGCTGCCGTGCACGACTGGGCCACGCGCCTGGCGGCCAAGTCGCCGCTGCTCATGCAGCTGGGCAAGGACGCGCTGTGGCGCCAGCAGGACATGCCGATCGAGGACGCCTGGGATTACCTGCGCTCGCAGCTGACGATCGCGTTCTCCACCGAGGACATCCAAGAGGGCGTTGCGGCATTCTTCGAGAAGCGCGACCCGGTGTGGACGGGACAGTGAGAATGCCGAGCGCCTTCTTCGAGAAGCGCGACCCGGTGTGGACAGGCAAGTGAGCGCGACGTGAGCGTCGACGACAGCAGGCACGTGGTGTCGCTGCTGTGCCGCACGTCGGACCGGTCCGGCGAGGGCATGGCCGGTGCCGCGGCGCTCGGAGACCGGTTGGGTGCCCGGGCGATCGGGTCGGTCGGCGAGGGGCACGACAGCGCCTTCGGCGAGGACCTCGAGCACTCGCGCGGCTGCCTGCTCGAGGCCGGCGGGCAAATCGACGACGCACTGGAGGCCGGCAAGGTCCCGATCCTGCTCGCCGGCACCTGCTCGATCTGCGTGACGACGCTGCCGGTCGTGGCCCGCCACCATCCCGACGCGCTCGTCCTGTGGCTCGACGCGCACGCGGACTTCAACACGCCGGACACCTCACCGTCGCAGTTTCTCGGCGGGATGTGCCTCGCCAGCGCCTGCGGCGTGTGGGACAGCGGCTTCGGCTCGGGGCTGGACCCCGCCCGCGTCGTGATGTTCGGTGTCCGCGACGTGGACGGCGGGGAACGCGTCCTCCTCGAGCGTCATGGGGTGGGCACCATCGAGCGTCCAGGGCCGCTCGCCGACCTCCTGGAGGCGCGGAAGGTCTTCATCCACCTGGACCTGGACATCCTGGACCCCGAGGTGCTGCCGGCGGGCTTCCCGGTGCCCGGCGGATTGGACTTCGAGCAGCTGCGCCGGCTGCTGGACCTCGTCTGCGGTGCGGCCGAGCTCGTCGGCATCGAGATCACCGGCGCGCATCCGGACTACGTGGATGAACTGGCCGACGTGCTGGCCCCCGTGTTCTGAGTCGCCGGTCGCGAGGGGAGCCGGCCCTTGCGCCGGCTCGGCGAGTACGAAAGAGTAGGTAGTAGGACTTCCCACTTCCCACGGAAAGGCTCCGCCAATGCCGCTCGACGACCCGGTCGTCATCACCTGCTCCATTTCCGGGTCGCTCGCCAACCGCGAGCAGTGCCCGGCGATCCCGTACACGCCGGCGGAGTACGCCGCGGAGGCCCGGCGCATCGTCGATGCCGGTGGCGTCCACATCCACATCCACGCGCGCAAGCCGGACGGGACGCCGTCCTACGAGGTCGAGGACTTCACCGCGATCCACGACGCGATCCGTGCCGAGGTCGGGGATGCCGCGATCATCAACTTCTCCACCGGCGCGATGGGCGTGAGCTTCGAGAAGCGCGAGGCCTACCTGCGCGCCTGCCCACCGGAGGTCGCCGCGCTGAACATGGGCTCGATGAACTACGCGAAGTACTCAGCACGGCGCAAGGACTTCGTCTTCAGCACCGTCTTCGCCAACCCGTTCACGGAGATCATCGACTTCCTGAACGTCATGAACGAGCTCGGCATCAAGCCCGAGCACGAGTGCTTCGACGTGGGGCACGTCGGGTCGCTGGCGCCGCTCATCGACATGGGCGTCCTGAAGACGCCGCTGCACGTGGACTTCGTGATGGGCGTCACCGGCGGCATCCCGCCGACCGCCCGCAACCTCGCCGCGATGGCCGACAACCTGCCGGAGGGCAACCACCACTGGGGCGTCATCGGCATCTCGCGCGTGCAGTGGACGATGGTCGCCGCAGCGCTCAGTCTCGGCGGCTCGATCCGCGTGGGCCTGGAGGACAACTTCTACCTCCCCGACGGCACGGTCGCGCGCTCCAACGGTGACCTGATCGCCAAAGCCGCCCAGATGGTCCAGGACTCCGGCCGCCGTGCGGCGACCGTCGAGGAGGCCCGCGCTGCGCTGCACCTCCCGGCCCGTCCGGCCGCGACCGGATCCTTCTCGCCCGCGTGAACGACGACGGCCTCCTCAAGATGAGCGAGCTGGCCGAGGCCTCCGGGGTCTCGTCCGGCACGATCAAGCACTACCTGCGCGAAGGGCTCCTCGGGACGACCGACGATGTCGTGCGCACGTCGCGCAACATGGCCTACTACCCGGCCGACTACGTCGAGCGGGTGCGGCTCATCAAGCGGCTGCAGGAAGACCGCTACATGCCGCTGAAGGTCATCAAGGAGGTCATCGACGGCGACCCGGCGCACGCGCAGGCGCTCGTCGAGCTGGAGGACCGGATCCTCGAGCGCGCCGCCGCCGCCCGCGAGCGCCAGGGCCGCATGAGCGCTGCGGAGGTCCGCCGCCGCTACACGCTGCCGGCGAGGATGCTCGAGCGGCTGGTCGAGCTCGAGGTCCTCACGCCCAACACGCGCGGGTATGACCCGGACGACGTCGCGATCATCGAGGCGATGGAGCGCTTCCGCGCCGGCGGCTACGACGAGGCGCTCGGCTTCACGGTCTACGAGACGCTCCGCTACAAGGAGGCGCTCGAGCCGCTCGTGCGCGAGGAGGTCCGCAGTCTGCTGGACCGCCTGGCCGGCGAGGTCGACCCCGACCGCGCGGCCGAGATCGTGGAGGCCGGCGCCGAGCCGCTGCGGGAGCTCGTCGGCGCGATGCACTCCAAGCTGCTGCTCGCCGAGTTGCGGCGAGCGCGGTCGGCGACGGACTGACGCGTCGGCGTCGGCCCGTCGCCGGCGGGGCGGGACCGCCTAGCGGGCCGCGGAGTCCACGCGCGTGGAGCCCGAGAGCTTCAGCGCGACGATGCTGGTGTTCGCGGCGCGCCACGAGATGTTCGAATCGCACCTGAGGACGATGTCGGCGGGCGCGGCAAGCGTCCGGGTGAGCTGCAGGTTCAGCGTGTCCGTGGCCAGCGAGAACGGCGAGGCGATCGGCGCGAAGCCCTCGTCGCTGTCGCCGGCGGCGTCGACCTTGCAGTGCGCGACGGCGGTCTTGTCAGGCTTCAGCAGCTCGGTGACGACGCCGGCGCCGGGAGGCTGGACGCCGGAGACGACCGTCTTGACCGTGATCAGGTAGGTGCCCGCGGCCAGGCCGGTGAGCTTCGCGACCTCGGCGGAGCCCGCCTGGTTGACCTGCGGGCCGTCTTTGCGGACCGACTCGGTGGCGCTGAAGCCCGCGGTCGTCCCGGCGCCGGCGAGCGACGCCTTGACGTCCTTCGCGAGGTCGTCGGAGGTGACGGAGCCGCTCCTGATGGCGCGGCTGTTGACCGCGCCGTCTCCCAGCGTGCGGTTCGTGAGGCTCTTCGCCTTGATGTCCGTCCCGTTGAGCGAGCTCGCCTTCACCTGCGTGCTGTTCTTGATGAGGACGACGCTTGCCGCGGTCGCGGTGCCGGCACAGGCGACGACGAGCGCGATGATCGCGACGACCATCGCCGGACTGGGACGTGAGATGCGCATGTGTTCCCCTGCCAGTGGGTGGTTTTTGGGTGCTGTCCGGGTCGCAACACCTTTGAGTCAGGGGTGATGCGGCGGACGCGCCATGGGGACGATACCCACCCACGCCGATGCCGGAGCGCAGCGGGGAAGCCGCTCAGCGGACCTTCAAGCCCACTTCGAAGGAGTTGTACGCGTTCGCGTACTGCACGAAGAGCCCGAGGATCGTCGCCGACTTGCGCAGGGTCTTCGGCAGCGTCACGCGCCAGCGCTTCTTCGTCTTCGTCACCTGCTCACCCTCGCCGGTGGCGACCGCGACCTCGGTGCCGTTGTTGGAGTTCACGCGTGCCGTGCGCCACGTGATGTAGCCCACGGGCACCTTGAAGAGCAGCGTCACCTTCTCGCCCTTGGAGACGGTGATCACCGGCAGGTCCGGCAGCGGGAACTTGGCGGTGTGGCAGGTGCCGCCGTTGCCGTCGGCGGCCGGCAGGCAGTAGTTGCCCTGTTTGGCCGCTACCGACTGCTTGGACTTCTCCGTCTTGGCGATCATCACCGTGTACTCCTTCACCGGCGGGCGCTCGGGTGCGGTCTCGTCCGCCAGCGCTCCCGCGGCGGGCCCCGCCGCCAGCACCGTCAACAGCAACGTCAGCGCCATGCGGCGGCTGCGGCCTCCCGTAGATCGCATCGCGTGAAGGTAGCGATTACCAGCGCGCGCTGTGGCGCTCCATCACCCCGAAGCCGGTGGCGAGGGCTCCCGCGCCCGGGAGGGTGCCGCGGAATGCGCCGAACGGCTGGATGTAGTCGCTGCGCAGCGGCCCGGCGTGGTCGTGGCGCTCGCGGACCGCCTCAGCCGTGAACTGCAGCGCGCCCGTCTCGGCGAAGACCACGCCGTCGAGCGCGGGCGCGAACGTGACCGGGCCGACCTCGTGGGCGCGGCCCTGGACCCAGACGCTGCGCTCGCTGGCCGCCGGGGTGTCGTGGACGCCGGCCACGAGGTTCCACGCCACCGCGCGCCCGTCGGCGAGCGTGCCGACGCCCGCCGACCACTCCCAGTCGGTGGCCCGGGCGTGGTAGCCGGCCGAATCGTCGATGAGCGCCGTGCCCCGCACCTGACGCACGCGGCCGCCGAGCGTGACGGTCCCGGTGGCGCCGGCCAGGGTCTTGCGGGTCCAGATCCACGACGCGCCGTGCGGTGACATGACGTCCACGGGGTCCCCGAAGGGGTCCAGTCGCAGGTCGACGCGGACGCGATGGCCGCGGACACGCACCTGCCCGTCTGGCAGCGCGACCTGCCGCGGCGACCACGTGGTGCGCTCGTGGAGGACGCCGACCTCGCGGTCCCAGACCGCCCAGAACGCCTGCGGCACGCCGCCGATGCGCACGCGGCCGGCACACAGCATGAGGTCCTCGCCGTACAGGCCGACGTAGCGCCAGGCCTTGAGCGGACGCCCGTCCCGTACGAGGGGCATCCGCTCCGGAGGCACGGGGCAGCCCGCGGGACGCGCGGGCGAGCCGTCGGAGCGGTTGGCGGCGACCAGAACGGGCATCAGGGCCCAACCTATCCGCGGGGCAGGCCGCCCGGCGGCCGAGGTTCTATGCTTCCCACCGAACACGATTGACTCGTCAGTCAATCCCCCCGGAGACAGAACTGGTCATCTTGCGCGCAGCGGCAGTACAGCTCACCGCGACCGACGACACCGGTCGTGCCCTCGCCACGGCCGAGCGTCTGGTCCGCGAGGCCGCCGATCGCGGCGCCACCCTCGTGGTCCTGCCCGAGAAGTGGCCGGCCCTGGGATCCGGGGCGATCCTGCGCGCCGCCGCCGAGCCGCTGGACGGTCCCCGTGGCCAGTGGGCCGCCGCGCTCGCCGCCGAGCTGGGCATCGACCTCGTGGCGGGCTCGGTCTCCGAGCGGCTCGGGCGGGCAGAGGACGATCAGCGCCTCGCGAACACGAGCGTCCATTACGGGCCCGACGGGACCGCGCAGGCCGCCTACCGCAAGCTCCACCTCTTCGATGTGGACATCGACGGCCGCGCCTACCGCGAGTCCGACCACGAGGACGCGGGGCAGGTCGCCGTCCTCAGCCACTTGGCCGACGGCACCGGGCTGGGCCTGAGCATCTGTTACGACCTGCGCTTCCCCGAGCTGTACCGCGCCCTCACGGTCGCCGGGGCGCGGATCCTGAGCGTCCCGGCCGCCTTCACGCTCGCCACCACGCGCGATCATTGGGAACCCCTGATCCGCGCACGGGCGATCGAGAACCAGTGCTTCGTCATCGCCGCCAACCAGATCGGCGAGCACCCCGGTGGCGCGCGCTCGGGCGGGCGTTCGATGATCGTGGACCCCTGGGGCGTGATCCTCGCCCAGGCCTCCGACACCGAGGGGCTGTGCGTCGCCGACCTGGACCTGGACCGGCAGGACCACGTGCGCCACACGTTGCCGGCGCTCGCCCATCGGCGTGCCGACGTCTACGCGTCGCCCGTGCAGGTCCGGCGCGGCGACGTCACCGGATCTTTGGCCGGGGCGGGGGAGGAGGTCTGATGGCCACGGCCCGGACCAGTGCCTCCGAGCGTCGCCGTCAGATCCTCGACGCCGCCGTGCGCGTCTTCGCGCGCCAGGGCTTCCACACCTGCCGCGTGAGCGACATCGCCGACGAGGCCGGCGTCGCTTACGGGCTCGTGTACCACTACTTCCGCTCCAAGGACGAGGTCCTGGACACGATCTTCCTCGAGCGCTGGGACGTGATGGTCGAAGTCATCGAGGAGGTCGACCGTCGCGCGGAGCTCACCGCCCGCGAGAAGCTGACGGCGATCACGTCGTTCATCGTGGATTCCTACCGCCACGACCCCGACCTCATGAAGGTCGTCATCGTCGAGGTCACGCGGGCCGCCAACACCTTCGGTCGGACCCACCTGGACGCGATCAACCGCGCCTACGACCGTCTCGGCGCGATCATCGCGCAGGGGATGGCCGCCGGGGAGTTCCGCGACACCATCACGCCGCAGTTCGCGGCGATGGCGTTCTACGGTGCGATCGAGCAGGCGCTCACCGGCTGGATCTTCGACATGCTGCCGACGGGCGAGAAGTCCTTCGAGCAGGTCAAGCTCTTCATCGTCGACACGATCTGTGGTGGGCTGGACGCGCCGCCGCGCCCCGGGGTTTGACCCGGCGACCTTCGGGCAATGGTGTTCGCAGTTCAGGGGCCGGTTCGTCTCGCCGTCGACGCACGACCGCCGACCGCCGCTCAAGACACTAGGATTCCGTCACGCATGGAGAACGAACTCGTCAAGCGTCTGATGTTCTCGGCCCTCTTGGCCGGTCTCGGGGCGCTCGCCAGCCTCGCGACCACCAAGTCCGCCGCCATCATCTGGCGGCGCCTCTTCGACGAGGAGCCTCCCGAGTGAGCGTTCAGGAGCCGCCCGGGCCGGACGAACCACCCACCGAGGCCACCAAGGGCGCTCGCATCGACGAGCCGGCGCCGTTCGCACCTCCGGAGCGCGCCGCCGCCCCCGAGCCGACCCCCACCGTGCCGGCGTCCGAGGCGTCGTGGTCGCGTCCGGCGGGCTCCGCCGCACCGCCCACGTCAGTCCCCGCGGCCGACGCGTTCGCAGACCGTCCGGAGGTCCTCGTCGGAGCAGCATTCGCCGGAGGCTTCGTCGCCGCCCTGATCCTCAAGCGCCTTGGCCGATAACCCGTACAGCCCCGACGGCGGCGGCGACCAGCCGCCGCCCGCCGCGATCGCTCAGGCGATCGCCGACATCAGCGAGAAGACCTCGCTCCTCATCCGGGAGGAGATCGAGCTCGCCAAGGCCGAGGTCGAGATGAAGGTCAAGTCGCTCGTCAAGGGCGCCGCCATCGGCACCGCCGCCGGCATCTTCTTCGTCGTCGCGCTCTACTTCACCCTCCACGGCCTGGCTTGGCTGGCGTGGTACGAGCTGTTCCCGAACGACCAGTTCTTCTGGGGCTTCTTCGTCGTGGCCGGCGTGCTGTTCATCGTCGGCAGCCTGGCCGGCTTCTTCGCCGCGAAGCTCGTGAAGGCCGGGTCCTCACCCGCGCCGACGATGGCGATCCGTGAGGCGCAGCTCATCAAGGAAACCGTGACCCACTCCCAGCCGGAGAAGCGCTAGATGGCAACGCGTACCCCTGAGGAGATCCGGGCGTCGATCGAGGCCAATCGTCTCGAGCTCGGGCTCTCCGTCCAGAAGCTGCGCAACGAGGTGGCCGAGGTCACGGACTGGCGCAAGCAGCTGCGCGCCAACCAGCAGAACGTGATCATCGGCGCGGCCGTGACGGGCTTTGTCGTCGCCGGCGGCATCGCCGCCGTCGGCAGCTTGTTCACGCGTCGCCGCCGCCACCGCCGCCGCTAGGAGCGCCCGGGGGCGGCGAGGCCGGGTTCCGGATCAGCGTCCGAGAAGGGCCGGCGGCAGGCCCGCCACGCCCAGGAGCCCGGGGCCGGCATACGTGCCCACCACGGGACCGATCTCGGACACGAGCTCCGGCTCGCACCCGAAGATCTCGAGCCCCTCGGCGACGAGCCGCTCGGCCTCCTCCGGGGCCTGGATGTGCTGGACCGCCCAGCTGCCGGCGCCGTCGGCCACGCGCTCGTGCATCGCGGTGACCAGGCGCTGGAACGCGCGGCCCGACGTGCGCACGCGCTCGATCGGCTCGACCTCGCCGTCGACGGTGAGGATCGGCTTGATCTTCAGGGCGCCGCCGACCCAGGCCTGCGCCGTGCCGATGCGCCCGCCCTTGCGCAGGAACTCGAGCGTGTCGACGGCGAACCAGAGGCGCGTGTCGCGCACCGCGTCGCGGGTGCGCGCGGCGACCGTCTCGGCGTCCTCGCCGAGCCGCGCACCCGCGGCGGCCGCCAGCACGATGAGGCCCAGGCCCCCGGCGACACTCCGCGAGTCGACGATCTCCACACGACGGTCCGGGCGCGTGCGCAGCGCCTCCTCCGCGGCCTGACGCGCGGTCTCGACGGTCCCAGAGATCCCGCCGCTGAGGTGGACCGACACGATGTCCTGCCCGGCGTCCAGCAGCGGCTCGTACACCGCGAGGAAGTCGCCGATCGAGGGCTGGGACGTCGTCGGCAGCTTGGCGTCGCTGCGCAGGCGGTCGTAGAACACGTCGAGGTCCACGTCGGACTCACGCTCGGTCTGTGTGCCGTGATTGACGTACAGCGAGACCTGGTGGATGCCGGCGCGCTCGAGCGTCGTCAGCGGCATGGAGTGCGTGGTGTCGGTGACGACGGTGACCGTGGACATGCGCGTGAGCCTATCCGTGCCCGCCTCCACCGTGCGATCATCGCCGGGTGGGCATCACGCTTGTCACCGGGGGCACCGGCATGGTCGGCTCGCACGTCGTCCGTGCGCTCCTGGCGCGGGGCGACACCGTCCGGACGACGGTGCGGCCCCGGTCGCGGCCGGACAACCTCATCGGCATGGACGTCGAACAGGTGCAATGCGACATCCTCGACCGTCGGCAGGTGCGCCGGGCGATGCGCGGCGTCGACCGCGTGTTCCACGTCGCCGGCCTGACATCCCTGCGCGTGAGCGCCGACCTCACGTTCCGGGTGAACGTCGAGGGCACCCGCGTGGTCATGGAGGAGGCGCTTCGGGCCGCTGTCCAGCGCGTCGTCCACACGTCCTCGTTCGCGGCGATCGGCCCGGCCGAGCGCGGGTCGACCGCAGACGAGTCGCAGATGTTCCGCGCCGGCCGGCACGGGCTGCCGTACGTCAACGCGAAGCACGAGGCGGAGATGGTGGTCCTGCGCCTGGCGGCGGCGGGCTTGCCGGCCGTCATCGTCAACCCGACCTTCACGATGGGCCGCGGCGACCTGTACCGGTCGTCGACGGACATCGTGCGGCGGTTCCTGCGGCGGGAGATCCCCGCCTACGTCGACGGTGCGGTGTGCATCGTCGATGCCGACGACGTGGCCGGCGGGCACCTGCTGGCCGACGAGCGCGGCACCGTGGGCGAGCGCTACATCCTCGGCAACCGCAACTACACGCTTGACCGCCTCTTCTCCGAGCTCGGGCGCATCAGCGGCGTCGAGCCCCCAGCACTCAAGCTGCCGCTGCCGGTTGCCATGACCGCGGTCCGCGCCCGGGAGCTGCTGCCCGGCCGCCCGCTGCTGACGCAGGTGGAGCTGCGCGCCTCGTCGTTGTGGTGGACCTACCGCTCCACGAAGGCCAAGCGCGAGCTCGGGTACAAGCCCGGTCACCACGAGGAGTCGCTGCAGAAGACGATCCAGTGGTATCGCGAGCGCGAGCCGCTGCGGCTGCAGGCACCCGGGACCCGACAGCCGCTGGCGCTGCGCACCGCAGGGCTGGCGCTGCGGCAGGTCGAGCGCGCCGCAGGGGTGCTGGCGCCATGAGCGTGGTCCTGTACCGCTGCCGGACCCCGACGAACTGGCTATGCCCGTGCGGGCGGGTCGCGCGCGCACTGCGCGGCGCGGGCGAGGAGGTCCAAGAGATGCGGGTGCCGTGGCGCCGGCGGGACCGCGCTGAAGTCCAAGCCCTCAGCGGTCAGGCCACGGTGCCGGTCGCCGTCATCGACGGGGACGCGATCTGCGACTCGCGCCGGATCGTGCAGCATCTGCACAAGGGCGTCGGTCGTGACGCGAAATGACGCCGTTTGCGCGGGAATCGTCTAGCCTGGCCCGCTCATGCATCTGACGCGACGGCTCCTGGCCCTGTCCCTGCTGTGTGTCGTCGGCGGAGGTGGTCCGGTCTCCGCCGCGCATGCCGCCGAGCCGACCATGCCGCTCGATCAGGTGAAGAAGGGGATGCGGTGCACCGCCAAGTCGGTGATCAGCGGCGTGGACATCGCGACGTTCGACATCGAGATCCTCGACGTCGTCGCGGGCGACAGCGCCGCGCGGGAGCCGTTCATCCTGTTCCGCGCCTCGGGTCCGGCGGTCGACGCGACCGGCATCGGTCCCGGGTTCTCCGGGTCGCCCATCTCGTGCCCCGACGCCGCCGGCGTCCTGCGGGTGGCGGGTGCCATCTCCGAGGGCATCGGCGACTACGGCAACCAGATCGCCCTGGCGACACCGATCGACCTGATCCTCGGTGAGCCCGTCGACCCGCCGGCCGAGACCAGGATCGCGCCCGCGCTGGTCCGCTCTGCCCGTCCCCTCGCCACGCCGCTGAGCGTCGGCGGACTGTCCGGCCCGGTCGCGGACACCGTGCGCGCCGCCGCCCGACGTGCCGGCAGGGTCGTCTACGCCGCCCCGGCCGCGCCCGTCGGTCCCGTCTTCCCGGCGCAGCCGCTCCAGGGCGGCTCGGCGATGGCCGTCGGCCTGGCCAGCGGCGATGTCACCGCCGGCGCGATCGGCACCGTCGCCTACGTGGACGGGGACAAGGTGTGGTCCTTCGGGCACTCGCTGGACGGCGCCGGCCGCCGGTCGCTCTTCCTGCAGGACGCCTACGTCTACGCGGTGGTCGACAACCCGATCGGCGCCCCGGATCTCACGACCTACAAGTTCGCCGCCCCGGGCCACGACGTGGGCACGCTGACGAACGATGCCGCCTCCGCCGTCGTCGGTCGCCTCGGGGCGCTGCCGACGCGCTTTCCCCTGAAGGTCACCGGGACCGACCTGGACACGGGCCGCGTCAACGTCTCCAACACCCAGATCGCCGACGAGGGCGCGCTTGGGCTGCCGACCGGGGCCTCGGCCCTGACGCAGGTCGGCGCGATCGCGATCAGCGAGGTCGCATATGAGCTGCTGCACGGCGTCCCGCTGCGCCAGAGCGGATCGATGTGCGTGAGCATCGGTGTCGTCGGCCTGCCCAAGCCAATGCGGTTCTGCAACAACTACAACGGGGGCAGCCTCGGTGTGGGCGGCGGCGCGGCGCTTGCCAACGACTTCGGCGCGGCGACCTCGGAGATCGACGCCTACAACTTCGGCCCGGTGCGCATCACCGGCGTCGACGTGGACATCAAGCTGCGCCGCTCGCTGCGCCAGGCCTATCTGCTGAAGGCGACCGCCCCGCGCACGGTCCGCCGGGGCAAGAAGGTCAAGGTCAAGCTCTTCGCCCAGCGCGTGAACGGTCCGAAGCTGACGCGGACGATCAGCGTCGCGATCCCGAAGGGCACCCCGCTGGGTGTGCGCCGCCTGCAGCTCACCGGGGCCGCTTCGGACGGCGGCGCATCACTCGAGGACGCGCTGACGAGCATCCTGGACATCGGGTCGCTCTTCGGCGGGGACACGGGCGCCACCGACGGTGGTACCGGCCCGCGGTCGCTCAAGGCGCTGGCCAAGTACGTCACGGGCGTCCATCGCTACGACGGGGTCACCGTGAGCCTGCCGCCGCTCGGCGCGGCCGCGGCCCTCGACGCGACGGGAGACCCGAGCGCGGACACCCCGACCGGTCCGGAGGCGGTCGCGCAGAAGGAGCGTGAAACCTACCGCGACCCGGAGCTGCGCCTGAGCGGACTGGTCCGCGCGACGGTCCGGGTCACGCGTTAGACGCCCTTAGCCGAGCTTGTTCTCGATCTGCATCCCGGGCGGATTCGTGGGGACGACGTCCGGGGTCTCGTTCGGACGCGCGTCGGGCTGCTCGAGGCCGAGGACCTCGGCCAGTTCGCCGGACTCGTACATCTCGGCGACGATGTCGGCGCCGCCGACGAGCTCCCCGTTGACGAAGAGCTGCGGGATCGTCGGCCACTGCGAGACCGCGCTGAGCTCCTGGCGGATGCGCGGGTCCGGGAGGATGTCGACGGCCGCAAAGGGCGCGTCGAGCGCCTGCAGGGCGCCGACGGTGCGGGCGCTGAAGCCGCAGGCCGGGGCCTCCGGCGTGCCCTTCATGAAGAGGATGACCGGGTGTTCGCTGATGGCGCCGGTGATGGCCTCGCGGATGGGGTTATCGGTCTGATCGGACACGTGGTCTCCGTTCTCGTTCTACGGGGTGGAGGTCTTGAGGCTCAAGGCATGGATCGGACCGCCGACTTCGGCGCCGAAAACGTCGTACACGAGGCGGTGCTGGGCGATGCGGCCCAGGCCCGCGAACTGGGGCGCGACGATGGTCGCACGGAAGTGGTCGCCACCGCCCGTCCAGTCCTCGACGTCGGCGGTCGCGCCAGGGAGAGCGGCTTCGATGCGCTGGCGGATCTCTTCGGCTGAAGGCATGCACCAAGAGGATACGACCCTTCCGACCCTTCCGAGACCGCCCGACGAGGCGCTACACTAAATGAAGCTATGAGCACCACTGAGGTCACGTACAACGCCAAGGGCATCGCCTTCACGGAGAAGGGCGCCGAAAAGGTCCACGAGTTCCTCGCGGCGCAGAGCGCCGAGGCCGTGGCGACCGCCGGTCTGCGCGTGGGCGTGCGGGGCGGTGGCTGTTCGGGCTTCCAGTACCAGCTGGCGTTCGACACCCAGCGCGACGGCGACGTCGTGTTCGAGTACGACGCGCTGAAGATCCTGGTCGACGCCCAGTCCCTGCCGTACGTGGACGGCTCGTCCATCGACTACGTCGAGTCCCTCCAGGGCGCGGGTTTCCAGGTCAACAACCCGAACGTCGTGGCCGCCTGCGGCTGCGGCTCGTCCTTCAAGGTCGCCGACGAGGCCGAGGTCTCAGCCGTTTAGGGAGCGCCTGACCGGTGCGCCTCGCCGCCCCTGGCGGCGTCGCTGCGAGGAGGTCCGGCCTGGCGGCCTGTCCCTCCTCGCGCTCCTGGCCAGGAACGACGATCCGGACCGCTCAGTCGCTCCCGATCCGGATTCGTTCAGTTGCCCTGGCCACGGTCACACCCGATGACGGCCATCCTGAGGGTGGCCGTCCTGCTTTGCGGCCTGGCCGTAGCCGCATCGGCCACCGGGTGCGGCGGGGGCGACGAGCAGGAGTACGCGGCGCGTCCTGTCACGCGACCGGCACCGCCGGCCTCGCCGTCCGCTCCGGCGCCGGTTCCGGCGCCGGTTCCGGCGCTGACTCCTGCGCTCGCGCCGCAGCTGTCGATCGGGGTCGACGAGCAGAACCCGTGGCTGTTCCAGCCCGGGGCGGTCCCTGAGGGCTTCGCCCCTTGGCGCGATCGCGTCGCCGCGCTGCGCCCGGTGCGCTACCGGATGTTCGTGGACTGGTCCGGCCTGCAGCCCGATCCGGCGCGCCCGGCCGATCTGGCCCAGCCCAACAACGGCTGCATGAGGGGGCTGCCGCCGTGCGGCGCCTACGCCGGGATCCGCGACCGCCTGCGCGCGATCGCCGCCCGGCAGAAGGCCGACGGCGGGGGCTGGGAGGTCATGGTCGTGCTGTACGGCGCGCCGGAGTGGGCGGCCAGGCCGGCCGGCGGCTGCGAGCGCGTGGGCACCGGGCCCCGGGCGCGGCCGTACAACGACGCCGGCCTCGCCGGGTACCGGACCCTCATCCGTGACCTGTTGGCGCTGGGACGGGCCGAGGGCGTGGCGCTGCGCTGGTGGAGTCCGTTCAACGAGCCCAACCACCCCGCCTTCATCAGCCCCCAGCGGCAGGCGTGCTCGGTGACGTCCCCGTCCCTGGCGCCAGGGGTGTACACCGGCATCGTGCGCGCGGCCCAGGCGGAACTGGCGGCAGACGTCGCCAAGCACGACCTCGTCCTCGGCGAGATGGCCGGCTACGGCAGCCCCAGCCCGCGCGGGACCGGCATCGGCGAGTTCGTCCGCGCACTCCCGGACGATGTCGCTTGCGCGGCCACCGTCTGGTCCCAGCACGAGTACACGCAGCCCGACGGCGCCCAGCCCGACGCGGTCGGCCAGCTCGAGCGCGTCCTCGACGAGCGCCCCTGCACCAGGGGCAAGCCGATCTGGGTGACGGAGACCGGCGTCGGCGGAGCCCATGCCGGCGGTCCGCGGTCGCTCCAGGACGCCTCCCTCGCGGTCCAGTGCGCGGCCCAGGCCACGCTGCTGGAACGCCTGGACGCCGACCCCCGCGTCGGGGCCGCGGTCCAGTTCTCGCTCCGCGACGACCCGGCCTATCCCGTCGGGTTCTTCGATTCGCGACTGACGCGGGCCTACCCGACCCTGGGGCTCTGGCAGGCATGGTCCACGGCGACCCGCGAGGGCGTGGCGCCGCCCCAGCGCCCGGTGGCGTGTTAGGGGAGGGCCGGTCGGTCGCGGCGTGGAACCTGAACGACGGTTCCGCGACCTCTGTGGTCACCGCGCCCGCATTGACGGTGTGGGCGCCGTCGCGACGCGGCCGGCGGACGCGGCGATTCTGACGACCCGAAACACGATTCTGGAACCCTGAACCTCGGATCGAAGGTTGGCGCGAGGCGCCATGACCACCAACGATCCTCGACGAGCACACGTATCCCAGCATCGTCCGCAACCCTCGATGATCAGTCGAGGGTCATCACACCATCGGGATTATGATTGCTCAGGACCTGGACCCGGGTCACCGCCGATCAGCGCCTGGGTCGAGAGCCTGATGTGCTCCGCCAATGCCTCGGGCCCGTCCCGCTCGAGGGCGACGACGAGGCCGACGTGGTCGGTCGCCAGGCCTCGCAGGGTGTAGTGCGGGCGGCTTTGGACGAGGAACAGCTGAAGCTCGGCCGACAGCCCGGCGTGGGCCTGGATGACGCGCGGGACACGCGAGGCCGCGACGATGGCTTCGTGGAGGGCGTTGTGGGCGACGACGACGCTGCTCCAGGCCGGCTCGTCGCGGGAGCAGCAGAGGGCGGCGAACGCCGAGGCGGCCGCATGCACGCCGTGAGGAAGGCGTCCGCCGCCTCGTTCGAGGGCGATCTTGGCCGCGCCGACCTCGAGGATGCCCCGTAGGACATAGAGCCCCTGGACGTCGGGTGACTGCAAGAGGGTCACGGTGGCGCCGCGATGTGGCTCCACGCGGATCAGCCCCGTGCCGGCGAGTTCGCGAAGCGCTGCCCGGACGCTGTGACGGGCCACGCCGTAGCTCGCCGTGAGCTCCTGCTCCCGCAGGCGGGTGCCCCCGGGCAGCTCACCGTCGAGGATCCGCGTCCTGAGGGCCTCCACGAGAGCGCCGACGGTGGAGACCCGCCCGAGCTGAAGCTCGCGCGCCGGCGCGCTCACGATCGCGCCTCCCCGGCCGCCGCGGGGCGATTCACACGCGCGGTGGCGTCCGGTCGGGCGGGTTCTACGACGGCGACGACGAGCCCGGCACGGCCCGGGCGTCCGGCGAGGGCGAGAAGCCCGGTGAGGACGAGCCCCGCACCGGCGACCGCGACGAGCCCCGGACGCTCGCCGAGCACGACGGCGCCGAGCGCCGCAGCGGTGAGCGGCTCAGCCAGCGTGAGCGTGGCGGTCTCGCCGGCGGTGAGCTCGCGCAGGCCGCGCGCGAAGAGCACATAGGCCAGCGCGGTGGGGATCACGGCGAGGAAGACGACCATCGCCAGCCCGCCCGCGGTCAGGAGCCACGGACCCGCGGTGGCGATGAGCACGGGCAACAGCAGGAGCCCGCCGGTGGCGAAGGCGCCGGCCATGACGACCTCGGGCGAGTGGCCGGCCCGCAGCAGTTGCTTGGAGATGACGGTGTAGGACGCGTAGCCGGCGCCGGCGCCGAGCGCCAGGGCGATGCCGAGGGACGAGACCGATGCCGCGCTGCCGCCGGCGACGAGGAGCGTCACGCCCGCGGCGGCCAGCACCGTGGCGAGCGCCCACCGCGCCCCGGGGTTCTCGCGGGCCACGAGCCAGCCGAGCGCGCCGGCGAACGCCGGCCCGGACCCGATCGCGACGACGGTGCCCACCGCCACGCCGGTCTTCTGCACGGCGGCGAAGAAGCACAGCTGGTAGGCGGCGACGCAGGCACCCGCGAGGAGCACCATGGCCGCACGGGGGCGCCGGACGACGCCCGCGCGTCCTGCCTCGGTCCTGGCCCGGCGCCCGGCGAGCACCGCCACGCCGGCAAGCAGCGCCCCACCGAGGGCGATCCGTCCCGAGCCGACCGCGACGGCGCGAGCGTCGTCGGGGCCGAGGGCCTGCGCCGTGCCGGTGGTGCCGAAGCACACGGCCGCGACGAGGACGCAGAGACGGGGACCCATCGTTCGATTGTTCCACAATTCAACGGAGCTGCGCAAGGCGCCGCGATCAGGGGCCGTCCGCGCCGATCGGGACGGCGTCCAGGCTCTTCCACAGGAGCCGGCAGGCGGTGCTCCGGTGCGGCCGCCAGGCCTCGGCCATCGCGACGACGGCGTCGGGGGTGGGGGAGGCGTCGAGCTCGTACGCGACGCCGACGGCCCTGCGGATCCCGAGATCACCCGGAGCCAACACGTCGGGCCGGCGGAGGTGTCCCATGAGGAACACGTGTGCCGTCCACGGTCCGATCCCGGTGACGGCGCAGAGCCTCGCCAGGACGGTCTCGTCGTCCACGTCGGCGAGGGCGTCCAGGTCCAGACGCCCGGTCACGACCTCCTCCGCCAGCCCCCGGACGAACCGCAGCTTGGCGCGTGACAGGCCGCCGGCCGCGCGCAGCGCCTCCGGATCGTCCGCCAGAACCTGCTCCGGGGTCGGGAGCGCGCCGTCGTAGCGGGCGGTCAGGCGGGCGACCATCGCGCGGGCGGCGCCGACCGAGACCTGCTGCCCGAGGATGATGCGGACGAGGTCGCCGTACGCGGGAACCGGGGGATACCGGCCCCCGCGGGCGGGATCCACGACGATGGTCAGGGCCGCGGCATCCATCCCGGCGATGAGCCGCGCCAGGACGGGATCGGCCGCGGCAAGGTGCTCCAGCGCCGGGTGGGCCACAACACTCACCCTGAAGCTGAGGGTGAGTGTCAGCCGGCGGTGAGGCTCAGCGCCTCACCGTCGAGCGCGTCGACCGCACGGCGCAGACCGGTGCGGATGCAGGTGAACGACGGCGTGTCGCGGGCGGTGTACGCCGACGCCTCGGTGGTCCGCAGACGCTGAACGAGATCGAGGAACGCGGCGACGTCGTCGGTGTCGAACGCGACGACGAACTCCTGGTCGTCCAGGCCGAACGAGTACGTCGTGTGGTTGTCCACGTTCGGGTACTCGCGCCCGTCGCTGATGTGCTCCTTCATGACCTTCCAGCGCTCGTCGGCCGGCATCGCGTACCAGGCTCGCGTCTTCACGAAGGGGTACACGAAGAGGTACTTGCCGGTGAACGGCCGGGCGACGAAACGCTCCTCGTCGGAGTACTCACTGGACTTGCGCATCCCGAGGAACGAGTAGGGCTGCTCGCACCACTTGGCCAACCCGCTTTGCGCCAGGACGACGTGAAACTCGTGGATGCGGTCCAGATTCTCGGTCTCCGCCGTGAGCATGAGGTCCGCGTCGCCGCGTGTCCCCATCAGCGAAAAGCCCTGCAGCAGGTGGTCGGTCCCGAAGTCTTCACAGGCCGCGAGAAACTCCGCCTTGTCCTGTGCTCGCTGCTCGGTGGGCAGGCGGCGCCACGCCTGGTCGACCTTCAAAAAGGTGTACTTGACGAAGTGCCGCGTGGCGGCACCGCGACCCGTTGCAGGAGTAACCGCGGACACGTGGGAAAGTATAGGTCCGTGATGTCCTGTTCCCGTCTCGCGGCGCTGGTGATCGCCACGATGGCGGTCCTGACGGCGTCCTGCCTGCCCGCGTCCGCCGATGCCAAGCCTGCCAAGCCCCGCGTGGTGCTCGCGTTCCTGCCCGTCGCCGAGACCACGCCGGCGGATCCGACCGCTGCGCGAGCCACGGTCCTCGACGTCCTGGCCGAGCGCAAGGACCTCGCGCTCGGCCTCAGCGGCGCCGCCCAGGGCGGATACCTCCAGGAGCAGGCTCTGCTGGACATCACGCAGGGCACCCGGACCTCATCGGCGGCCTACGACCCGCGCGTGCCGACGCCGCTGAGCTTCTTCCCGGATGGCCAGGGGGGCGCGCTCATGCTCGGCTGGCCGGACATCCTGAGGCGCGGCGACAGCGCCCCCGCCGAGATCCACCCCGGTGCGCTGGGAGCCGGGATCCCGGGCGGCGTCGCGTACGTCGGCGTCATCGGCCGCAAGCAGGTGGAGGCGGCCGTCGCCGTCAACGACCGCGAGGGCCGGATCGCCGCGATCTCCGTCGGCCCGTCGGCGGATGTCGTCCAGCGGACGCGCACGCAGCTGCAAGACCATCGGATGGTCGTCGTCGGCCTACCCACCGGCGACCCGGGGGCCGCGGGGCTCGACGGCCTGATCGCCGAGCGCTCGGCGGATGAGCTGCTCATCGTCATGCAGACGCCACCGGACTTCCGGGCACCGCAGCTGCTGCCCACCGGCGTCCTGGGCCTGGGCCCGGCCGAGGGCCTGACCTCGGCTACCACGCATCAGCCCGGGCTCGTCGCCGGGATCGACGTGCTGCCGACGGTGTTCAGGTACCTCGGCCTGAAGATCCCCAAGGACGTCAAGGGCCAGCCCTTCCAGGTCTCCGGCAAGCGCGACGCCGATGAGCTGCAGTCCTTGTCGGCGCGGCTACGCGTCATCGGCGCCCGTCGCTTCCCGGCGCTCGAGACGATCCTGGCGACGTGGCTCGCCGTGCTCCTCGTGGGCGGCGTCGTCGCGGACCGCCGCGGCGTCCGCTGGGCGCTGCGGGTCGGCGGGCTGGCGTTCTGCTGGCTGCTCAGCGTCCTGCTTCTCACCGCGGCGCTGGCCCCCTCCCGCAGCGCCGAGCTGGCGCTCATCTCCGTCGTGAGCTTCGGTCTCGCGATGCTCACGGACGCGCTGGTGCGATGGCCCCGGGCGATCTTCGTCCCCTGCGCGGTCACCGTCGCCGCCTACGTCGTGGACCTGGCGCGCGGCTCGGATCTCATCGTGCGGTCCCTCCTGGGGCCCAACCCGCGGTTCGGCTCGCGCTACTACGGCCTCGGGAACGAACTGGAGGCCAGCCTCCCGATCCTGTTGCTCATCGCGGTGGCCGTCGTGCTGCACGGTCGCGGTCGCTCGCGTGCGGGCGCGGCCATCTTCGCGGCCACCGGGCTCGTCTTCGGCGCGATCGTCGGCTCCGGACGCCTCGGCGCGGACGTCGGCGGGGTCCTGACGATCGGCGCCGGGACCGCCGTCGCAGTCCTGTGCATGCTGCCCGGCGGCGTCACGCGGCGGGCGCTCGCGCTCGCGGTGGCGACGCCCGTCGCCGCGCTGGGGGCCCTGGCCGTTCTGGATCTCACGACGGGCGGGAACAGCCATTTCACGCGCACGGTCCTCCAGGCGGATAGCTCGTCGGCCCTGATGGACATCGTCCAGCGCCGCTACGAACTGGCCTTCAACGTGCTCAAGCGCGGTCTCATACCGTTTGCGACCGGGATCGCCCTGCTGGCCATCGTCTACGGGCTCCGCTATCGCCGGCGCGTCTACGTCGCGATCAACGACGACCCGGCGTGGCGGGCGGCCATGTACGGCTCGCTGGCGGCCGCGATCGCGGGCACGCTGTTCAACGATTCGGGCCCGCTGCTGCTGCTCTTCGGCACCTTCGTACTCGTCGTCGTGAGCGCCTATGTCCGGGGAGATCCGAACCTGGAGACCCGCGACGAGCAGCCCGTTGCCGGACTCGGCGTCCCCCTGGACAGCCGCGATGATGGGCAACCCGTGGCCGGAATCGGCATCGATAGCCGCCCGGCAGGGTAGGATGGCCATGATGCGCATCGCGCTCGTCTCCCCCTACTCGTGGACGTATCCGGGAGGTGTCACGCGTCACATCGAGTCCTTGGCGCGTGAGCTGATCGCACGAGGACATGACGTGCGTGTGCTGGCCCCGTACGACCCATGCGACCGCCTTTCGGCGCGGCTACACCGCGGGCACTGGCCCGAGGATCGCCCAATGCCCGCCTATCTCGTGCCGCTCGGGCGCACCATCGGCTTCCCGGCCAACGGGTCGGTCTCCAATCTCGCGGCCACACCGACCAACATCATCCGCGCGCGCCGCGCGCTGGACGAGGGCGGGTACGACGTCGTCCACGTGCACGAGCCCGTCGCGCCGCTCATCGGCTGGGACACGCTCTGCTCGTCGGACCTGCCGCTCGTGGGCACCTTCCACTGCTATTCCGACAACGGCGTCTCCAACGGCATCGCGTCGCTCATCGGGGCCCGCCGGCGGCTGAACCAGCTGAAGGTCCGCATCGCCGTCTCCGAGGCCGCCGCCTGGACGGGGCAGCGCTACTACGGGGGCCGGTACCGGGTCATCCCGAACGGCGTGGACCTGCCCGCAGCCGGTCCGGCGACCGCCGACGGCGGCGCCACCGCCACCGCGACCGACCCGCTGCGGATTGCGTTCGTCGGTCAGGCCGTCGAGCGCAAGGGGCTGCCGGTGCTGCTGCGCGCGTTCGAGGCGCTGCGCGAGCACGTGCCCGTCGAGCTGACGCTCGTGGGGGTCGGGCCGGACGACGTCTCGACCGTGCTGGAGGACCAGCGCGGCATCACCGCCCTGGGCAAGGTCGACGACGCCACCAAGGACGCCGTGGTACGTGAGGCCGACGTGCTGTGCGCGCCGTCACTCGGCGGCGAGAGCTTCGGCATGGTCCTCACCGAGGCGTTCGCCCAGGGGACCCCGGTCGTCGCCTCCGACATCCCCGGCTACCGCGACGTCGTGCGCCAGGGCGTCGACGGTGTGCTCGTCCCCCGCGCGGACGCGACCGCGCTGGCCGAAGCCCTTCGCGACCTGGCCTTGGACCCCGCGCGCCGGACGCAGATGGCACGCGCAGCCGGTGAGCGCGCCGCGCGCTTCGCGTGGCCGCGGGTCGCCGACGAGGTCCTCGACGCCTACGGCGAGGCGATCGCCATGCAGGCCCCCACGGGCCGGCGTGCCCGTCTGGCGCTGCGGATGGGGTTCGCCGCCGCCGACGGGCTGCCGCGGGTCCCGGCCCGGCGCCTGGCGTCGCTGGAGGCCAACACGGCCAATCGCACGCGTGCCGGTCGTGCCGCCCTGCGCCGGGCGGCCATCGTGCTGGCCGGCGGCGGGGGCGTCGCCCTGGCCTTCTTCGCACTCTCGCGCATCGGCCTGCATCGCATCGGGGCCTCCCTGATCGCCGCCAGCCAGCCGTGGGTCCTGGCCGCCCTGGGCCTGATGTGCCTGTCGATGGTCGTCCGTGCCATCTCGTGGCACGCGATCCTCAAGGCGGCGCTGCCGGGCAGCAGCGTCCGCCGCGCCGACGCACTGCAGGGCACGATGATCGGCGTGCTCATGTCCGCGACGCTGCCTGCCCGGCTCGGCGAGCCGGCGCGCGCGATGATCGTCGCGCGCCGTGTGGGGCGGCCCAGCCAGACACTGCCCGTCGTGGTCGGCACCCTCATATCGCAGACGCTGCTGAACATCGTCGCGCTGTTGATCCTCGGGATCACGATGTTCTCCACCGTCCACTACTTCGACGGCAGGCACGCCGCGCTCATCGTCTTCGCCGCCACGCCGGTCGCCGTGCTGCTCGCCGTGCTCGTGGCGCCGGCGCTGCTGCGCAGTGGCCTGCCCAAGCGCTCCGAGCGCGTGGCGCGCGTCCTGCGCCAGGTCCGTGGCGCCAGCACGCAGGTCCGCGCCGGGCTCGCGGTGTTCCGCCAACCGCGGCTGGGCGCGACGGCCACGCTCGCCCAGCTCGGTGCCTGGGGCATCCAGTGGCTGTCCTGCTACGTGCTCCTCGTCGCCTTCGGCCTGGACGAGCGCGCCGGGATCGGTGCCGCGGCCGCCGTCCTGTTTGCCGTCAACGTCACCGCGGTCCTGCCCGCCACACCGTCCAACCTCGGCGTATTCCAGGCCGCCTGCGTCGCCGTGCTGACCGGCGCGTACGGCGTGTCCTCCGCGGACGCCCTCGGCTACGGCATCGTCCTGCAGGTCGTCGAGATCGCCACGGCGATCATCATGGGGACGCCGGCGCTGCTGCGGGAGGGGCTGACCTGGAAGGACGTGCGGCTGCGCGCGATGCACGTCTCACCGGTCGAGCTCGCGCCGGTGAACGCCTCGTCCTCCCGCCGGTCGGGCGGCGAGGCCTACGAGCTTGATCTGTAGGTCGGGGCGCGCCGGGGCGCGCCCGGTCGCCGGGCCGACGTCCCGATAGGGTCCGGCCCATGACGATCACCCGTCGCCTCGCCGTCCTGGCGGTCGTGCCGTGCGTCGCCGTCGCCCTCATGGGATGCACGAAGACGATCAAGGAGCAGGATCTGGAGTCGAAGGTCGCTCAGAACCTCGAGCGGCAGTACACGGGCATGCGGGTCACCGTGGACTGCCCGAAGGGCAAGGAGGCGAAGAAGGGCAACGCCTTCACCTGCAGGGCGGTCATCGGCGGGAGCGCGGCCGTGGTCGACATCGGCGTGCTGGACGGCACGGGAAGGGTCTCCGCCCGCATCCACAGCGCCGCGTCGGCGCAGCCGTAGGTGCTCAGAAGTCATCTCAATACCCGTACGTGGTCTGAGACGGCTGCCCAGGCCGCGCGAGGTATTGGGATGGCTTCTCAGTCGGCGGTCAGCATCTGATCCCCGCCGACCGCCTGACGCAGCAGCCGCCCGCCGGCGCCGATCGCGTAGGTGCCCATCCGGGCCAGCGGCGGCGAGTACGCGTGGATGCTCACCGCGGGGCCGCTCCCCGCGTGGCGCGCGCGGTGGATCTCGCCGGCCGCGACGGTGAAGACGGTGCCGGCCTCGTGCCGCGCGCTGATCGTGTCGTCGGCCAGCGCCATCCGCTCGTCGATGATCGCGCCCTCCGCGACGGCGATCGCCGCCGCGCTGGCGTCGTGGTCGTGAAAGCCGGTGTCCTGGCCCGGCATCCAGGCCACGGCCCAGATCTCGAGGGTGTCGGTGCGCGCGATGAGGCTGCACTGGCGCTCCTCGGCGTCGAAGCGGACGTCGTCCCGCCACAGCTCCGGATAGGCGGCCAGTCCGGCGACGATGTCCGACAGTTCGGCGGGGGTGCGGACGATGCTCACGATGCGCTCCACGCCTGCCCGAGCAGCCGGGCGGCGTTGTCGGCCCGGACGGCGGCCACGGTCGGGGTGTCGGTGTCCGGCTCCCACAGGGGGAGCACCGGATGGTCGGATCCGTCGACGATCTGCGTCGTCCCCACCAGACAGGTCACCCACTTGATCGCGCGCGGCCCGTAGGACGAGGTGTCGTAGAAGATCCCGCTGTCGGTGGTCGACGACGTGGCAGGGCCGCCGCGGGCCGCGGTGCGCTCCGCGTGCAGCGGCGCCAGTCCGGCCAGCGCGGCAAACAGCACCTGCAGGCGCGGGTGTGCGGGCCGGCCGTAGGCGACAAACGCGAGCCAGGCGGCGTGCAGGTCGGCGATGTAGGTCGTGGCCGGGGCCCACCATTCCGGTTGGGCGGCGCCGTCCCCGGGGGCGGCCACGGCGCCCGGATGCACGAAGAGCGGCGCCAGGCGCTGCTGCAGCAGGTGCAAGACCGGGCCGAGACGGTCGATGGCCGCGGCGCCCCCGGTGAGCGCGTTCGTCGGGATGCAGATACCGGCCGCGCCGCTGTCCAGGGCGGCGGCCGCACGGGCGACCTGCTCGTCGGTGCTCGCGTGCAGCGGGATGGCGCCCCAGGCGTTCAGCCCGGTCGGCAGTGCGGCGGCGGACTCGCTCCAGGCGTCGAGGATCGGCGTGGCCTGCGCGCTCGGGAGCGCCTCGACGCCCACCGCGCTGGAGAGCGCGACGAGTGCCCGCTGGATGCCGGCGGAGCGCATACGCGCCAGGCGGAAGGCCGGGTCGTGCACGCCAGCGTCAACGGTGAAGGGCTCCTCGCCGGCGAGCGTGACCGTGAACGCGCCGTCGCGCCAGCGCGCGAAGGGCGCGCTGCGACGTCCTTCGAGGACCCGTAGGACACCCTCGGGGTACAGATGCTGGTGAGCGTCGACGACGGGCATGGGTCTAATCTACACAACTTCGATAGACAATTGGGGTAATCTACCGATCTGGGGCCACGAAGGCGCGATCAGGCCAGCAGCGCCGTGCACACGGCATCGAGCTCGGCGTCCTTGTCGGTCACGAGCTCCTGTGCCTGGGCGACGAGCTTGCGCAGGTTGCGCTCGCTCGCGTCGTCCAGCGCGTCGGATGCGTCATCCAACCGGCACTGCAGGCGCGTGTAGCCGTCGCCCAGGAGGTGGCGCAGCTGGTAGTCGATCGTGTCGGCGATGCCGTCGAACACGACGTCGATGATCGGGCGGGCCCACTCCACGAGGCCCCAATGCTGCGCCTGTGCGAAGCGCAGCGGGTGTGTCTGCTCACCGGTCCCCAGCGAGACCAGGGTGACGGGCTCGCCAGGGGCCAGGCGCGCGGCCTCCGCGTAGGCGCACATTGCCGGATTGTTGGCAAAGACGCCCCCGTCGATGAGCGCCAGGCTCGGCCCGCCGCCGGGCGGATGCACCTGGACGGGCGGGAAGTACGTCGGGGCCGCCGCCGTGGCCTGGGCGACGGTGACCATCAGCAGATCGCGCTCGGGCTCGTCGGCCACGCGCCAGCTCTTGAAGAAGTAGGGCTCGCGCGATTCGAGGTCGTACCCGGTCGCCAGCAGGCACGTCGTCGCGTCGGCCAGGCGGGCGGTGCCGAGGTAATCGGCGAGCACGCGCTGCAGCGCCGCGGGATCGTGGCGCGCGTCCACGAGCCCCTCGGCGCTCGTCACGCGCTGCCACAGCGGCCGCCGGAAGATCTCCGGGCCGCGTGTGAGGTAGAGGTCCACGAGCTCCGCGGCGGGCACGGCCTGAGGGACCGTCAGGCCGCACGCGAGGATCCCGCCCGTCGACGTGCCCGCAACGAGGTCGAAGAGGCCGGCGATCGGCCGTTGGGCACGGGCCTCGACCTCCGCCAGGACGATCGCCGGGATGATCCCGCGGATCCCCCCGCCGTCGATGCTCAGCACCCTCACGCAGGCGAGCCTAATCGGTGCCCGCCCGCACGGGTGTCAGATCAGACCCGTGTCAGCTGGCGGCCTGCGCCTCGGGGCGGGCCAGGCTCTCGTCCTCGATCGGTCCCTCGACGGGGTCGGAGTCCAGCAGGTCGGCCTGCACGAGCGTCGGATCGCGGCGGGTGCCGCGGATGATCTCGTCGGGTGACCCGTCGGGCAGCAGCCGGCCGTTGCGCATGCCGTAGTAGATCGCCTGCGGGTGGTGGACAACCATGGCGAGCGTCGACTGCTCGGGCTCCGGGGAGTAGCCGTGGGTCAGGGTCATCCCGATCTGGCCGATGTCCAGCAGCTCCGCCACCTTCTCGTGCTCGGACTGCTCGGGGACCGCGGGATAGCCCCACGACAGGCGACGGCCCTGGGTCTCGGGGATGCCGTACCACTCGCGGACCTTCCAGTGCAGCCACTCCGACAGGCCCTCGGCGGTCTGGACGCCCAGGCCGTGGACGAACAGCTGCTCGGCGAACTCGCCGTCCTTCTCGAGCTGCGCCATGAGGTCGGTGACCTCAGAGCCGACGGTCAGCGCCTGGACGGCGACGACGTCGAGCTCCTCGGGCGGCTTGCCGTCGACGGCGGGCCGGAAGAAGTCGGCCGTCGCCATGCGGTCGCCCTTCTGCTGGCGCGGGGTGACGAAGCGCGTGAGCTCGGCCGTGCGGTCCTCGGGGTCCAGCACGACGACGTCGTTGCCGTCGGCGTAGCACGGGAAGAACCCGATGAGCGCCCGGGGGTGCAGGTAGGTCTGCTCCGCCCACATGCGCTCCAGGCGCGGGAGGAAGCCCTCCTCCTCGCCGTTGCCCTCGATGAGCGCGCGCCAGGCGTCGCCCTTGACGCCGCGGCCGCCCCAGTGCAGCTTGAACAGCACGTGGGTGTCCAGGTGGTGGTAGAGCTCATCCATGTCGACGGGGACCTCGCGCACGCCCCAGAAGGGCGGCTCGGGGACGGGTGCGTCGGTGGTGACGGCGGAACGGACGGAGTCGTCGGTGGTCGGCGGGAGATCCTCGACGACCTCGACCTTGTGGCGCTGCTCGTCGGCGCCCGCCAGCACCTGGGCGACGAGCGCCGCGCGCCGGTCGGGCTCGACGAGCTGGTCCATCACGGCGAGGCCCTCGAAGGCGTCCTTGCAGTAGAAGGCGCCCGGCGCGTAGACCGTGTCGTCCTCCTTGCCGTTGACGTACACGGCGCGGTAGCTGAAGGCGCGGTTGATCGCGGCGCCGCCGAGCAGCACGGGGACCGCGTCGCCCTGACGATGCAGCTCCTGCAGGGCCAGCGGCATCTGCTTGGAGGTCGAGACGAGCAGCGCCGAGAGGCCGATCGCGTCGGCCTTGTGCTCGTGTGCGGCGTCGATGATCGTCTGAACGGGGACCTGCTTGCCGAGGTCCACGACGGTGTAGCCGTTGTTCGAGAGGATCGTGTTGACGAGCGACTTGCCGATGTCGTGCACGTCGCCGAAGACGGTCGCCAGGACGACGGTGCCCTTCGTGTAGTCGGCGGTGCGCTCGAGGTAGTTCTCCAGCTGCGCGACGGCCTTCTTCATGACCTCGGCGCTCTGCAGCACGAAGGGCAGGATCAGCTCGCCGGCCCCGAACTTGTCGCCGACCTCCTTCATGGCGGGCAGCAGGACGTCGTTCAGCGTCGGCACGGCGCCGATCTTCTCGACGGACCGGTCGATCTGGGCCTCCACGCCGTCCTTCTTGCGGCGCAGGATGTGGAAGTGCAGCGCCTCCTCGGGCTCCATGCCCTCGGTCGGGTTGGCGGGTCCGTCGGCCTCGGCGCTCTCGCCCTTGGCCTCGAAGTGCTGGATGAAGCGCTCCAGCGCGTCCTCGCGGCGGT
>JAOPZJ010000092.1 GCA_025964155.1 Solirubrobacterales bacterium
CCGGCCTCGCCAAGTGGGGGCAGTCCTCCCGCCTGACGCTGCTGCTGCCGCACGGCTACGAGGGGTCCGGTCCCGAGCACTCCTCGGCCCGCCTGGAGCGCTTCCTGCAGCTGGCCGCGGAGGGCAATATCCGCGTGGCCAACGTCACGACGCCCGCGCAGTACTTCCACCTGCTCCGCCGCCAGGCCCGCATCGCCAAGCAGCGTCCGCTGATCATCATGCAGCCGAAGTCGCTGCTGCGGCTGCCGCAGGCGACCAACCGCATCGAGCACCTCTCCGAGACCCAGTTCTTCCCCGTGCTCGGCGAGCCGCGAGTCCCCATCGAGCAGGTCACGCGCCTGGTGCTGTGCACCGGCACGATCTACTACGACCTCGTCGGCCACCCGGACCGGCAGGACAACCCGGGCGTGGCGATCGGCCGCGTCGAGCTGCTCTACCCCTTCCCCGAGGGGCAGATCGTGGAGCTCATCAACACCTACCCGAACCTCAAGGAGGTCGTGTGGGTGCAGGAGGAGCCGCGGAACATGGGTGCCCGCGCGCACATGGCCCCGCGCCTCATGCAGATCCTGCCAGAGCACCTGGCCTTCGGCTACGTCGGCCGGCCCGAGCGCGCGTCACCGGGTGAGGGCTATCCCGCCGCCCACAACAGCGAGCAGAACCGGATCATCTCGACGGCGCTGGACCTGTCCGTTCCGGTCACGCTGTACCCGACGAAGACGCCGGGCGAGCGCTAGCCGGCTCCCAGGAGACGCCCAGGGTCCCCGGCTACCGTCGGGGTCATGAGCGGACATCGGGTGAGTCGCCGGCAGGCGCTGGCCGGGATCGGCAGCGTGAGCATCGCCACGCTGCTGGCCGCCTGCGGGGACGACAAAAGCGGCACGACGAGCGCGACGTCCACCGCGACGACGGCCGACGTGACGACCACCGAGGGCACCACGACGACGGTAGAGCCCTCCGGCGCGTCCTCGGGCAAGGCGGCGGCACTGCTGGACGACACGTCCGCGTGTTCCCTCACGCCCGAGCAGACCGAGGGCCCGTACTACTTCGACGCCGACAAGATCCGCAGCGACGTGCGCGAGGGCAGGCCCGGCACCGAGCTGCAGGTCGCCATCCGCGTGCGTGGCAGCGACTGCCGGCCGCTCAAGGACGCGGTCGTCGAGATCTGGCACGCGGACGCCGGTGGCGTCTACTCGGGCTTCGAGCAAGCCTCGGGGGGCGGGCCCGGCGGGGGTCGCACGGACGACACCACGTACATGCGCGGCGCCCAGGTCACCGACTCAGGCGGCATCGTGAACTTCACGACGGTCTACCCCGGCTGGTACCGCGGGCGCACCGTCCACATCCACGCCAAGGTCCACCTCGCCAAGACGTCGCTGCTCACGACGCAGCTGTACTTCGACGAGGCGGTCACCAAGAAGGTCTTCGCCCGCGCCCCCTACAGCTCGCGCAGCGGACGCGACACGTTCAACACCACCGACGGGATCTTCTCCGGTCAGACGCTGCTGACGCTCGGCTACGACGGCAACGCGGTCCTGGGCGCGATCTCGTTCGATGTGGCTAAGGCCTAGCCGGCTGGCTACGGGTCTGTCCGCCCTCGTGCCCGATCTGCGGGCAAAAGAGCGGACGGATCGGGAACGGCGCGCTCACACGGTGAACAAATCCGGCCTAGCCATCGGTCGACAGCGCCTCCAGGACAGCGCCCGCGCTGGGCGCGACATCAGGCGTCAGCCGGCCCAGCAGGTCGTGCCAACCCGGATGCAGGGCGATGGCCTCGCGCACGCGGGTAAGGGCGGTCGGCATATCCTCGTTGTTCGCCGCCGCCAGGCCGGCCCAGAACAGCAGCTCGTGGTTGCCGGGCGCCAGCCCGCTGGCACGCTCGTAGCGGTCGCCCGCCTCGGCGTGGCGGCCTTCGCCGGTCAGGTCGTCGCCCTGGGTCGCGAGCTCGTAGGCGTCGGTGAGGTCCAGCAGGCGGTCGAGCTCCTGCAGCGGCTCGGGATGGTCGTCGACGCGCACGTCGACGAGCCACTGCCAGCTCTCGCCGCTGGCCGCGACGACGAGCATCGCCGCCGACTGACGGCCGCGCACGTCCCCGCCGGCGGCCTCGGCGGCGTGCAGCGCGGCGGCCAGACGGCGCTGAAGCGGTCCGGCGGCCCGCTCGTAAGCCTGGGCCATCGCCGGCCACACGTCCGCGGAGGCCATCATGTTCGCCTGGGCGCTGAAGCCCCGGCCGGCCTCGTGACCGGCGAACGCGATGCAGCCGGTGCCCGTGTGGACCGCGACGTCGCCGCTCACGCTCACGACCGCGACCTGGCGGTAACCGGACTGCTCGTCGCCGGCCAGGACCTCGTCGAGCGCCGCCTGGGGGTCGAGACCCGCCTCCAGGCGATCGAGCAGACGCACGCCGTACGCGGGCTCGGCGATCGACTGGGTCGCGACCGCCCCCACTCCGGCGCGCGCCCAGGTGACGACGGCACCGACGTTGAACCAGTGCGACTGGACCGCCACGCCGACGGCGCCGGTGTCCGGGTCGTGGGCGACGATGGAGTAGGTGCCTCGGCGGAGCATGCTGGGCAGCGTAGTGATGCGAAGCTGTGGCCATGGCCGACGAGCACGCAGAGCACGAGCGCATCCTCGCCCGCGTGCACGCGATCCCCGAGGGCTGGGTGCGCACCTACGGCGACATCACCCCGGGCGCGCCGCGTCTGGCCGGCACGGTCCTGCGCCACCACGGGTCCGACGAGGTCACCAGGTGGCGCGTCGTGCGGGCGGACGGATCGCTGGCGGTTGGCGACCGCCAGCGCGCGCGCCTGCAGGCCGAGGGCGTCCCCTTCACCGCCGGCGGCCGCGTGGACCTGCGCGCCGCGCGTCTGCCCGAGCCGCCAGACTGAGGACACGAGCATGTGGCGCCAACGTGACATCACCCTGCGCCCGCGTCCGCGCGGATTCCACCTCGTCACCGACGAGGTGCTCGGAGCGCTGCCCGAGCTCGACGGCCTGCGGGTCGGCCTGGTGCACCTGCTGCTGCAGCACACCTCCGCGTCGCTGACGCTCAACGAGAACGCGTCGCCCGACGTGCGGCGGGATATGGAGACCTGGGCCAACACGGTGATCCCGGAGCAGTTCGCGTGGACCCATACGCTCGAGGGTGGCGACGACATGCCCGCGCACGTCAAGTCCTCGCTCATGGGCGCGACGCTCACGCTGCCGCTGCGCGACGGTGCGCCCGTGCTGGGGACGTGGCAGGGCATCTACCTGTGCGAGCACCGGAACCACGGCGGCGCCCGCCGCCTCACCGCGACGGTGTGGGGCGAGGAGTGAGCACCACGGCCCCTTACGACGCACTCGTCGCCGCCCATGGCCTCTCGGCCGCCCACCGGCTCATGGTGGACGCCGTGGACCCGGGATCGCGCGTCCTTGACGTCGGCTGCTCGACGGGCTACCTGGCGGCCGTGCTGTCGGCCACGGGCTGCCGGGTCGTCGGCGTGGAGGCCGACCCCCAGGCTGCGATGCGCGCCCGTGCCCGCGACGTCCTGCTCAGCACACTCGTCGGCTCGATCGACGACCACGACGTGCGCGCCCGCGCCGCCGAGCACGGTCCCTACGACGCGATCGTCTTCGGCGACGTGCTCGAGCACCTCCCACATCCCGAAGAGACGCTCGCGGTCCTCGCCGCGCAGCTCGCCGACGACGGCCGTGTGGTCGTCTCACTCCCGAACGTCGGGCATTGGACCGCCCGGCGGGCGCTGCTGCGCGGCCGCTTTCCCCGGGAGGACCACGGCATCTTCGACGCCACGCACCTGCGCTGGTTCACCCGCGTCGGTGCCCACGACCTCTTCCGCGACGCCGGCCTGCGAGTCACCGACGAGGCCTTCGCCCCGGCTCCGCTGCCCCTGCAGGCGCACGTCGCCGCACTCCGGCATCTCGAGCGCGTGGCGACGCGCGCACGCCCGGAGCTCTTCGCGCTGCAGACGGTGCTGACCGGCGAGCGGCTGGACTAGATGGTTGATTCCGCGAGGCTGCCCGCGGAATCGATCGTCTAGGCGCCGCGCCGCCGGGCGCGGCGGAACTCGAGCACGTCGGCCGACACGATGCGCGAGCCCAGGTCGGTGACGGAGCCCAGGCCGGCGAGCAGCTCCGGCTCGCGGACGTCGCGGCGCAGGCCGGACGGCGTCTGCTCCACCCACACCGCCCTGCGGCCGGGGCGCGATGATACGACCCGCACCAGATCGCGGCCCTTGAAGAGCAGACCGACCCCGTCGTCCGCCGCCCACCCGGCGGGCAGGACACGCTCGGCGACGGCGCGCTCGAAGATGGGCAGGCGCTCCGGGTCGCCGTCGGCGTGCACGCTCAGCGACCCCGGCAGCAGGCCCAGCCCCTTGGCCACTTCGGGCGCACCGGAGGACGTCGTCACGCCGCCGGCGAACCAGCACATCGCGCCGGCGCTGAGCCCGGCCAGGACGACGCCCGAGGCCCACGCCTCACGGAGGATGTCGTCCATCCCGTGGACCCGCCAGATGGCGAGGAGGTTGCGCATGGAGCCACCGCCGACGTACACGATGTCCTGATCCAGGATCGTCTGGCGCAGGTCGATGGGGCCGCCCTCGCCGAGGCGGAAGAGGGACAGGACGCTCGGTTCGCACGGACGGTCGCCGAAGGTCGCGCGGAACTGCGCCTCCTGGCTGCCGGCGTCCCCCGACGCGGTCGGCAACAGCAGGATCTTCGGGATCTGACGCTGGGCCAGGGACAGGATGAACTCGTCGAGCGCCGGGTTCTCGGGCTCCATCGTGAAGCCGCCGCCACCCATGGCGAAGATCGTGGGAGTCCGTCCGTCCATGCCCACAGGGTAGGGCGCTGACGCCGCGGCGGTCCGCGCGGCTGCTGTGGGGGCTCAGCAGCCAGCCGCCTCAGACCACGGACACGGCTTCTGAGCCGGAGACCGCGCGGGTCACGCGGCGAGCGCGGGAGCTGCCATCCCGAGGTAGCGGGCGCTGAGCGAGGTCTCCGCGACCTGTCCGTCGATGAGCTGCACCTGGTAGGCGCCGGCGTTCGGCTTGGACGAGATGACGTCGAAGAGCTCGGTGCCCCGGAAGTGCAGCGCGGCCCCGTCGTCCACGCCGTACCCCGTACTCATGCCGGCGGCGATGAACTGCTTGAACTCCGCACGCCGCTCGGGCTCGCCGTCGTAGTGCACGCAGTTGGAGTACGGCAGCAGGCCGAGGCCCTCCAGCCGCTCGGGCGGCCCGTGGAACGCCGTCACGGCCTCCTTGAACCAGCACAGCGAGCCGGCGCTCAGGCCGGAGAGCTCGGTGCCGCCGAGCCACGCGCGCTCGAGGATCGTGTCCAGGCGGTGCGCCCGCCAGGCGCCGAGCAGGCTCAGGACGCTGCCGCCGCCGACGTAGATGAGGTCCTGCTGGATGAGATGCGCCTCTAGGTCACCCTCGACGGCGCCGCTGCCGGTGTCGCGGCGGAAGAGCGAGACGTGCGAGACGTCGGCCCGGGGCGCGAACGTGCGGTAGAAGCGCACGACGTAGTGGTCGGCGTCGCCGGACGCGGTCGGGATGAAGCAGACCTTGGGTCTGGCCTTGCCGGTGATGCGCAGCACGTGGTCATCCATCAGCGTGTTGCCGGCCTCCATAGAGAAGCCGCCGCCGCCGAAGGCAACGATCTGTGGAACCCTCATCTCCATTGCACGAATGTAGGGACGGATTGCCTGCAACGTGCGAATTTGCGCCTCAGGGCGATCGGACCTGGACCGTGCGTACAAGCCTGGTGGACGGCACGTTTCGGGCGTCGCGGCGGCGGGCAAGCGCGGCCATCGCCGCGAGGGTCGGCGCTACTTGGAGTTCCAGACGGGCTCGCGTCGCTCCTTGAACGCCGTGGCGCCTTCGCGGGCGTCTTCGGACACGAGCACGGGGCCGGCGATCTGACCCTGCTGGATCCACATCTCCTCGGTGTCCCAGTCGAACTGCCGCTCGAGGATCCGCTTGGACGCGATGAGCGCCAGCGGACCGTTCTTCGCGATCGCCGCCGCAAGCTCGAGCGCGACGTCCACGGCACTCCCGGGCTCGGCCAGGCGGTTGACGACACCGAAGTCGTGGAATCGCTCGGCCGGCAGCGGCTCACCGGTGAGCGCCAGCTCCATGACCACGTGGTAGGGCATGCGCTTGGGCAGGCGCAGCAGCGCTCCGCCCGCGGCGACGAGCGACCGTTTGGCCTCCGGGATTCCCAGCTTCGCGCCCTTGGCGGCGACGATGAGGTCACAGCTCAAGGCGACCTCCAAGCCGCCGGCAACGGCGAAGCCTTCGATGGCGGCGATCAGCGGCTTGGCCGCTGCCCGCTCGGCGATGCCGCCGAAGCCACGACCCTGGACCCACGGAGACTCGCCCTTGGCGAACGCGCCCAGATCCATGCCGGCGCAGAAGAAGCCGCCCGCGCCGGTGACGATCCCGACCGACAAGGAGTCGTCGGCGTCCAGCTCCTCGAGCGCCGTCGCCACGCCCTCGGCGAGCGCGAGGTTGACCGCGTTGCGCACGTGCGGGCGGTTGAGCGTGATGATGAGGACGTCGCCGCGCCGCTCGGTCAGGACGGCCGGCGCGTCAGGGGTGGTGGTCTCGGTCATCCGCGCAGCCTACCCGGTGAGGTGAACTGGGTTCAGGTTGGGCCCCCTGGCGGGATGCGAAGCTTGAACGGCGGGGATTGACGGCCGGGGGTGCGAGGCGCCGGTGGCGCTGGCGCCAGAGCCCGAGAGCGCCTGTGGCGCTGACGCGAGCGAGCCGCGCGGCGTGCGAGGCGCTTGAAAACGGCGGGCATTGACGGCCGGGGGTGCCGGAGGGACGGTGCGTGGGCGGCGACCCGACGGCGACGGTGCGCGGAGCCTCGGCCCCCACAGAGGTGGATGAAACTCCGTTCACATCCCGCGGGCCTGGCGCCGGCAGCGTCCATGGAGCCTGAGGCCCCACAGAGGTGGATGAAACTCCGTTCACATCCCATGCGGCCCGTGGGTTGGTGACCCTAAGGGCACCGAGCGCGTCCACGTCGGAGGT
>JAOPZJ010000100.1 GCA_025964155.1 Solirubrobacterales bacterium
GGCCGCGCGGTCGTGGAGACACTCGCCGCCGCCGGGGCGTGCGTCGTCGGCTTCGACCTCGACGGCGGCGGCGCGGCCGACGCCGTCGCGGCGCTCGGCGATCGCGGGGTCGGCGTCGGCGGCGACGTGACGTCCGAGGACGCGGTGCGCGAGGCGTTCGCCGCGGCGGTCGCCCACTACGGCGGCGTCGACATCGTCGTCTCCAACGCCGGTGTGGCGTCCTCGGCGCCGATCGAGGAGACCACGCTGGCCGAGTGGGAGCGCAACCACGCGATCCTCGGCACCGGCTACTTCCTGGTCGCGCGCGAGGCGTTCCGGCTGCTGCGCGCGCAGAAGGCCGGTGGGTCGATCGTCTTCGTCGCCTCCAAGAACGCGCTGGTCGCGGGCAAGAACGCGGCGGCGTACTCGTCGGCGAAGGCGGCCGAGCTGCACCTCGCGCGCTGCCTGGCCGAGGAGGGCGGCGGCGCCGGGATCCGCGTCAACACGGTCAACCCCGACGCGGTCCTGCAGGGCTCGCGGATCTGGGGCTCGTCTTGGCGGGCCGAGCGGGCCGCGGCCTACGACATCGACCCGGGCGACCTCGAGGAGCTCTACCGCAAGCGCACGACGCTGGGCGTGAACATCCTGCCCGGGGACATCGCGCAGGCGGTCCTGCACTTCGCGTCGTCGGTGCGCTCCGGCAAGTCCACGGGCAACCTGCTCAACGTGGACGGCGGCGTCGCGGCCGCCTACCCCCGATAAAATCGGCACGTGCGCATAGCGCTGTTCATCACCTGCCTGGCCGACACGCTGTTCCCGGATGTCGGCCGGGCGACGGTGACCGTGCTGGAGCGCCTCGGGCACGAGGTCGTGTTCCCCGAGGAGCAGACCTGCTGCGGGCAGATGCACGCCAACAGCGGCTATCGGCGCGAGGCGGTCCCGCTCGTGCGGCGGTTCGTGCGCGCGTTCGACGAGGCGGGCGCCGACGCCATCGTCTGCCCGTCGGGCTCGTGCGCGGCGATGGTGCACGAGCAGTACGGCGGGCTGGCGGCCGAGTCCGGCGACGCGGCGCTGATGGCGGCGGTGCAGCGGCTCGTGCCCCAGGTGTTCGAGCTGTCGCAGTTCCTCGTCGGCGAACTGGGCGTCGAGGATGTCGGCGCGGCTTACCCGCACCGCGTCACCTACCACCCGACCTGCCACTCGCTACGGCTGCTGCGCGTCGGCGACGCGCCGCTGCGCCTGCTGCGCGCGGTGCAGGGGATCGACCTGGTGGAGCTGCCCGAGGCGACGACGTGCTGCGGGTTCGGCGGCACGTTCGCGGTCAAGAACGCCGACACCTCGACGGCGATGTTGACCGACAAGCTGCGGGCGGTGCTCGACAGCGGGGCCGAGGTCTGCACGGCCGGCGACGCCTCCTGCCTGATGCACATCGGCGGCGGCCTGTCGCGGCAGCGCGCGGGCGTCCGGACCGTGCACCTGGCCGAGATCCTGGCCGCGACGGAGGAGCGGGCGGCGTGAGCCGGACCTCGCCGTCGGCGGCGTTCCCGGAGGCGGCGCGGGTCGCCCTGGGCGACGCGCAGCTGCGCGCGAATCTGCGCAAGGCCACGCACACGATCCGCGACAAGCGCGAGCGGGTCGTCGACGAGGTCGCCGACTGGGAGGAGCTGCGCGCCGCCGGCCGGGCGATCAAGGAGCGCACGGTGCGCCACCTGGACGTCTGGCTGGAGCGGCTCGAGGCGTCGGTCACGGCGCGCGGCGGGATCGTGCACTGGGCGCGCGACGCCACCGAGGCCAACGCCATCGTCACGTCGCTGGTGCGCGCGGCCGGCGCCGACGAGGTCGTCAAGGTCAAGTCGATGGCCACCGACGAGATCGGGCTCAACGACGCGCTGGCCGCCGCCGGGATCGCCGCGCACGAGACCGACCTGGCCGAGCTCATCGTCCAGCTCGCCGGCGACCGCCCGTCGCACATCCTCGTGCCGGCGATCCATCGCAACCGCGCCGAGATCCGCGCGCTGTTCCGCGCCCACCTGCCCGGCACCGAGGGCCTGACCGACGAGCCCGCCGCGCTGGCCGAGGCGGCGCGCCGCTTCCTGCGCGACCGGTTCCTGCACGCGCGCGTGGGGATCAGCGGCGCCAACTTCGCGGTCGCCGAGACCGGCGCGGTCTGCGTGGTGGAGTCCGAGGGCAACGGGCGGATGTGCACCACGCTGCCCGAGACGCTGATCACGGTGATGGGCATCGAGAAGGTCGTGCCGTCGCCGGCCGACCTCGGCGTCATGCTCCAGCTGCTGCCGCGCTCGTCGACCGGCGAGCGGATGAACCCCTACACCTCGGTCTGGACGGGCGTGCGGCCCGGCCCGCCCGACGGCCCGCAGCGCTTCCACCTGGTGCTGCTAGACAACGGCCGGACCGACGTGCTCGCCGACGAGATGGGGCGTCAGGCCCTGCACTGCATCCGCTGCTCGGCGTGCCTGAACGTCTGCCCGGTCTACGAGCGCACCGGCGGCCACGCCTACGGCGAGACCTATCCGGGCCCGATCGGCGCCATCCTCGCGCCGCAGCTCCACGGGCTGAAGGCGGCGACGTCGCTGCCGTGGGCCTCGACGCTGTGCGGCGCGTGCGCCGACGTCTGCCCGGTGGGCATCGACATCCCTGGCGTGCTCATCCACCTGCGCGGGCGCGTGGTGGAGCAGGCGCGATCCGGCGGCCCGGCCGCGGGCCCGGCGTCCGAGCGGCTGGGGATGGAGGCGATGGCGCGGATCTTCGCGGGCCGCCGGCGCTACGAGGCGGCCCAGAAGCTCGTGCGCGCCGGCGGCCGCCCGCTCGCGCACGGCACCGACCGCATCGAGCGGCGGCTCCCCGGGGCGCTCGGCGGCTGGACCATGTCTCGCGACCTGCCCGCGCCGCCGGCGCAGACGTTCCGCGAGTGGTGGCGGTCCCGGTGAGCGCGCGCGACGAGGTGCTGGGGCGGGTTCGGGCGGCGCTCCGGGACGTCCCGGCGGCGGAGCCGGCCGCGCCCGACCGGACGTGGGCGGCTGCGGCCGACGATGATGATGCCCTCGGGGACGCGGGTGCGCGGGCCGCTCTGTTCGCCGAGCGTGTCGCGGAGTACCACGCGACGGTCACGCGCTGTGCGATGGACGACGACGCGATCGCCGTGGCGGTCGGCGCGGCGCTCGCCCGGCACGGGGCCTCGCGGGTGGCGGC
>JAOPZJ010000144.1 GCA_025964155.1 Solirubrobacterales bacterium
GCCAAGTCCTCGTCGTCCCCGCGGCGGACCGCTAGCGCCAGGAGTTCGACGGCCGCGACGGCCGCGCCCGCTGGAGAGAAGCGCAGGCGAGCGCGAGCGGTGGCGCCTCGGGGTGAGACGCGTGCGAGAGTGCTTGAGGCGCTCAAGGACGGCCCGAAGACGGCCGGCGAGATCTCTGAGACGACCGGGATCCCGAGAGCGAGCGCGAGCACCACACTCAACAAGCTCGCCAAGACCGGCGACGTGGTCAAGGCCGAGCGCGGCTACAAGTTGCCCACCTAGCGCGGTCCATACGCTCGGCCGCGCTCCGGGCCACTAGACGGTCCTCCGGTGTCGCATAGCGGTGTGATGCGGGCTACCAGATGAGCGTGACGTCGTAGGGCCGCAATGCGTCGTCGCGCGAGATCAGCGCGCCCCCTTCGACGGTGGCCTGGCTGACGAGCATGCGGTCGAACGGATCGCGGTGGTGCGGTGGGAGATGTTCGACGGCGGCGGCGTGGGCGATGCTCACCGCGAGCGGTTGGACGCCCGCGTCGAGCAGCAGCGAGAGGTAGTCGTCGGGCACGACGAGCTTGCCCAGCGAGCGCTTGATGGAGATTTCCCAGACGACGGCTGCGCTCAGCAGGACGCGGTTGGTGTCGTCGGTGAGATGGCGTCTGGCGTGCTCACCCAAGCGGTCATCGCCGCTCAGAAACCACAGGGCGGCGTGCGTGTCGAGCAGCAGCTTCAACGAGCGCCGAACGCTTCGGCGATGTCGTCGGGCAGCTCGTCGAAGTCCTCGGCGAAGTGGACGCGTCCGCGCAACGCTCCGTGGACGGCCGCGAGCGAGTTCCCGCTGGCGACCGGCACCAGGCGCGCGACCGGCTTGCCGTTGCGGGCGATGACGATGTCCTCGCCGGCCTCTGCGCGCTCGACGAGCTGGGAGAGCTTGGTCTTGGCTTCGTGCATTCCGACCTGGATCACGACATCATCGTATCAGCAGGTAGCTAGGTTAGCTAGACTGGCCGCGTCACACCGGTATGCGACACCCGGGGCGCTTCTACCAGCGCATTCCGATGTGCCTGACCGAATGGGGTGGTGACGAGTGGATCGAGGTGGTGAACCCGACCCGCACCCGACCATTGCATGCCGTGCGGATCGTGCCGCTGGACCGTCATCGGCTGCGCTTCGAGCAGTTCTGAGGGATGAAGCCGCGATGGGCCCGGCGACGTTCGTCGCCGGGCCCGTTGCGTGAAGCGATCCCGGTGGCTAGTGCTTGAGGAAGATGCTCTTGGGGATCACGCCCTCGATGATCTGAGTGCCGTCGACGGCTTCGGCGACCTTGAAGTCGACGGCGAGGCTGGCCAGCGACTGCGCCTTGGCCGGCGTGAGGCCCTTCTCGTTGATGAGGAAGTTCACGACGTTGGCCGTGGCGAGCTTCATCGAGCGGTTGAGGTCGTAGTCGATGCCCATGATGTAGTAGTTGTCCTTGTCCTCGGCAAGGGGCGTCGTGGTCTGCTTCTTGTGCAGGATGAAGCGGAAGGTGCCGCCGAGCGAGGTCTCCAGCGCGCCGCCGCTGACCTCGCCGCCGCCCTGGGCGGTGTGGCCGTCGCCGGTGTAGAACTGCGCGCCGGGCTGGGTCACGGGCAGGTAGAGCGTGCTGCCGGCCTTGAGGTCCTTGGTGTCGAAGTTGCCGCCGAAGGTGCCGGGCGGGTTGGAGCTCTGGACGCCGGAGAGCGGCGGTGGCGAGCCCGGCGCCGGGCCGACGAACGTGCCGGTGGCCGGCGCGACGGCCATGACGCCCATGAACGGGGCGGTGGGGATCTGGATGTCGTTGTTGAACAGGACGACCTCGCGGCCGTTGACCTTGGCCGTGCGGTACAAGTGCTGGCGCTGGTTGGGGTAGAGCCCGCCGGGTGCTCCGGCGGGGACCGGCGGGATGTCGACGGGCACGTCGCCGGTGCGCCAGCCCGGGTAGGTGGTGCTGAACACGCCGCGCGTCGGCGCGGTGCTGTTGATGCCGTAGGGGACGCGCGAGTGGACTTCGAGGACCTGGACTTCCAGCGTGTCGCCCGGCTGGGCGCCGTCGATGTAGATCGGGCCGGTCAGCGGGTGCGCGCCGCCGTAGGCGGGCCGGGTGGGGATGCTGGTCCAGAAGTCCTTGACGTCCTGCAGGACCTCGTTGGGCTGGACGCCGAAGAGGCCGAAGAACGACGCCGGGTCGAGGGTCGAGTTGGTCGAGCCGTCGGGGGCGATCGCGTCGATGGCGACGCTCTCGCCCGACTTGATGTTCAGCAGCGGCGGCCGGCCGATCGGCAGGCCGCCGAAGACCTCGTTCTCCGGACGGGCGGAGAGGTAGTGGTCGGCGTGCTTGGCGATGCTGCCGCCGCTCAGCGGGTCGTCGGCGTTGGCCGGGCTCAGGCCGATGGTTGCGCCGAGTGCCGAGAAGGCGAGGGTCGCGAACGTCAGCGCCGTCGAGGCGCGACTCCGCAGACCCGTGGGAAGGGAAGCTTCCACGGGGTACTCCTTGAGATTCGGGGAGGGGCCGTTCGGGTGGCGTGAGGCCGCCCGGCCGGGCTGGGACAGT
>JAOPZJ010000156.1 GCA_025964155.1 Solirubrobacterales bacterium
GAGCTCGCGCATCGCGGCGTGGAGGGGCGTGTGCGGCGCCAGCGCGTCCCCGACGCGGTCGAGGTAGCGCGCGACGTCGACGCTCGGCAGAGTGGCCAGCCGCCGGGCGACGGCGTCTGGCCCCACCGCGCAGATGTCGCGCGGATCGCCGATGCGCGGTATCAGGAAGAGCAGGTGCCCGTCCTCGCGCAGCGTCAGCGGGTCGATGCGCGCCTGGCGGATCACCTGGACCTCGCCGACCTCGGCGTAGGCGGCGGACCCGATCGCGGCGTGCGCGTCGCCGGCTGCGAGCTCCGCCGGGATCACGAGCCGGCCGGCGACCAGGATCGGCAGCCGGACCAGGCCGTCCGCGTCGGGCGTCAGCAGCCGGTGCTCGCGGAGGAAGCCGGCGACGTCGGTGATCGCCTGACCCGCGGGGAGGGTGATCGTGGACTGGGGCGTGCTCATCCGCGCACCGAGGCCATGACGCCGCCGCAGCCCTTGACCTCCCGGCCGGGCAGCCGGCGGATGCCCCCGACGAGGCTGAAGCCGCTCAGCCCGCAGGCGCAGGGCTCGAGCGTCAGCTCCACCTCGTCGCCCGTGATGAACGGTCCGGGGAAGCAGGTGGCGAACGGGTCGCTGAAGCCGAAGCGGCCGCGGCCGTGGCCGTCGATCGGCCGCAGCGCCTCGTCCACGACCATCGGCCACAGGGTCGGCGGGACGTGGAAGCGGCCGTGCTCGCACATCGGCATCTGCGTGCTGCACTCGGTCATGCCGTAGCTCTCCAGGACGCGCGTGATCCCGAGCCGGTCGGCCACGAGGGCCAGCAGCTCGGGCTGGGAGAGCTGCACGCCGGCGAACGACTTCCAGCCGCCGGCGAGGAACATCAGCGAGCCCGGGTCAAGGCTCAGGCGCTCGCCGGTCTGCTCCAGGCGCTGGCAGATGTCGGCCACCTGGAAGGGCGCTCCGAGCATCAGCGCGGGGCGCCCGTCGACGGCGCTGCGCCGCAGCGCCTGCAGGATGGCCTCGTAGCGTTCGGGCAGCTCGTCGACGGTGCGGCGGCGGAAGTCGGCGGCGGCAGCCGGGTCACCCTTGGCCGCGGCGCGCACGCCGTCCGGCGTGATCGCGAAGTCGTAGAGGAACGTCTGACGATTGGTGACCGACGCCACCTTGTCGGCCGCGGACGCCAGGCCCTGCCGGCCGCCCTTGAACGACATCAGGACCGCGTCGAACCGGGCCGCGGCGGCCGGCCCGCGGAGGACGCGACCCATGAGGGAGGCGATCTGGCGGTCAAGGCTCCGGGCAGCCAGCTCATCACGCGGGACGAACGAGAGGTGGCCCGAGGTGCCCGAGGAGAACCAGAGCTTGAGTCCCGCTGCCTCGAGGGCGTCGAGCCACTCCTGGATCGTGGTGATGGACGTCGGGTCGATCGTGATCGGGGTGGAGCAGACGCTGCGCAGCCAGTCCGTCATCGCCGTGTAGTCGCCCGCGTCGATCCAGGCGTCGTCGTAGGACTTGAAGGCGTCGTCGGTGCTGGACAGCTCGGCGCGGATCACGTCCGCGTCGCGGCACTCGGTGAGCGCGAGGTCGGAGGCGAGGGTGCGGTAGCTCGCGATCGTCTCGCAGTAGTGGCGGTGGGCGGCGACGACGGCGCGGTCGTGAAGCGCGCGCAGCTCGTCGAAACTGATCTGGCCACCGTCCTGCCAGGTGGCGGTGAGCTCATGCAGCGGCGCGTGGGTGGCCTTCAGCTCGTCGAGCGCGCTCATCGCAGGCCTGCCCACTCTTGCGGGCGACCACCCGGGGCCGGCCGCTTGAGGATGCGCGCCAGCAGCTGCGTGGAGGGGTTGTTGTGGCGGAGCCCCGAGTCGGGGGGCAGCAGGCCGGCGTCGACCATCAGGTTCATGAGCCTGACCACGATGCAGCAGGCGCGGGTGGCCGCGAGCACCTCGTAGAACTCGCGATGCTCCAGCGGTCGGCCGGTGAGCTGCTCGTAGCGGGCGACGGTCTCGTCGGCGGTCGGGAACCCCGGCAGCAGGGGGAGCCCGAGCCCCTCGCTGTAGTAGCGCATCGAGTACAGCCAGTAGCCGATGTCCGCGGCGGGCGGGGCGAGCGTCGCCTCCTCCCAGTCGAGCATGGCCGTCACCGACAGGTCGTCGGCGAGGAGCACGTTGGCCAGGCGGGCGTCCCCCCAGCACAGGACAGTCGGCTCGTCGTCGGGCGGGCAGTGCTCACGCAGCCAGGCGCGGGCGGCGGCGAGGGTCGGGTCCTCCGGGCCGCCGGCCGCGGCGTGGCGCGCGTAGCGCGTCACGTAGGCGAGCTGTCGGGCCGCGGGCGTGTCGCCCGCGTCGACGGTCGGCAGGTCGTGCAGTCCGAGCGCGCGCGGATCGAGCTCGTGGAGCTGCGCGATCCGCTGCAGCACGTTGTCGTGCAGCGTCGCGCGCTGCGCCGGCGTCAGCTCGGTGACCCAGCCCTCCACCGTGTGGGGTGGGTCGTCGGCCACCGCGCGGCCGTCGACGTGGTCCATCACCAGGAAGGGTGCGCCGAGGAACGCGGAGTCGGTCTCCCGGCCGCGCACGCGTGGCACCGGCAGCGGGCTGCGCTCCGCGAGGGCGCGCATGATCCGCTCCTCCCGGGCGATGTCGTAGTCCGGGAACAGGCCGGCGCCCCGAGGGTGCACCCGCGCGACGAGCCGCGCCCGGCGATCCGCGCCGGCCCCGTCCGAGGCCAGGGTGAACGCCACCGTCTCGTTGGACATCCCGGTGCTCTTCGGGATCGTGACGTCGCTGACCCGGACGGCGCCGGCGTCCGCGCGCTGGGCGTCCTCCCAGCGCTGCAGCCCGATCCTCGCCTGCTCGGGGTCAAGCCGGTTTGCGACGGCCATCTCGCTGCTCCTCTCACGACGCCGTCGATCGGCCTCGTCCTGGTCGTTGGAGCGACGCTAACAGGACGCGTACCGTTGTGTCTAGACGCTATGGTACGCTCGCGACGAGGAGCCCGTCGACCCGAATCGAGAAGGAGTTGCCATGCCCCTGTCCGACCCCAGCGTGAGCCGTCCGGCGCTGGAGCCGCTCAACGAGGACCTCAGCGCGTGGATCATCGCCGGGGCCGTCAGCTCCGACGCGACGCTGTTCGAGCGCGAGACCGAAGGCCGCACGCCGGCGCAGGGCATCCAGGACGGCGTCGACGCCGAGCAGCTCGGCTTCCGCCGGGTGTTCCTCTCCGAGCGCTGGGACATCAAGCAGGCGGACGTGATCCTCGCGGCGATCGGCGCGCGCACCTCACGCCTGGAGCTGGTCACCGGGATCATCGTCCCCACCACCCGGCACCCGTGGTCGGTCGCGTCGCTCGGCGCCACGATGCAGAGCTGCTTCGGGCCGCGCTTCGTCCTCGGCCTGGGCCGCGGCGAGAACGGCGCGTTCGCCGGCATGGGCATCTCGATGACCACGTTCAAGGCGATGGTCGAGTCCGCGCAGATGACGCGGCGGCTGTGGGCGGGGGAGAGCGTGGCCTACGAGGGGCAGCTGGGCTCGTTCGACGCGCTGCAGTTCCACAACACCTACCACGGGCCGCAGCCGCCGATCTGGATCGCGGGCTTCTGCCACGAGAAGGGCGCGGAGGCCACGGCGGCCGCCTACGACGGCGTGATGCTGCCGCCGATGCTCACACCGGAGGCCACCGCCGCAGCCGTGGAGCGCATCCGGGTCGCCTGCGAGCGGGTGGACCGCGACCCCAAGAGCATCCGGATCGTCCAGCCGGTGGTCACCGCCCCGGACATGGACGAGTTCGAGGCGCGCTCGATCTCCACCGGTCGCGCGGTGACCTACCTGCAGTACCCGTACTACGGCGACATTCTCGCGACGGCCAACAACTGGGACCTCGGTGTGGTGAACGAGATGCGAAGCCACCCGATGCTCACCAGCGCCTCACGCATGGGCGACCTGACCTACCACCGGCATCAGATGGTCGACGGGCCCGGCAGCGTCCTGCCGTGGGAGTGGATGCTCGACTGCAGCGCGATCGGCAGCGTCGACGAGTGCGTGACCTCGCTGCAGCGGTTCATCGACGCCGGCGCCGACGAGGTCACCACCTACGGCAGCACGCCGCGCCAGAACGCCGCGCTCGCCGCCGCCTGGTACCGGCGACCGGGCGGCCCGGCGGCCGCCCAGACCGAGGGTGCGGCGACCGCGGCTGCCGGGGACTGATGGGCCTTCCGGCCCCCCGCCCGGCCGGGACCGCGCTCGTCACCGGCGCCTCCTCCGGGGTCGGTGGGGAGGTGGCGCGGACGCTTGCCGCGCGCGGGCACAACGTCGTGCTGCTCGCGCGCCGGACCGGCCGGCTGAACGAGCTCGCCGCCGAGCTGCGCGGCGCCCACGGGGTCCGGGCGGCGGTCGTCACCTGCGACCTCTCCGAGCGCGAGGACCGCGCGGCGGCCCTCGCCGAGGTCGAGCGCCTCGGCCTGGAGGTCGATGTCCTGGCCAACTGCGCGGGGGTGGGGATGTCGGGCCCGTTCCACGCGCACCCCGGCGAGGACGCGGTCAGGATGGTGGCGACCAACTTCGAGGCGGTGGTGGACCTCAGCAGCGCCTTGGTCCCCGCGATGGTGCAGCGGCGCAGCGGGGCGGTCCTGTTCATCTCATCGCTCGCCGGGGTGGGGCCGGTGCCGGGGTTCGCGGCGTACGCGGCGACGAAGGCGGCCGTCACGTCATTCGCCGAGGCGCTGCACGCCGAGCTGCGCCCGTTCGGCGTCGCGGTGACGGTCGTGTGCCCCGGCCCGATCGACACGGAGTTCAGCGCCGTCGCCGATCTGGGCCGGCTGATGCGCCGCACCCCGGCCCGGCTCACGGCGTCGGCGCGGGAGTGTGCCGAGTCCGGCGTCCAGGGCCTGGCCGACGGGCGGCGCGTGATCATCCCGAAGACGGCGGTCCGCGCGCTGGGCATCGTCGGCGCGCATGTCCCGCACCGGCTGGGCCTGCAGATCTGGCGCCGTGTCTTCGCCGCGTAGGCGGATCGCGTCATGACGCGGCGCGAGGCGCCGTTCCGCTCGGGTGCGTCGCGTCCGTGGTCGGCGCAGACAGCCGCTGGCGCAACGAGCTCTCCGCCGGGGTCCTCGGCGAAGCGCTGCTGCGCAGTCCCGTCCGCCACGCAGCGGCGATCAGCTGCCCGTTGTGGATCGGGCTCGGCGACCGGGACCGGAGCGTGGATCCGCGCGTCATCACGACGCTCGCCCGGCGCGCGCCGCACGCCGAGCTGCACCAGCTCCCGCACGACCACTTCAGCCCGTTCCAGCCGCACAGCACGGTGCCGGCACAGCAGGTCGACTTCCTCCGCAGGACCGCGCTGCGGGCGTGAGCGCCGGGCGGCCGGGCAACCAGCGTGCCCCGCCGCCGCCGTATCCTGCTGACCATGAACGCCGCCGAGATCGCCTCCCGCCCATGACGCCGGAGCGGCCGATCTCACCGACCCTCGCGATGCTGCGCCGGCGTGATCGCCCCCACGGTCAGGGCGGTACGGGCGACACCACCGAGGCGGCGATCATGGCCGCTACCGAGCGTCTGCTCGAGACCACGCCGCTGCATGACCTCAGCGTCAGCGATGTCGTCCGCGAGGCGAAGATCTCCCGCGGCACCTTCTACTTCTGGTTCAGCTCGAAGTTCGCCATCGTCATTGCCCTCCTGGCCGAGGCCATGGACGAGATGTACGACGCCGCGATGCCCGTCATGGACCGGTTCGACGACACGTCCTACGAGCAGGTCCTCCGGGAGGGCGTCGAGGCGGGCGCCGCGGTCTGGAACCGGCATCGCTTCGTCCTCCGGGCCGCCATGCAGCACTGGCACAACTACCCCGACCTGCGCACCGTCCTGTTCGAGATCGTCGACGGCCTCAGCGAGATGCTGGCCCAGACCATCGAGCGAGGCCGCGCGGAGGGCGTCATACCGCCCGGCCCGCCGGCCAAGCACCTAGCCGCCACGTTGATCTGGTCCTCGCAGTACTGCCTCTACATCGCCGGCCTGCAGGACGACACCGCCACGGCCCACGCCGAGACGACCGACACCCTCTCCTGGATCTGGACCCGCGCGCTGGCGCCCGCACCACCGGACGCCGCAACCTAGGTGTGGTTCCTGAGCACGTTGTTCATCCAGGCCTCCTTGGAGGGTGGTGGTTCTCGAGGGCGCCAGTCCCAAGGAGTCCGATGAAGGTGTTGTGGTGCTGGCGTGGCGGGGGTGGCAAGTCGCCCTCGAGCACGAGGCCAGGCACGTTCACGCACTCACTCGCAATGCAGGGCACGCAGCACGTGCGGGCGTGACGCGCGTCGCGCCGGGCCGATCGCGGCGAGCACCCCGGCGATGATCGCGACGATGGTCAAGATCACCAGCGACGCGACGGGGATGACGAACGGCGTGTGCAGCGCGCCCGCCATCGCCCCGGCAACCACGAGACCCAGGGGCAGCCCGAGGCCGGCGCCGATCAGCGCGGTGATGATGCTCTCGTGGCGGTGCCGCTCACGACGGGACAGCCCGTGGCGGCCGGCCGGCCATCACCGGTGGGCACGGCGGCGCGGCCGCCGGCGCCGGTACATTCGAGGCGATGGGTGTCCGCCGTGTCATCGCGCACCTCGATGCCGACGCGTTCTACGCGACCTGCCACGAGCTGCTTGATCCGTCGCTGAGGGGTCGGCCGGTGATCGTTGGTGGGACGGGTCCGCGGTCGATCGTCACCACGGCCTCGTATCCGGCCCGCCGGTTCGGGGTCGGTTCGGCGATGCCGATGAGCCGTGCGCTGCGGCTGTGCCCGGGCGCGATCGTGATCAGGCCGGACCGCGACCTCTACACGCGGACCTCGCGCCAGGTGTGGGACATGGTCGGCGCGGCGCTCGTCGACGCCGGGGCCGTGTGCGAGGGGGAGGACGGTCCGATCGCGCATCTGGAGCAGGCGGGGATTGACGAGGCTTACGCCGAACTCGTCCTCATCGAGAAGCCGCTGGCGTTCCTGCGGGGCCTGATCGCCGACGTCCGCGTCCAGACCGGGATCCAGTTGTCGGCCGGGATCTCGCCGTCCCGCCTGATCTCGAAGATCAGCTCGGACCTTGAGAAGCCGGCGGCGTTCGTCGTCCTCTCGCGTGAGCAGGCGCTCGAGCGGCTGGCCGGGCGGCCGCTGTCGATCGTCCCCGGCATCGGCCCGAAGGCCGCCCACACGCTGACGGAGCTGGGCTTCCAGACGCTCGCAGACCTGGCCCGGGCCGACCCTGTGATGCTGCTGCAGGCGTTCGGCGAGAGCCGGGGCGGCTGGCTTGCGCAGGTCGCCGACCTCAGCGTCGATGTTCCGCTGCAGCCGGTCCGGCAGCGCAAGAGCATCTCCAGCGAGCACACCTTCGAGGAGGACGTGGATCCCGATCCGGGCACCGACACGGGGGCGCCGATGCCGCTGCGCGAGCAGGTCGAGAAGATGGCCGCCGAGGTCGCCGGGGGTGCGCGCAAGCGGTCCTTCCGCGGCCGGAACGTCGCCATCAAGATCCGGACCGGGGAGTGGCGGACTTACACGCGCGCGACGACGCTCCCGGACTACACCGACGACCCGGCGCGCATCACCCTGGAGGCCGTGAAGCTCTGGGAGCAGCATCGGCCCGCGGAGCCGATCCGGTTGCTGGGCGTCCGCCTTGGGGCGTTCGAGCATGTCGAGCGCCGGGAGCGCACGGGGACGGACTCCCCGGACGCCGCGACCTCGCCGCAGCTCCAGTTCGTGCTGGACGGTGGTGTCGCACGAACGCGTCCAAGCGGGCGTCGAACGCGGCGCTGAGGCGACGAGCCATGCGATCACGATACGCATGAGGCACCCTGGTCCTGCACCCTCGTGTGCGGGAAGGGAGTGGGCGGACCGGGTCACCGCCGCGCTGCGAGCTGCTCGAAGTGGCGACGTGTGTCGGTGAACATGCGCTTGATGATCGGCGACGAGAGCGGCGAGTTCAGCTTGCCGAGCGGGGTCAACTCAAACGCGAGGGTCCACGTAAAACGGCAGCGGTCGGGGCCGAGCGCCTCGACGACGTAATCCTCTGCCGAACGCCGGTAGACCGGCGGCCGCGCGGCGGTCACGTAGAACGCCATGCGACGACCCTCCTCCCAGATGAAGTACTCCTCCTGGACTCGCAGCAGCACGCCGAGCAGCTTTGCCTGGCGCTTCGTGCCGACCCCGAACGGCCGCGGCGACAACCATGTGATCTTTAGTCCGCGGCACCAGTCCAACGTCCCGTCGCGCGTCAGTTCCGCCCACACCGCGGAGGCCGGGAGCGCAATCTCGATCGTGTCGACGAAACGTGTAGGCGCCGAGGCCAAGAACGCCTCATCCACAGCAGGCAGCATGGCGGGAAGTGTGCCATGTGGCTGATCGCCGGTGCTGCGTGCGTCCCCGTACCCGCATACAGGGCCGTACGGCCCGTCGCCCGAGCTCCGTGGAGAACTGCAGGACGCCGCACGGGCCGCCGGCGTGTTTCGCGCCGCAGGTCTCGCGTGAACTCGGCGGTCACGGCCTCGGGCTTGTCGACCAGTGCGAGGTCGTCGAAGCTACCGGCCGCAGCACGCCGCGGTGGTCCTGGAGGAGTGGTGCGTCAGTGGCGGTTGCGTCATCAAACTCGGTCAGGTCGGCGGGCCGGTGGGCGTCCAGCCGGGGGGCGGCTTCGAACCCGCGCGGTTCTTCTCGTCTCGTGCCCACGCAGCGATCCGGTCGCGAGCCGGCAATGCGTCCACGCGCACTGATCGCTCTGCCGACTTCGCAGCGCGACGAGCCGCAGCCTCCGCGTCGCGTCGCCAGGGTTGTTCTCGGTGTGTCGGCATGGTTTCGCGATCGGCCTCCGTGCTGTGGCGCTCAAGAGCGCTGGACGATGCTACGAGGGGACCCGCACGGACTTTCCTCCGCAGCGTGGTCGGCAGCGGCGACTTCAGTACGGGGTGCTAGAGCTCAGGCCGCGACGAGCGGTTCGTCGTGGGCCGGGGTCCGTGGCCTTCGCCCCAGCGAGCGCCGCTGCGGCGAGCTCGACGAGCGACGCACCGACTGATCGGCCGGGACCGGTTCGCGGCGGAACATCACCCGATGGCGTCGCGGGACCGCGATACGGTTGCACGATGAGACGAGCCTTACGGTCCTCGGTCGTGGCGGTCGCGCTGTGTGCGGCCCTGCCCGCATCCGCCCACGCAGCGGGCGGCACCGCCCCCGCCAAGGTGTTCTTCCCGAACCCCGTGCAGTCCCTGCAGAACGAGGGGCTGACCGACCTCAAGGACGCGGACTTCTTCTCGGCCGATCCCCTTCTGAGGACCGCGTACACGCCGGTCACCCTCACCGACCTGGACGCATCCGGCACCCTCACCGGGACGTACGCGAAGGTGATCTCGGAGACCGGGACGCCGGCGCGGCGCGCCGCGGACGGCTTCGCTTACACGCGCGACGACGACCGCTTCGAGCAGGTCATGGGCTACTTCTGGGTCACGCAGGCGCAGCGCTACCTCCAGGGGCTGAAGCTCCGGCGCCCGGCGAACGCGCGCCAGCAGCTGCTGCGCATCAACCAGTACGGCGGCGACAACTCCTTCTACCGCGAAGGCTCGAGCAAGCTGACGATCACGCTGGGCAAGGGCGGCGTCGACGACGCCGAGGACGGCGAGGTGATCGTGCACGAGTACGGGCACGCGGTCCAGGACGACCAGGTGCCCGGTTTCGGCTCCTCCCCCGAGGCGGGCGCGATCGGCGAGGCCTTTGGTGACTACCTGTCCGTCGAGGTCTCGAACGCGGTGACCGGCAACACGTTCCAGCAGCCGTGCGTCGCGGACTGGGACTCCGTCAGCTACACGCCCGGCCCGATCCACTGCCTGCGGCGCATCGACGGCACGAAGCACTACCCCGAGGACGTCCGCGGGGAGGTGCACGCCGACGGCGAGCTCTGGTCTGCGGCCCTCTGGCAGGCGCGCCAGGCGATCGGCGATCCGCTCACCGCAGACCGGATCATCGTCAACGCCCAGTTCGACTTCACGCCCGGGATCGGCTTCAAGGACGCGGCGCTGAAGACGATCGCCGCCGCGGGGACGAACACGAAGGCGGCCCAGGCCTTCCGCACGGCGTTCACCGCGCGCGGCTTCATGGGCTGACGGTCAGCGGCGGGCGCGTCACACGGCGGGGTCGAGGAGCTCGGCATGCGCGTCCTCGGGTGGGGTGCCGTACGCGTACACCGTCAGCTCCTGGGCGCCGTGGTTGACGCTCTGCAGCGCGGTGCCGGGCGCGATGTTGATGATCCCTCCCGCCGGGATGTCGTGGCGTTCCGGCGGGTCTCCGACGTACATCGAGAGCGTGCCGGCCAGGACGACGAACGTCTCCTCCTGCGTCGGGTGCCGGTGGCGGCGCCCCTTGGCGCCCGCTTCATAGCGCCAGACGTTCCCTCGCGTATGGGTGAAGCCGGCCTGCTCGCTCAGCTCGGCGACGTGACGCGCCGGCTCCCCGGGCGCATGCTCACGCGTGATCCACGCGAACTGGTCTGGATGTACGACGTGAAAGGACACATCGCAGCGTAGCCAGCTTGCAGAGACCCTCGACCGAACTCGGTGCAGGGTCGCCCGCTAGCGCGATCCCACCCGCTGGCTGGCACGCACGTACTTCGCCACAGCCTCGGCGCGGTTGGCCGCGCGAAGCTTGCGCAGGACGTCGGCGACGTTCCCCTTGATCGTGTCGGGCGAGAGGTGGAGGAGGCCGGCGATCTCGCGGTTGGAGCGGCCGCGGGCCATCAGCTGGGCCACCTCGTGCTCGCGGGCGCTGAGCGCCACGCCGTCGACGCCCGCGAGCGGATCGTCCGCTCCGGCAAACACCGGTCCGCGGCGGCTCTGCGTGGGAATCGTGACCGGGGCGCCGGCCAGCTCGTCGACGACCCCGAGCGCCGACCCGGAAAGGAAGCGCACCTCGGCCGACATCTCGCGCATGCGCGCGCGGAGCACCGCCGGTCCAGCACCCAGCCGGACTGCGTGTAGGGCGGGTCGTCGGACGGGACCGCGCCGGCGTGGCGCTCCATGACGATCATCGGCGTCCCGAGCAGCGTGTCTGTGTCCGCCGACGAGATCGCCGGGGCCGGGACGGGCGTGTGGGTGGCCAGTGCCCGCATGACGCGCGCCTCCCGGGGCAGGTCGTATTCGGGGTAGATGCCGCCGCGGGTGGGGGCCAGGCGTGCGACGAGGCCCTGGCGGCGGGCCTCGCCGTCCAGGGTCCAGGTCGCGTCGAAGACGATGCTCTCGCTCGACAGTCCGTTGGCGCGCGGGATCGTCAGCTCGGCGATCCCGATCTCCTCGGCACGAGGAAGTCGCGTGCGGCGCCCCGCCTGGAGTGCCTCCTCGGCGACGACGGGATCGACCTTGCTCATCAGTGCCATGTGGGACCTCAACGGTTGGGTTGGACCGTTCGACACTATGTCCGGGGCTCGCGGCCGGGCACCCCCGAACGGGTTGACAACCCACCCGTTCAGGTTGGTCCGGTGGTGCGCCGCGGCGGTGCCACGGCGGCTCGCCGGCGAGCGACCCTGTCAGTCGGCGACGAGGCGGTCCGCGGCGTCGGG
>JAOPZJ010000236.1 GCA_025964155.1 Solirubrobacterales bacterium
GCAGAGGGCGCCCGGTCCGTCGCGCCTCGCGCTCCAGCCGCGCGCGTTCGCGCGCCTCGGCAGTGCGCGGACCGTCGTCGCGCCCGTCCCCACCGCGCCCGAAGCGGGGGCTCACGATCCAGCCTCGTGACCGTGGCGGGCCATCCAGTCCTGCAGCAGGACGGCCGCGGCGCGGGAGTCCTCGGAGCTCTTGGCATCGCCCCCGCCCGCCTGCGCGGCGATGCTTGTCGTGAAGCGCTCGTCGTACATCTCGACCGGCACGCGCGGGATGGCCTCGGCCAAGCGCGCGGCGAACGCTCGCGCCTCCCCCGTCTGGGCGGTGTCGCGGCCGGAAAGCCCGAGCGGCAGGCCGACGACGACGCGCTTGACGCCGTGCTCGCGGACGGTGCCGACGACGCGGGCGAAGCCCTTGCGGGAGTCCGGTCGCAGCACCGGTGCGATCGGCGTGGCGAGCGTCCCCGTGGGGTCGCTCAGCGCACAGCCGCACCGCGCACTGCCGTAGTCGAGCGCCAACACCCGCACGATGCTACGCGAGCGCCGCCTGGATCGCTGCACGTGCAGCGTCGAGTGCGTCGGGGAGCCGCTCGGGGTCGCGGCCACCGGCCTGCGCCATCGTGTCCTTGCCGCCGCCTCCGCCGCCGACGACCTGCGCTGCCGCCTTGACGACCACGCCGGCCTTCACGCCACGCGCGATCGCCCCCGGGCCCGCGGCCGCCACGAGCGACACCTTGCCGTCCAGCGTGCTGCCCAGGACGACCGCGCTGTCGTCGCCCAGCCGACCGCGCACGCGGTCGGTGAGGTCGGCAAGGGCCTTGGGATCCACCCCGTCGACGGTCGACGTGAGCACGCGCAGTCCGTCGAGCGCCGCCGCCGCGCCGACGAGTGCGTCCACCGCGCCGGCGTCCACGCCGCCGCCGCTCTTGGCGGCGGCCTTCGCCTTGGCCTGCAGCGCGCCGATGGCGTCGACGACGCTGTCGGGTTGAGCGCGCAGCGCGGTCGCGGCCCGCTCGAGCGTGGCGTCGTTCGCGCGCAGCAGCCCGACGGCCGCGGGCCCGGTCAACGCCTCGATGCGGCGCACGTTTGCGGCGCTGGAGCCCTCCGACACGATCTTGACCACGCCGATCTCCGCGGTGCAGCGCACGTGCGTGCCGCCGCACAGCTCACGCGAGAAGGAGCCGTCCCCGACCTCGACCATCCGCACGACGTCGCCGTACTTCTCGCCGAACAGCGCCATCGCCCCGAGCGAGCGGGCTTCGTCGAGCGTCGTCGACATCGAGCGCACGGGATGGTTCGCCAGCACCCAGGCGTTGACCTGATCCTCGACCTGTGCGCGCTCGGCCTCGGAGAGGCGCGAGGTGTGCGTGAAGTCGAAGCGCAGCTTGTCCGGACCGACGTAGGAGCCGGCCTGGCGGACGTGGTCGCCGAGCGTCTGGCGCAGCGCGGCGTGCAGCAGGTGCGTGGCCGTGTGGTTGGCGGCAGTCGCGTTTCGGGCGGCCCGGTCGACCGTCGCGGTGACCCGCTCGCCCGCGTGCAGCGCGCCGGTCTTCAGCTCGACGATCACGGCCTGGTCCTCGCCGGCGCGCAGGACGTCGGCGACCGCCGCCTCGCAATCACCGCCGTCGCACGCGATCGTGCCGGCGTCCGAGACCTGGCCGCCGCCCTGGGCGTAGAACGGTGACTCGGAGAGCTTCACGAACGTCCGGCCGTCGCGCTCGGTGACCGCGGCGACCGTCGTGTGCTGCTCGAGCGTCTCGTAGCCGGTGAACGTCGTGGGCTCGGTGCTGAGCTCGCGAACGACGTCGGCGGCGCCACCGACGCGGCCCTTGCCGCCCACGCCCCCGGCCGAGCGCTCGCGCTGGGCGTCCATCAGCGCGGTGAAACCCGCCTCGTCGACCGTCACGCCGTGCTCCTCGGCGACCTCGACGGTCATCTCGACCGGGAACCCGAACGTGTCGTGCAGCTGGAACGCGGCGGCCGCGTCGAGCGTGCCCTTCGCCAGGTGCTCCTCCAGCAGGCTCATGCCCTGCTCCAGCGTGCGTCCGAAGCCTTCCTCCTCCGCGCGCACCCACTTGAGGATGCGGTCCTGCTCCTCGTACAGCTCGGGATACGCGGCGCCCATCGTCTCCAGGACGACGTCGACGTACCTCGGGAGGAAGCCGTGCGGGAAGCCCAGGCGACGGCCGTGCTGGATCGCACGGCGCATGAGGCGGCGCAGGACGTACCCGCGGTCCTCGTTCGACGGCACGACGCCGTCGGCGATGAGGAACGTCATGCCGCGCGTGTGGTCGGCGAGGATCCGTAGCGAGCGCAGGTCCGGATCCGCCACCGTCGCCAGCTCGCGGCCGAGGGCCATGAGCGGGACGAACTGGTCGGTGTCGAAGACCGTGTCGACGCCCTGCAGGATGACGGCCATCCGGTTCAGGCCCATCCCGGTGTCGATGTTCCGCGCCGGCAGCGGCGTGAGCGTGCGCTGCTCGTCCTGATCGAACTGCATGAAGACGAGGTTCCAGTACTCCAGAAAGCGCTCGTTGTCGCCGCCCGGCAGGTCCTCCTCCGTGCCCCACTCCAAGCCACGGTCCAGGTACAGCTCGCTGCACGGCCCGCAGGGGCCCGTCTCGCCGGACCACCAGAAGTTCTCCGACGCCGGGCACAGGATGATGCGCTCACGCGGCACGCCGACCGACAGCCACGCCTCGATGGCCTCCTCGTCCGGGCCGAGTCCCATCGCGGGGTCGCCCTCGAACACCGTGATCCAGATGTCCTCGGGCTTGAAGCCGAAGCCGTTGAGCGACAGGTCCCACGCCAGCTCGACGGCACCCTGCTTGAAGTAATCGCCGATCGAGAAGTTACCGAGCATCTCGAAGAACGTCAGGTGGCGGGACGTGACGCCGACGTTGTCGATGTCCGGGGTGCGAAAGCACTTCTGGCAGCTCGTCAGGCGCGGATACGGCGGCGCCTCCAGGCCCATGAAGTAGGGCTTGAGCGGATGCATCCCGGCCGTCGTGAGCAGCACCGAGGGATCGAACGCGGCCGGGACCAGCGACCCCGAGGGCACGCGCTTGTGGTCATGGGCCTCGAAGAAGGCCAGGAAGGTCTCGCGGATCTCGTCGGAGGTCACCGGCTGATTGTCGCTCAAGTGCAAGCCGCACGCGCTGTGGCGCTTCTGAGGAGCAACCTCGCTCACGTGCGGGCGGGACGTACCGTGGCACGCGGGCGCGCCTCGTGCCAGGCGGCCTGAGCCATCGCCGCCACGCCTGCGAGGATCGCCGCCACGGCGCCGATGGCCAGCCCGGCGCGGGCTCCCTGCTGCTCGCAGACGAAGCCGAGCAGCGGCGCGCCGACCGGCGTGGACCCGAGGAACACCACCCCGAAGAGCGCCATCACGCGCCCGCGCAGCTCGGGCGGCGCGGCGAGCTGCAGCTGCGCGTTGACGGCGTTCGTGAACGTGACGCTCGCCGCTCCGACGACGACCAGGGCGACGAGCGCCAGCTCGAGCGTCGGCGCCAGTGCCGCCAGGCCGAGCGCCCCACCGAAGAGGATGGCGGATCCGGAGATCAGCTCGGGCGACGTGCGCCCGCGTGCCCCGTTGAACAGGGCACCGGCGATGGCGCCGCTGCTCATCGCCCCCATGAGCAGCGCGTAGGTCGCGGCCGTGCCGCCGAAGGTGTAGCGCGCCAGGAGCGGCAGCACCGTCTGGAAGTTGTAGGCCAGCATGCTCACGACACCCATGATCGCGAGCGGGATCCACAGGTCCCGGGAGCCGCGCACGACGGTCAGCGCCTCGCGGATCTGGCCGCGGGCGCGGGCGGCCGGCGGAGACCGGTGCAGGGCCGCGGGGTCCATTCGGGCGAGCGCGAGGAGCATCGCCCCGAAGGTCAGCGCGTTGAGCGCGAAGCAGGCCGCCACCCCACTGACCGCGATGACGAGCGCAGCCGCGGCCGGTCCCGCCACCCGCGCGGTCTGGACGAGCACGGAGTTCAGCGAGACGGCGTTGACGACGTTCGCGGGGCCCACCATCTCGCTGATGAAGCTCTGCCGCGTTGGGTTGTCGATGGCCGTGACCAGGCCGCGCACGAGCACGAGCGCGTAGACCATCCACAGTGTCACGACCCCGGTGACCGTGAGCAGGGCGAGCGTCAGCGCCGGGACGATCATCAGCGTCTGCGTGGCGATGAGCAGACGCCGCTTGGGGAAGCGGTCGGCGAGCAGGCCGCCCCAGGCGCCGAGCAGGAGGATCGGCAGGAACTGCAGCGCGGTCGACACGCCGAGCGCGATTCCGGATGACGTGAGGCTCAGGACGAGCCAGGCCTCGGCCACCGTCTGCATCCACGAGCCGCTGACGGAGATGACCTGGCCGGTGAAGAAGCGGCGGAAGTTCGGGATCTGGAGCGAGGCGACCGAGCGGCGCAGGCCGGCGCTCATGCGTGCACCCGGGCATGCGAGCCGTTGGGCGACGACGCGCCCTCCTCCAAGACGCCCTCGAGGATCTTGGCCGCGCGGGTGAGCGTGGCCTGGTCCTCGGCGTCCAGGTGCTCCAGCGCCTGGGCGAGGTAGGCGGTCTTGCGCTGTCGCGTCTCCTGCACGAGCGCGCGGCCGGCGGGCGTGACGGCGATGCGGTGCGAGCGCCGGTCGTCCGGGTGGTCCTCGCGGGCGACGAGCTCCTCCTCGGTGAGGCGTGCGATCAGGCGGGTGGCCGTGGGGCGCTGCACGCGCTCGCGCTCGGCGAGCTGCGACGGGGTCAGCGGGCCGTGGCAGTCGATGGTGGCCAGAGCGGCGCCGAGCGACGGCGACAGCCCCGAATCGGCGCGCTGGCGCAGCCGGCGGGCCAGACGGGTCACGACAAGGCGGACCTCGTCGGCGAGCTCGGTGTGGGTCTGGGCGGGTGCGTCCTGTGGCGTGATGCGGCGCTCCTGAAGTGGTTCCGAAAGCTAGTTAGCTTGCTGAACTACATGATAGCAAGCGTGGTCCTGCGGCGGCTCGAGGTGGACAATTAGGGCGTGGGTGGACCTCATGCCCCCCTGGGGTGGATGAAACTCCGTTCACATCCCCGGCGCGGAAGGCCATGGCGCCACCGCGCCCCGCCTCCGCGAGTGTCCGATACACCCGCCTCAGCCCGGTCGATCCGACACTCACCACGCCCACATACGTGAGTGTCCGATACGCCCGCCTCAACCGGGTCGATCCGACACTCACCGCGGGGCCGGACCTCCTCCCCCGTCAATGCCCGCTGTTCCAACGCCCACACACGCCAGCTCGCGCCAGCGCTACCGCGCCCGGAATCCGCGAGTGCCCGCGCGGAACCTCATGCCCCCACGGGGTCGATGAAACTCCGTTCACATCCCCGGCGGGGCGGCCCGCCGTCCGCGCGAATCTCATGCCCCCACGGGGTCGATGAAACTCCGTTCACATCATGCAGGGCGGGAGCCCCGGTGCCCTCGCTCAGCGCCGGGCGATCGTGGCGTGGCCGGCGACGGTGTCGCCGTCCATCAGGACCGCGAGCTGCCCGGGGGCGACACCCGCAAAGGCGCTGCCCAGGACGAGTGTCTCCCCGTCCGGCTCGAGCGTCGCGGCGACGGGTGCGGCGTGCGAGCGCAGGCGGGCGGCGCCGACGCGGGACGGGTCGCCGTGCACGACGACGTCGATCACCGGGATGCGCCGGACCTCGAGCGCCTCCCGCGGGCCGACGACGACGGTGTTGGCGCGCACGTCGGTCTGCAGCACGTAGAGCGCCTCGCCCGTGCCGCCGGAGGTGACGACGCCGCGACGCTGGCCGACGGTGTAGCCGTGGGCGCCGCGGTGACGGCCGAGGACGCGACCTGTAGCGTCGACGATGTCCCCGGGTCGGTCGCGCAGGCCCGCGTGACGCGCGAGGAAGGCATTGCGGCCGGTGCCCGCCAGGAAGCACAGATCCTGCGAATCGGGCTTGCCCGCGACGGACAGGCCGGCCTGCTCGGCGATCGCGCGAACCTGCGGCTTGTGCAGCTCACCGAGCGGGAAGCGCAGCCGGGCGACGCTCGCGGGGTCCAGCCGGGCGAGCATGTAGCTCTGGTCCTTGGCCTCGTCGGCGGCCGTCCGCAGCAGACCGTCGTCGCCGGTGCGCGCGTAGTGCCCGGTCGTCAGCGTGGCCGCGCCGAGGCGGTCGGCGTAGTCGAGCATCGCGTCCAGGCGGACGTGTCCGTTGCACCGCACGCACGGGTTCGGCGTCAAACCGGCCGCATGGTCGCTGAGCCACGGGTCGACGACACCGACGCGGAACTCCTCGCGCAGATCCAGCGTGAGGTGCGGCAGGCCCATGCGGTGAGCGACGGTGCGCGCCCCGCGGACCGCGTCGGCCGAGCAGCAGCTCTTCGTGCCGTCGTGCCCGTCGTCGGCCCAGAGCTCGAGCGTCACGGTGCAGACCTCCGCCCCGCCCCGCGCGGCCAGCAGCGCGGCGACCGCGGAGTCCACCCCGCCGCTCATCGCCACGAGCGTGCGCTCGCCCGCGGCCGGCGGCGCGGGGACGGCCGC
>JAOPZJ010000250.1 GCA_025964155.1 Solirubrobacterales bacterium
TCCAAGGCCGAGCCGAGGTCTCGCGGCATGAATCGATGCCTCATGCCGCCAGCCCCGCACGGGTGCCCGCGGAGCCGAGGCCACCGATCTCGTCGAGGGTGACGGCGCCGGGGGTGACCGACAGCCGCATCACGGAGGCCCCGTCGGCGCCCGGGACGTGCGCGAGGTCCGTGGTCGTCACCAGCGACTGGCCCGCCTTTGCGATGCGCGCGACGAGGAGCGCCCGCCGATCGGCGTCCAGCTCGCTCATTACGTCGTCCAGCAGCAGCAGCGGTGGCGCACCACGCTCGGCGGTCAGGACGTCCCGCTCGGCCAGGAGCAGCGCCAGGAGGCCGAGACGCTGCTCGCCCTGGGAGCCGTAGACGCGGAGCTCCCGACCGTCGCGGAGGAGCGCGACGTCGTCGCGGTGGGGACCGTGGCCGGTGAACCCGCGCTCCAGGTCACCGTCCAGGCGCTCGGCCAGCTCGGCGGCGAACTCCGCCGGCGCCTGCGCCTGGCAGCGCGGCCGGTAGCGGAGCTCGGGCGTCCCGGCCAGACCGAGCTCGCGTGCGACCTCGGCGAACGGCGCCTGCAACAGGTCCACCGTCTGGGCACGATCGTTCCGCAGCGCGATCCCGTGCCGTGCCAACTCCAGATCCCAGGCCGCCAGCGCCGAGCGGCCGGAGCGACCGGAGCGCACGCGGCCCAAGAGCGCATTGCGCTGGGCCAGCGCCTGGCGGTAGGACGTCCGGTTGGCGGTCCGCGACGGCCACAGCGCGGTGATCACCGCGTCCAGATGTGAGCGGCGCAGCGCCGGCGGACCCTTGACGAGCTCCAGGCGCTCGGGCAGGAAGACGCTGACGAGCGGCCGCACGCTGGCATCCAGCAGCCGTGCGACCGGCACGCCGTCGACCTTGATCCGCTTGTCCTCACCGGGCTGGAAGCCCACGGCGAGGGTGTGGTGCCCGTCCCGGTCCTCGCCTTCGACCTCGACGCGCGCAGCCGTGGCGTCGAAGCGCAGCACCTCGCGCTCGTTCGATGTCCGGCACGAGCGCGCGGTACAGCCGAAGTAGAGCCCCTCCAGCAGGTTCGTCTTGCCGGCGCCGTTGCGTCCGTGCACCACCGTGAGCCCGGGCCCGAGGGGAACCTGGACCCGGTCGTAGGTGCGGAAGTCCCGCAGGCTGAAGCGGGTGACGATCACGGCAGGGTCGGAAAGGGTCGGATGCGGGTCAGACGTTGAGGCGGATCGGCATGATCAGGTACAGGAAGCCCGAGCCGTCGCCGGACTCGATGAGGCCGGGGCGCAGCGGGCTGATGAGCTTGAGCACCACGTCGTCCGAACCGACGCTCTCCAGGCCGTCCTTGAGGTACTCGGGGTTGAATCCGATCTCGAAGGCCTCGCCGGCAAACGGTATCGGCAGCGGCTCGCTGGCCTCGCCGACGTCGGGCGTCTGGGCGGACACCGTCAGCTGGCCCTCCGTGAACGAGAGCCGCAGCGGCGCGTTCTTCTGCGCCATGAGGCTGATGCGACGCACGACGCCGGCCAGCTCGTCGCCCGGGACGTGGAGCTCGTGCTCGTAGGTGTCGGGCAGGAGCTGACGGTAGTTGGGGAACTGCCCGTCGATGAGCCGCGACGAGAGCGTGGCCGCCCCGTGCTCGAAGATGATCTGGTTCTCGCGCACCGTGATGCGGACGTCCGGATCGTCGGAGCCGGCGATCAGGCGCCGCAGCTCCTGCAGCGCACGGACCGGCACGTTGGCCTCCAACTCGCCAACGAGCGGCACCTCGAGCGTCGTCTCCTTGACGCTAAGGCGGTAGGAGTCGGTGGCGACCATCCGCAGCTGCGTCCCGCTGGCGGACACGAGGACGCCGGTGAGGATCGGGCGGGTCTCGTCCTTGGACGCGGAGCGCTCGACACGGTCGATGGTCCCATCAAGCGGCAGGGCGGGGACCTGCACCACCGCGTCACCGCCGGCGGTGGGCAGCGGCGGGAAGTCCTCGGCGCGCAGCGTCCGTAGGTGAAAGCGCGCAGGACCGGCGATGATCTCGACGTCCTGCTCGGCCGGCCGCAGCTCGAGGCTCACGGGGCCGGACGGAAGCTGGCGGGCGACGTCAAGGAGCAGGCGTGCGGGAAGGACGACGGTGCCCTCCCGCTCGACCTGGGCCTCGAGCGGGACCCGCAGCGCGAGCTCCATGTCGGTCGCGCGGAGCTCGACGGTGGTGCCGGAGGCATCGAGCTGGACCCCGGAGAGGGCCTGGACCGCGCTGCGGGTCGAGGCGACGCGCGTGACGGTCTGCAGCTGGCCGAGCAGCTGCTGGCTCGTGGTGGAGAGCTTCACGAAGAGAACCTCTGATCAGGGTTTGACGTCATAGGAGGTGTGCATAGGTGTGCAAGTCCCGTGAAGAGCCGCGTGTTGCGGGAAAAGGACGCACACCAGCCAGTGTGGATCGGTGCATGAGTCTGTCAGTCCTGCCGGTCGGGTTCGACGCCCTGCAGGCGCGCGGTGAGGCTGTGCACAAGGTCGTAGGCCTCGCGGTCGTCGGAAATCCGGCGGGTGATGGTCTTGACGGCGTGCATGACGGTCGTGTGGTTGCGGCCACCGAACTGCCGCCCGATGGCGGGAAGGCTCTCACGGGTGTGCTCGCGCGAGAGGTACATCGCGACCTGCCGGGGCCAGGCGATCCGGGCGCTGCGGTCGGGGGACAGCAGCTCTTCGCGCGTGAGCGAGAAGACGTCGCAGACGAGGGCCTGGATGCCCGCGACCGTCACGGCGGCCGCCCGCGGCCGCAGCGGAGTGCCGGGCGCGGCCTCGCGGCGGTAGAGGCCGCTCAGGACCTCGTCGGCCAGGGCGCAGTCCAGCTCACGGCCGGTCAGCGAGGCGAAGGCCACGACGCGGATCAGCGCGCCCTCCAGGGCCCGGACGGACTCGGTCACCCGGTCGGCGACCAGGGACAGCACGCCGGGGTCGCTGATCTCGATGCCGTCGTGCTGCACGCGCTTACGCAGAACGGTCAGCCGCGTCGGCAGGTCCGGGGCGCCGATGTCGGCGACGAGCCCCGACGCGAAGCGGGCTCGCAGGCGGTCCTCCACCGCGTCCAGGTCGCCGGGCAGCCGGTCGGCCGTCATGACGAGCTGGCTGCCGGCCTCGTGCAGGGCGTTGAACGTGTGGAAGAACTCCTCCTCCGTCTTGACCTTGGACTGGAGGAACTGGATGTCGTCGATGAGGAGGACGGCCGGCCTGCGGTAGCGGTCCTTGAAGTGGTCCATGGCGCGACCGCCGGCCTTCAACGACGAGACGAACTCGTTCGTAAAGCGCTCGACGGTCGTGTAGCGCACGGTCAGCCCGCCGCCGTACCGCAGGACGTAGTTCCCGATCGCGTGCAGGAGGTGGGTCTTGCCGACCCCTGGGGGGCCGTAGATGAAGAGCGGGTTGTACGCCTGACCGGGGAGCTCGGAGACCGCGAGGGCGGAGGCGTGCGCGAAGCGATTCGTGTCGCCGATGACGAATTGGTCGAAGCTGAACTTCGGGTTCAGCGGGACGTCATGGGCACGCGCCGGTGGCGGTGCGTCGTCCGTCGCGCCGGTGGCGCGGGTCGCCGGGCTGCGCCGCTGCGCACGGGCTGCGGCGATCGGCTCGACGTCGGGTTGCACGCGCACGTGCACCGGGGTGGCGAGGACGCCGGACGCCACGCGGTTCATGATGCCGTTGAAGCGGTCGGTGACCCACGCGCACAACTCACCCGGCGCGCGCACGTCCAGGTGCTCGCCATCGAAGGCGATGACCTGGACCGGCGCGAGCCAGATCTCGTAGGTCGAAACACCCACCGCGCTTTGCAGTTGGGCCTGGATCTCCTGCCAGATATGCGAGAGATCCTGGGTCACGGCAGCGCGGAACGACTCCTTGAAGAAGCGGATATGGACGGTAAGGCGAGGGCCGGAACCTCCCCAGGGTGCCGGGCGGCGAACATACCAAAGGGCTCGGGCTCGGGAGAGGGCCGGAACAGGCACGCGGGGACGCATGTCGCAAATCGCGCGCAAAAAGTCCGTCCGGCCGATATGCCCGTCCCTGGCGAAGGGCGATCCAGACCCCGTGCAGCGCGCCTCTTCGCTACCCTTGGCAGCCCGTCGCCTGCCTGGCGACCCGAAGTCTGAGAGCCATGAAGCGCACCTACCAGCCCAAGAAGCGCAAGCGCGCACGCACCCACGGCTTCCGCGAGCGGATGCAGACCCGCGCGGGCCGCGCGGTGCTCAAGCGCCGCCGCGACAAGGGCCGCAAGCGCCTCACCGTCTGACCGTGGCCGCGGACGACGGCCCCGCCCAGCCCGTAGGACGTCGTCCCAAGCGCAAGCGGCTGTCGCGGTCGGCCGAGTTCGAACGGGTCTATCGACAGGGCAAGTCCCACGGCAACCGCTACTTCGTCCTGCACGTCTTCCCGCGCGGCGGTGGGCCCAGCGGCCCGGCCGGTGCGCCCGAGGAACTGTCGGAAGGCCCGCGTCTGGGTCTTTCGGTGTCCCGGAGGGTCGGCGGTGCGGTCGACCGCAACCAGGTCAAGCGCCTGCTGCGCGAGGCCTTCGGGACCGAGGGTCCGCGCCTGACCGCAGACCAGGACGTCGTGATCGTGGCGCGTCCACCGGCCCGCGAGTTGGCTGAGCGTGAAGGTCTGGACGGCGTGCGGACCGCCCTCGGCGAGTTGATCGGCAAGGCCGCCGCCGAGTCCCCGAAGGCGTGATCGGATGCGGACCCTCGTCCTGGCCCCGATCCGCGTCTATCAGCGCCTGATCTCGCCGGCGCTCCCGCGTCGCTGCCGCTACGAGCCGACGTGCTCGGCCTACGCCGCTCAGGCCATCCAGCAGTACGGCATACTCCGCGGGCTCGTGCTGGCCGGCTGGCGTCTGTTGCGCTGCAATCCTTGGAGCCCCGGTGGCTTTGACGACGTCGAGGACCAGCGCGTGTTCCGCCCGCGGGGACATGACTGTGCGCACCACCACCGAACCGCCACGGACCCCACCGTCGACCCAGTGAGCTGAATGACCCAGATCGCCATCATCCCCGTCCTTAAGCAGTTGATCGACGTCTTCGACGCGGTCATCCGCTTCTTTCACGACTCGTTCGGCATCGGGTGGGGGCTTTCGATCATCCTGATGACCGTCGCGGTGCGGCTCCTTCTGCTCCCGCTGACGATCAAGCAGTTCCATTCGATGCAGGCCATGCAGCGCCTGGGCCCGGAGATGAAGAAGCTCCAGGCGAAGTACAAGGACGACCGTCAGCGCCTGAACCAGGAGATGATGAAGCTCTACCAGACGCATCAGGTGAACCCGTTCGGGTCCTGCCTGCCGCTGGTGGCGCAGATGCCGGTCTTCATCTCGCTGTTCTACATGCTGCGCAAGGACCTGAAGCTCGATATCTGCGGCGATGCCCTGCGGGCAGCCGGCAAGGCGACTGGCAGCGCGCTGCAGAACACGAGCTGTACCCAGGTCCCCGATGTCGCCGGCTCGCATCACGCCGCGCAATTCCTCTTCATCCCGGATCTCACCGCGAGCGCCACAGGCGGCGTCCTCGTGGCCCTGATCATCATGTACATCGGGTCGCAGCTCCTCTCCAGCGTGCTCATGGCGTCGGCCACGGTGGACAAGAACCAGCGCATGCTCATGATCGCGCTGCCGTTCGTCTTCACGGTCTTCATCATCAACTTCCCCGCCGGGCTGCTCGTCTACTGGATCACGACGAACCTCTGGACCGTCGGTCAGCAGTACACGCTGCGCAAGCTCGCCGGGAATCCGGAGCCGCTGCCGAGCATCGAAGACCTCAAAGCGTCGGGTATTGAACCTGAACCGGCGATGTCCGGGTTCTTCGGCAAGCTCGTGGGCCGCGCCGCCGAGCAGCAGAAGGCCGACGCCGCGGCGGCCACGGACAAGGGTGGCGCGAAGAGCTCGGCCAAGGGGTCGGCCAAGGCGCCCCCGAAACCGGCCGCGACCCGCACGACGGCACCGCCGCCGCCACCGCGGGGGAAGAAGAAGAAACGTTCGGGGAGACGGCGCTGATGCCCGATCCAACCGACGAGGAGCTCGTGACCGAGCTGCTTGAGAAGGTTGTGGACGGCCTCGGGCTGGCAGCGACCGTACGCGTGCAGGAGGTCGACGGCCAGCTCGTCGGGACACTGGACGGCGAGGACCTGGGGCTGTTCATCGGCCGCCACGGCCAGACCATCGACGCCGTCCAGCACCTGGCTCAGCGCATCGTCCATGTGCGCACGGGCGAGATGCGCCGCGTCGTCATCGACGCCGAGGGCTACCGGGCCCGCCGGCAGGAGTGGCTGGAGCGGCAGGCCGAGCAGGCCGCCGAGGACGCTCGGCGCAACGGGCGGCCAGTGGCGCTCGACGCGATGACCGCGAGTGAGCGCCGGCTCGTGCACGAGTACCTGCGGGAACGCGGTGGCGTGGATACGCACAGCGAAGGGGACGAGCCCGACCGCCACCTCGTGGTCACGCCCACGAGCGCCTCGACGACCTGAGGTTTCACGTGGAACGCTCCGCGACCGACGTTTCACGTGGAACGCCGTCGTGAGCAGCGTCCTGCCGAGACTTCGCGAGCTGTGCGACGCTCACGGCGTCGATCCGTCCGCCGCGCCACGCCTGGAGCGCATTCTGCTCCTGCTCGCCGCCGACCCGACGGCCCCGACGACCATCACCGAGCCGGAACAGGCGGTCGAGCTACATGTCGCCGACGCCTTCGACGGTCTCGAGCTCGAGCCTGTCCGCCGCGCCACGACGATCGCCGATGTCGGCGCCGGAGCAGGGTTCCCGGGCCTCGTCCTTGCCACGTGCCTCCCCGACTCGACCGTCTCCCTCGTGGAGGCCGGCGGTCGCAAGTGTGAGTTCATCGGCCGGCTCATCGAGGGCGCGGCGATCCCCAACGCGATCCCGGTCCACGCCCGGGCCGAGGCCTGGCCCGCAGGCCTGGGGCGCCACGACCTCGTCACGGCGCGGGCGCTGGGGCCGCTGACCGCCCTCGTCGAGTACGCCGCGCCCCTCCTGGCCGACGACGGCCATCTCGTGGCCTGGAAGGGCGCTCGCGACGTCGACGAGGAGGCCGACGGCGCCGCGGCGGCGGAAGCCACCGGCATGGAGTTGGTGCAGGTCCACCACGTCAGCCCACGACCGGGCGCGGACCAGCACCACCTGCACGTCTTTCGCAAGGTCGCCCCGACACCGCCGCGGTATCCCCGGCGTGAAGGCATGGCGCGCAAGCGGCCGATCCTCGCCGGTCGCTGAACGACATCAGGTCGCGGGAACCCCGCATCTTGCGGGTTTCGAGGCCGACGTCGCGCCGCACGCGTCGATACCGTGGCTGGCCGATGGGAACCGTCTACGCGATCGCGAACCAGAAGGGCGGCGTCGGGAAGACCACGACCGCTGTCAACGTGGCGGCCTGCATCGCCGAGGCCGGGTACGAGACGTTGCTGGTGGATGTCGACCCGCAGGCCAACGCCACGGTCGGGATCGGGCTGCCCAAGGACGGTGAACCGAGCATCTACGACGTACTGATCGGCGATGCGACGGCCGACGAGGCGATCGTTCCGACGGCCATCGAGCGGTTGAAGCTCATGCCTTCCCACCCGGATCTCGCCGGTGCGAGCGTCGAGTTGCCCCGTCAGGCTGGCTCCGACACCCGCCTGCGGGACGCGCTCGCGACAGTCCGTGACCGCTTCGCGTTCGTGCTCCTGGACTGTCCACCGTCGCTCGGCCCGCTCACGATCAACGCACTCGTGGCGGCCGACCGCGTCATCGTCCCGGTCCAGACGGAGTATTTCGCGCTCGAGGGCCTCGCCGGTCTGCTCGACACGCTCGCCCTCGTCCAGCGCGAGCTCAACCCGCGCCTGACGGTGGCCGGCATGCTCCTGACGATGCACGACGCCCGTACGAATCTGGCCCGCGACGTCGAGCGTGAGGTCCGCGAGCACTTCCCGGCCCTGGTCTTCGACACCGTCATCCCGCGGAACGTCAGGATCGGCGAGGCGCCGAGCTTCGGCCTGCCCGTCATCCATCATGACCCGCACAGCGCCGGTGCGGACGCGTACTTCGAACTCGCCAAGGAGGTGGCCGCGCGTGGCTAGCCCATCACGCAAGACCGGCATGGGACGTGGCCTGTCCGCGATCCTCGCCGTCAGTGACCCGGCCGCGATCGCGGCCGCCACCGGTCCCCGCGGCCCAGAACTGCGCGAGTTGGCGGTCGACGTCGTCCAGCCGAACCCCGATCAGCCGCGCAAGCAGTTCGACGACGAGGCCCTCCAAGGTCTGGCCGACTCCCTGGGAGAGCGCGGGGTCCTCCAGCCGGTCCTCGTGCGCCCGCTTGGCGGGGGCACGTACGAGCTCGTCGCCGGTGAGCGTCGCTGGCGCGCCGCCCAGCTCGCGGGCCTCAAGACGCTGCCGGCGATCGTGCAGGAGCGCGACGACGCGAAGACCCTCGAGGATGCGCTCATCGAGAACATGGCGCGGGAGGACCTGAACCCGGTCGAGGAGGCCCGCGCCGTCGCTGCGCTCGTCGAGGAACTCGGCCTCACGCGTGAGGCCGTCGGCAAGAAGGTCGGCCGCAGCCGGGTGGCGATCTCCAACCTCCTGCGCCTGTTGGATCTGCCGGACGAGGTCCTGGAGGCGCTGCAGGACGGCGATCTGACCGAAGGCCACGGTCGCGCCGTGCTGATGGCTGAGGACCACGCCGACCGCCGCCGGCTGGCCCGCTCCGCCGTCGCCGAGGGCTGGTCGGTGCGCATCACCGAGCAGCGGGCCCGCGACGCCAACGCGGCTCCCGTCAGCGCGACAAAAGGCCGCGCGGCGGTCCACCCGGATCAGGAGGCCGCGATGGCGCAGATCTCCGAGCGATTGGGCGGCCTGCTGGGCACCGACGTGCGCGTCAAGCCCCGCGGCACCGGCTACAAGGTGGAGCTCGTCTTCGCCGACGCTGCAGAGGCCGACGCGCTCGCCGAGCGCCTGCACCGCCGCTGATCGGCGCTGCCGCGGCGACACGCCACGCCACGCCGACCCCCGCTACACTGCACCGCCCCCGGGCGATTAGCTCAGTCGGTTAGAGCGCTTCTCTGATAAGGAAGAGGTCCCAGGTTCGAATCCTGGATCGCCCACTGGGAGGCTCGCAGCGCTGCTGGATCCGCCTCGCGCCACCGAGGTTGGGACCGGATCGAGACTTCCGCGACGGTCTGCTGCCTTACGGTGGCGTGGCGGCCTCTCCTGGGTCGCGCTCGATCCCACGGAAGGAACCGCTCGATGTCTCCTTCGCTCCGCCGACTGCTGCTGCCTGCGGTCCTCCTCCTCGTCCTCCTGGCGCTGCCGGGCGTCGCGTCCGCGACCCCGGTCGCGTGTGCCGGCGCCAGCGCCGACGACGCACAGGGAGCGGTCTGGACCACGGACGTCCTGGGCCAGTTGGAGGTCGACGTGACGACCACCCCGATCCATCGCACGGACGCCTACGACCATTTCGGCGCCCTCTTCGTCAACGGCGTGAAGTACGACGCCGGCGTCGGCATGTGCGACCGCGTCGTGAACGCCGGCCGCGGGACGGTGATCCGCTTCCCGGAGGTCCCACTCGCCGGCCTCTTTGTCCGACGGTCATTGACGGTCCGTCCGCTTTCCGTCAGCGCCGGCCACGTCGTCCACGCCGCGACCGTCACGTCGATCCTCCGCAACGCCACGGCCGCCCCGGTGATCGTGCCGGTGAGCATCGGTGAGGACTCCTCGATCAATATCGACGACCTCGGCTCGGACGCTACGACGCAGGTCCTGTCGACCTCGAGCGGCGACGCGGTCGTCGGCGCGGTCGATGACTGGGCGATCACGGCCGACGGTCCTGCGAACGCCGGAGCCGGAGCCGTAAACACGGATCCGGTGCTCCTGCACGCCTGGGGCCAGCCGCCCTACACCGGCCAGGATCGCGCGGACGTCGTCGGCGTTGCGCCGGGGAACCCCGACAACTGGCGCACAGGCTGGTCGAGCGTCACGGTGCCCGCCAACGGCACGATCAGCTACACGACGCTCGAGGGTATCGCCCTCGCGTCGGACGCCTCGATCCTGACGGGCGGCCAAGACATCGCGTCGGCGATGCAGAACGGTCTCCTCACCCCGCGGTTCTTCTTCGACGGGGCGACCCTCACCGTCCCGGAGATCGCCGGCTCGCAAAATCTGCAGCCGCCGCAGCCCACGCTGTCGGGCCCGGCACCGGATCGCGCGGCGGTCGGCGAGGACGTGCAGCTCGTGCTCGACGCCGCGACGGACCCCGACATCACGCAATGTGCGGCCACGACCGAGTCCCTGACCTACGACGGTCAGGTGGTGCTCAACGCCAACGGCCGCCTGACCGCACCCGGCGGGCCCGCCGGCTCCCGTCCATACGGCGCCACCACGACGAACGGCTGCAACCAGACCAGGGTGTGGCAGGGCACGGTCGAGGTCGATGGGGCCCGCACCACGTGCTCCCGCGGCTACGACGCCGGGGACGGCGCTCCGCTGCTGGACGGGACGGGAGCCGGGTATGACCCCTCGTCCGACGGCTCGCTGGACGACGGCGGGTTCCTGAACCCCTTGGAGACGGACTCGTACGACGGACTCGGCCAACTCACGATCGGCGGAGCGCAGTACCAGCCGGTCGCGAACTGCACCCTCGAGGCCTCCGGGCGGCTGATCCGGACCGCGGAGCAGGACGTGGCGGGGCTGCAGGTGACCCGCACGACCTACGTCCCGACCGGCGGCCCAGGTGCCCGCATGGCGATCATCCTGCGCAATCCGGGGCCCACCGCGGTGACCGTCCCGGTGCAGTTCGGCACGAAGTTCTCGCTCGGCTCCGACGGGGAGACGACGGTCGTGGCCACCGGCGACGGCGGACCGACGCCGATGCCTGCGGCGCGCTGGATGGTCACCGACGACAACGCGGGCGTCGACGACGTGCCGCTGGCGCACGTCTGGGACGGCGCGGGCGGCCTTGACGCCGCCGACCGGGTGACGCTCGACGATCCGGGCCAGGTGGGCGACAGCGACTCCTACGAGGTCGGCTACGACAACGTGACCGTCGGGCCCGGCCAGACGGCGACCTACCTGTTGTGGGAGGGCCAGCGCCGCCGTACGCCCCGAGTGGCGGCCGAGCGCAACGACGCCGTCGCCGCAGCGCAGACCCTCGCCGGTCTGTCTGGCGCCGGCCTGTACGGCGCGATGACGGCTGCCGACATCGCCTCCGTCCGCAACTGGGCGCGCCCGGCCCCGACGGGCAACCTGAGCGGACCCGCGAGCGGGCCGACCGGCACGCCACAGACCTTCACGGCCAGCGGTGTCTCCGGCGGCGCCGGCACACCACAATGTGGTGAAGGGACAGTGGCGTGGACGGTCGACGAGGCCGCGGTTGCCGGCGGCACCCAGATCACGCCCGTGTTCACGGCCGCCGGCGCGCATACGGTGACCGCCACCATCAGCGGGTCCTGTGGCGCGCAGCCCCTTGTGCGCAGCGCGACGTTCGCCGCGATCGCCCCGGGCGCCAAGCCGGTAATCGTGACCCCGGTGACGCTCAGCCGGCTGACGCTCACGGGCCGTTGCCTCGTCGCCGGCAGGAAGGCGAACGTCAAGGTCGGCGCGGCGGTCACGGGTGCGACGACGGTCGCGTTCAAGATCCAGCGTCTCACGGGGGCTCATCCGCGGACGTGTGTCACGGCGACGTCGAAGGCCGGCAAGGCGCTTCTGAAGGGCAAGGCCGCCACGTCAAAGCTCAACCGCAGCGGCAAGGTGTCCAAGGGGAAGGTGTCCTTCACCGTCCCGGTCACGACGTTGCGCAGCGGGACGGTCAAGCTCGTCAAGGGCCGCCTCAACCTGCCTCGCGGGGCCTACCGGATCACGCTCACCAGCGCCAAGCAATCGCTGATCGGCCTGTTGATCGTCCGGTAGGTCCGAGGCGGTCCGCCGCGCCTGCACCGCCTCGCGCACCCCACATCGGCAGTCATTCGCTGGCGATTGCGCGGAGAGGACCCGATTCGAGCGCTCCGAAGGCGCCTTCGAGGTGGACGACGACCGACTCGTCAGCAGGTGTCCCGGACCCGGTTGCCTGGACGCGGAACGCTGAACGCAGGGCCGCGATGACACAGCCTGCGGTGAGTTGTGCGACGACATCGGTCCGCGGGTCCGTGCCGCGGTGGCGCGCGACAAGCTCCGCGACCCAGGTCTCGTACTCCTGGCAGTACTCGAGGTAGCGGGCGGACAGCGCCGGCTCTCGGTGAAACAGCCGCACGCGGGCTGCGGCGAACGCCGGGTCCTCCTCCTCCCACGTCCGTGCATGCTCGAGCAGGGCGGCACGAAGGGCGGGCCAGAGCGGGGCATCCGGCAACGCTCCGAGGTCGGCGCGCAGAGCGTCGAGCCGGTCGGGCATGTCGAAGAAGACCGCATCCTCCTTGCGGGTGAACATCCGGAAGAAGGTGCTGGCCGAGTAGTCCGCGGCGTCGGCGATGTCCTCCACGGTCGTCGCGGCGAAGCCGCGTTCCTCGAACAGTCGTGCCGCCACCGAAGCCAGGTCGCGTCTCGTGCGCAGGCGGCGTCGATCACGCGGAGACTCTGGGGCACGAGATGCCACGCCACCTAGCATATCGGCTGCGAGAGTCGTATTGACAGTGGCGACTGAATAGACGGGAAGTGTCGTATTGACAGTGACTGCCAGGATCGGCTATCTTCGGGGTGTCGAAGGGCACGGGAGCCAGACATCCGAGGCATGGACGCACGCGCCGCGGCGCTACCCGAGGAGCCACACATGACCCCGACCACGAGCGCCATTCCTGATGCCCTCACGCGACTCGACGCCGGGTGGTTCACCGCGGTGCTGCGCGGATCGTCGGCGACGGACGCCGACGTGGTCGACATCGCCGTGGAGCCGCTGCAGATCACGGGGGCGGCCGGCGAGTTGGCCCGGGTACGGCTGAGATACGACCGCGCCGGCGCGGTCGGCCCTACGGCCGTCATCGCGAAGTTTCGTGGCTCCACTGACACGCAACAGGCAATGGACGCTGCCTTGGGCATCTTCGCTCGCGAGCGCTTCTTCTACGACGAGGTGGCTGCGCTGTTGTCGGTCGCGACGCCGAGGTGCTACTTCGCCGGGGACGGTGACGACCTGCCGTTGTTGCTCGAGGATCTCGGTGGGCTGCGCATGGGAGACCAGGTGGCTGGGCTCAGCCTGGCTGACGCGGAGCGCCTTGTCGATGTGCTCGCTGCCCTCCACGCCGAGTTCTGGGAGCGGCCCATTCCCGGCGACGAGCCCTGGACCGTGTCTCTGCGCGACCCGATATTCGGCGGGATGCTCACGCAGCTCATCGCGAGCGGGGTGCCGGCGCTCAGGGAGCGGTATGCCGGCCGGGTGCCCGAGCGCGTCCTGGCTGAGCTGGAAAGCGCCGCTCCCAATTGGACGGACGTGCTGGCATGCTGCGACGAGGGGCCACGAACGCTGGTGCACAACGACTTCCGGCTCGACAACCTGTTCTTCCGCCCGGACGGGACCCCGGTGGTCATCGACTGGCAACTGCCCGCGCACACCCGGGGGACCCAGGACGTCGCGTATCTCCTGTCGGGGAGCTTCCAGTCCGACGTCCTGAGCGGCGCGTGGGAGCCGTTGCTGCGCCGGTATCACGACCGACTGTGCGGCCACGGCGTCGTCGGCTACGCATGGGAGGAATGCCGGCGGCACTATCGACAGAGCCTGCTGTACACGCTCGCACCCGGTGTGGCGATGCTCGGTGCGATGGCGATCGCAGGAGACGAGCGAGGCCTCGCAGATGCATTGGTGCTGCGCACCCTCAGGCACGCGGCCGACCTCGATGCGTTCTCCACGCTCGGATGACCGGAGCAATCACCACCGTGGCGCAGGACGGGCTTCCTCCACGGCTCGAGGACCTCAGCGCCTACGTCATCAGTGGTCGGGTGACAGCTAAGACTCGTCCGACCACCTACGCCACTGACGCCCGCACCACGGCCCAAGGGATCCAGGACGGCGTCGATGCCGAGCGCCTCGGCTTTCGCCGCGTCTTCCTTTCCGAGCGCTGGAACCTCAAGGAGGCCGGCGTGCTGCTCGGGGCCATCGCGGCGCGGACCTCCCGGATCGAGCTCGCGTCGGGGATCATCACGACCCCGGCCCGCCATCCGCTGCACGCGGCGGGGCTCGGAGCCACGATGCAGGCGGCGTTCGGGCCTCGCTTCGTCCTCGGGCTCGGCCGCGGGAACCCCGGATGGCTCGGTGGCGCGGGCCTCGCAATGCCCGGCTACCAGGCGCTGCTGGACTACGTCGACATCCTCCGCCGCCTGTGGCAGGGCGCGGAGGTCAGCTACGACGGCCCCGCCGGCACGTTCCCCAGACTCGCGCTGGAGGACGTCGACGTCGACGTACCGGCCCCTCCCGTCTGGTTCGGCACACTCGGACAGCGCCTGGGGGCCAAAGCGTCAGCAGCCGGCTTCGATGGCGTCCTGCTGCCTCCGGTGTTCACGCCGACCGCCACCCGCGTGATCGTCGACCGCCTCCACCAGGAGTGCTTCGACATCGGTCGCGACCCGGCCACGCTCCGGATCTGCCAGTCCGTCATCACGGCGCCCGACCTGGACGAGACCGAAACGCGGACCCTGGCCCACGCCCGTGCGGTGACCTACCTCGATGCTCCGGGCTATGGCGAGACGCTCGTACGGCTCAACGAATGGGACCCGGGCCGTCTTCGGGCCCTGCGAGACCACGAGCAGTTCAAGGGCATGGACTCCGTCAGCGATCTGAGGTTCCATCGCGCCGACCTCCTCGGTCCGGCCGCGCTCGTGCCCGACGAATGGATGACCGAATCCTGCGCCATCGGCTCGGTAGCCGAGTGCGTCGCCTCGCTCCAGCGATTTCGCGCCGCCGGTGTGGACGAGATCGTCACCTACGGCAGCACGCCCGGACAGAACGCCGCCCTTGCGGCCGCCTGGGCCACCGAGCGGACCGGCGCCACCACGACGACACAGGACGCCTGAACATGCCAGTACAGCTCTCAGGACAGGTGGCGCTGGTCACCGGCGCAACCCGCGGCATCGGCCGTGCGCTCAGCCTCGCGCTTGCCGCGGCGGGTGCCACCGTCGTCGGGACGGCTCGAGATCCGGAACCGGCGGCCTCGCTCGGCGACGAGATCGACGGTCTCGGTGCGGCGTTCACGTTCGTTCAGGCTGACGTGGGCCGGTGGGAGGACTGCCAGCGGGTCGCGGCCACCGCGCTGGAGCAGCACGGGCGGATCGACATCCTGCTCAACAACGCGGGCACCTCCTTGCCGCAGGTACGGATCGACGAGCTCGAGGAAGACGACTGGCGCGCGGTAGCGGGGCCGACCCTCGACGGCCCGCTCTTCATGTCCAGGGCGGTGCTTCCGGGGATGCGCGAGCAGCAGGGCGGCGTGGTCATCACCATCGCCTCGGGCGCCGGGATCCAGGGGCTGGCCACGATGGGTGCGTACGGCATGTCAAAGGCGGCGGCGATCCAGCTTGCGCGCGTGATCGCCGTTGAGAACATGGAATTCGGCGTGCGCGCCAACGCGCTTATCGTCGGAGCCGTTGCGACCGACCTCGCTCTCGCCTCGCTCGTGGCCCGCGGCCGCGACATGTTCGGCCCTGACTGGGCCCCGCCCGCGCCCGGCGACAACGGATCGTCGGCATCCGGCATGGACGCCCTGATGATCCCCCCCGAGAACCTCGCAAACGCGGTCCTCATGCTCTGCGCCCCTGAAGCCCGCGAGATCAACGGTGCCGTCATCGCCGTCGACCGTGGCTTCTCGGCCGGCGCCTACAACTCTGCCCTCATCGGCCTCGCAGCCGCCGGCGTTCTCCCTGCGTAACAGCACCGTCGCCCGCGGCGTGCAGAGCCGGCCGGTCTTCTTAACGGTGTTACGGTGGCCCCACGCCATGACGGTGTCATCGCTCCCACCGGGGCCCCGCTTGCCGGGCCCCGCGCAGGCCGTGCTGTGGGGCCTGCGCTACCCGCAGTTCACGCGCGCAGGGCATGAGCGCTTCGGGGCGACCTTCACGATCAAGCCGGGCACGATGCGGCCGGCCGGCCGTCCTCACGAGCGACCGCGATGCGATCCGGCGACTGCTCACCGGCGATCCACTCGCCAAGCAGCACGGCAACGACGCCGTGCGCCCGCTGATCGGCGACCGCTCGGTGCTCCTGCTCGACCCCGCCGAGCACCTGGCACGAAGAAAGCTGCGCCGCCGCCCTACCCACACCCGCGGTGCTGACGTACTTCCCCGAGATGAAGGCGCGCTCGCGCTGGAACGTGGCGACCCGGCGCTGGTGGCAGCATCGCGACCGCCTGTTCGCGATGTTCGATGAG
>JAOPZJ010000265.1 GCA_025964155.1 Solirubrobacterales bacterium
GGGTGGTCGGGGCGGATGAGGGACGCCGCACGGTCCCGTAGTCAAGGCCGGGTGGCCTTGACAAGGGGCCGGGTGGCGTCCCTCGCCGTTCCCGGCCGCCCAGCCCGCGCGGCGAACCCGTGAAATCAATCATCTAGGCTCGGCCGGAGCGCATGAACCGCCTCGAACGCGAGCTGCTGCTGGCCCCGGACATGGTCGCCCGGCTCGCCGCGGCGGCCGCTCCCGATCGCGAGCAGCGCTGGATGCTCGCCCAGGGTCGCGAGATCCGGCGCTCCTACCTGCGCGACGTCGTCGACCGCGGGGACGACGACCTCGCCCGTCAGCGCTGGATGCTGCGCCAGAGCGATGCCGTGCGCGAGAGCTACCTCCTGGTGCTCGCCGCCGGCCCGGGCGGTGCGCCGCCGGAGCTCGCATGGATGCTCCGCCAGCCGGCCGCGGTACGTGAGAGCTACGTGCGCGAGGTGCTGGACCGGCGCTGAGTCGACGCAGCGGCGAGGTTGGCCGCGGTCGCGCGGACCTCGTCGTCGACGACGCCCTCGGTCAGCGCCCAGCGCCGGCTGATCGCTGCGATCAGCGCGTCCTCGACGTCCTGCGCCCGGACGCCCCGACGCACGTCGTCCACTGCCCCGGCGGTCGCCGGGTCCCAGGCGAGTGCGAGGGCGGCGTAGGCGACGGTGAGCGCGGTCCGCAGCCGCGCCCCGCCCTCGACGACCACGACCGCGGTCGTGAGCGCCGCACCGCGGATCGACCGCTGGGCCAGCCCGGCGAGCTTCACGCCCGAGCCGGCCGCGTGCAACGACCAGCGCCCGGGGCAGTACTCGCCGGGCAGCTCGCCCGTCTCCGGCTCGATGCCCACCGCGCGCAAGGCGTCCTGAAGGACCGACGCGGCCGCCGCGAAGCGCTCCTCGATGCCGACGCCGACCCGTGCCTGCGCCGTAATCAGCTCGACAACCACCGAGCCCTCGTCGTAGCCGGCCGCATGCCCGCCCCCCAGCCGCACGACCGGTGGATACCCGGCGGCCCGCGCGGCGTCCTGCGCCGCCGCAAAGCCCGGCCGAAACGCGTCCCGGCGCCCGAACGCCATCGTCGCCCCGGGCCGGAACACCCGCGCGGTCTCCGGGATCCGCCCGGCGGCAACCGCCCGCAACAGCGCTTCGGTGAAGGCCATCTCCAAGGTGGGATCCGCGGGATGTCGGTCGCGGATCAGCTGCATCGCCGCGACCAGTATGGCGTCAGTGCGAGCGCCGGCCCCGCGGCGGCTCGCCGCCGAGTCCCGCCTCGTGTCCGCTGGGCGGATACTGACCGGGACTCGGCGGCCGAGACCTACGTCAGCGTGGCCGCCCGCCCCCACGCCCGACGCACCTCACCCCCCAAGCGCCATCCCGCCGGAGACGCCGAGGATCTCGCCGGTCACGTACGACGACTCCTCCGCGGCCAGGAACGTCACCGCCGCGGCGACCTCCGCGACGGTGCCCAGCCGCCGCAGCTGGGTCTGCGCGGTCACGACCTCGATTGCCTTGGGATCCATCTCCCGCAGCAGCGGCGTCTCGATTGGCCCCGGCAGCACGGCGTTGACGGTGATGCCGTACCGGGCGTTCTCGCGGGCGATGGACTTCGTGAACGCGATGACCCCGCCCTTGGCCGCCGCGTAGACCGCGTTGCCCTTGGACCCGATCCGGCCGGCCTCCGACCCGACGTTGACGATGCGGCCGTAGCGGGCGTCCTGCATCGCCGGCAGCGCCGCCTGGGTGCAGGCGAAGACGCCTTCCAGGTTGATGGCCAGCAGCCGGCGCCACTGCTCGGGGGTCACGTCGGTGAAGTACGCGAACGCGTCGACGCCGGCGTTGTTGACGAGGACGCCGAACGGACCGGTGGCGGCGACCGCAGCCTGCACGGCATCGGGATCGGCCACGTCGACCTGCACCGCCCAAGCGCCGATCCGATCGCCGGTGCGCTGGGCGGCCTCGCCGTCGATGTCGGCGATGACCACATCCGCACCCTCGTCCACGAGGCGCTCCGCGATCCCCGCGCCGATGCCGCGGGCGCCGCCGGTGACCAGAGCCCGGCGACCGGCGAAGCGGCCGGCCATCATCGGCCGCTGAACGTCGGCGAGCGGCGCTCGATGACGGCGGCCAGCCCCTCGCGCGAGTCGGCGGTGCCCGACAGCTCGGACACGGTCCGCGCCTCCTCGGGCAGGCGCGCCTCGACGGTCGACCCGAGGCCGTCCCACAGCAGGCGCTTGGTCGCCGCCAGCGCAAGGGTCGCGCCAGAGGCCAGTTCCCGCGCGAGCGCCAGGCCCTCGTCCTTGACGCTCTCGTCGGCGACCACCCGCGTGATGAGACCCATCTCGAGCGCCTCGGATGCGGTGATCACCGGGTTCGTCAGCGCGATCTCCATCGCCTTGCGCAGGCCGACGAGCTGCGTCAGCGTCACCGACCCGCCGGCGTCGGGCGCCATGCCCACGCGGGTCGCCCCGAGCATGAACTTCGCCGACTCCCCCGCGACGACGAGGTCGGCCGCGCAGACGATGCCAAAGCCACCGCCGCCCGCGGCGAAGCCGTGCACCGCGGCGACGACGGGTGCCTGCAGGCGCATGAGCGCCGACGCGGAGATCTGCAGCCACTGCGTGGCCTCACGCAGGTAGTCCGGCAGGGCCTCGCCCTTGGAGGCGAAGGTCTTGACGTCCCCGCCGGCGCAGAAGTGCGGGCCTTCCCCCGTGATGAGCAGGCTGCGCACCGCCGGCTCGCCGTGGACGCACATCAGCGCGGCGTACAGGGACTGCAGGAACGGCACGTCGAGTCCGTTGGAGGCCTCCGGACGGTTGAAGCGCAGATGTGCCACCCCGTCGTCGTGCAGGTCCAGCAGCACGGTGCCGGAGTCGATCAGCGGTGTAGCCACGTCAGGCTCCCTTGTTCGAGGTGAAGGACACGATGCCGGCCCCGCCGTCGTCGCCGTCGATGTGCGCGACCACGGCGGCGCGCTCCAGCTCCAGGCCGGCGTCCAGCGATCCGGCCAGCCCGTCGTAGACGAGCTGCTTGCTGCGCGCGAGCGCGACGCGGCTCTTGCCCGCCAGCTGCGCGGCAAGGCGCTGCACGTCGGCGTCCAGCTCCGCCGCGGGCACCGACCGGTAGGCGAGGCCCCACGCGACGGCCTCAGGGCCGCGAATCCGATCACCGGTAAGGATGTGCGCCAGGGCGCGCTGGCGCCCGGCGAGACGGGGCAGGCGCTGCGAGCCGCCGCCTCCGGGGATCTGCCCGAAGTTCGCGTGGTTGTCGGCGATCTTCGCCTCGTCGGCGACGATGACGATGTCGCTGGCCTGCATGAGCTCGAAGCCCCCGGCCATCGCATAGCCCTCCACGGCCGCGATCACCGGGACGGGCAGCTCGGCGATGAGCGCGGTCGCCCGCCCGAACTGCTCGAAGAGCCCGGCCATCGCGTCCGTGCCCTGCGCGCGCAGGCGCTCGAGCTCGTGGAAGTCCCCGCCGACGCAGAAGTTCCCGCCGGCCCCGCGGAGGACGATGACGTCGACTTGGTGGGCGAGCTGCCGCAGCCCCTGCTCCAACTCGGTCGCGAGGCCAACCGTGATCGCGTTCATCGCCTCCGGTCGGTTCAGCGTCAGCGTGCCCACGCCCGCAGCGATCGTGGTCAGGACCGTCGGGGGCTCCATGCCGGCGATGCTACCCGATTCGGGCAAAGTGTCCGGACATTCTGTCCCGCAGCCATAGCGGGCAGACGTATCGACCATACATAGTGGTCACGCTGTCGGCAACTCCACGTGTTCGGCCACTCTGTCCGAACAGATTGTCCCGATCTGGGTTACGCTCCCGCCATGAACGTCCCGAACGTCGTGGGGGTGCTGGGCGCGGGCATCATGGGCTCGGGCATCGCCCAACTCGCCGCCCAGGCGGGGGCCCGCACGCTGCTGTACGACCCCGTGCCCGGTGCGGCCGAGGGGGGCCGCGACCGCATCCGGGCCGCGCTCGACCGCCTGGTGGCCAAGGGGCGGCTCGAGGCGGCGGTCGCCGCGCAGACGCTCGCCCGCATCGAGACGGTGCAGGACGTCGCCGGACTCGCCGACTGCACCCTCGTCATCGAGGCGGCCCCCGAGCAACTGGCGCTCAAGCTCGACGTCCTGGGCCGCGTCGCTGCCGTCGTTGCCCCGGACTGCGTCATCGCGACGAACACCTCGTCGCTCTCGGTGACCGAGATCGCGGCCGGCGTCCCCGGATCCGAGCGCGTGGTCGGCATGCACTTCTTCAACCCCGCCCCCGTCATGCGGCTCGTGGAGGTCATCGGCGGCGAGGACTCCGGCGCCGCGGCGCTGGCGACCACGCGGGCGCTGGGCGAGGCGATGGGCAAGCACGTCATCGACGCGCAGGACGTTGCCGGCTTCCTCGTCAACCGCGTCAACCGCCCGTACTCGCTGGAGGCGCTGCGCCTGCTGCAGGAGCAGCTTGCAAGCGTCGAAGCACTGGACCGCATCGCACGTCTGGGCGGCGGCTTTCGCATGGGGCCGTTCGAGCTGATGGACCTCATCGGCATCGAGACCAACCACGCCGTCGCCGAGGGCTTCCTGCGACAGACCTACGGCGAGGTCCGCTACCGCCCCTCGCCGCTGGCCGCGCGCAAGATCGCCGCCGGGCGCCTGGGCCGCAAGACCGGCCAGGGCTGGTACGCGTACACCGACGGCGCCGAGCATCGGCCTGCCGACCCGCCGGCACCGGACGCCGGCGGCGGCGACGGCCGTCCCGTGGTCATCACCGGCGACCTGCCGCTGGCGCACGAGTTGCGCGTGGCGGCAACCGCCGCCAGGTGGTCGGTGCGGACGGAGAGCGACGGCCGCGCGCCCTGGCTCACCGTCGACTGTGCGGGTCTCGAGGCCGAGCGCGCAACGCCGGAGGGCCCGCGGGCGCGCCTGCTGCACACCGGGTCACTGCATGCGCTCGAGCCCACCGCGGCCGGTTTTCACGCCCTGTCGCCCTTCGAGGCCTGCGGCCTGGTCGAGACGACGAGCACCGAGCTCTCCGACCCCGAGGCGGTCATCCGGAGCGCCGCGTTCTTCACCTCGCTCGGTCGCCACGTCGAGGCCGTCGGCGACGCACCAGGCCTCGTGCTGGGCCGTGTGGTCTGCCAGCTCATCAACGAGGCGGCGTTTCTCGTCGGCGAGGGCAACGGCACGCCCGACGACGTCGACGCAGGCATGGAGCTCGGCGTCAACCACCCTCGTGGTCCCGTCGCGTGGTCGCGAGCCCTGGGTCTGGCGCACGTCGTCGCCGTGCTGGACGCGCTGCACCGCGAGCTCGGTGAGGATCGCTACCGCGCGGCCCCCCTGCTCCGTAAGCGGCTGGCGATCGGACGCGCCTTGGGCTGAAGACACGCCGCGCAGGGCCGAGAGCCCGCCGGCGATGTCAAGGTTCATCACCGTCACGGTGGTCAGCTCCCGCACGGGCCACGCCGGGCGTCGCACGTTTGTCGCGCTGAGGCCGACGAGTGTGCGGAGCCGCCCGCGCGAGACGACGAGCCCGCGGCGGTGTCGCACGTCTGTCGCCCTGAGGCCGACGAATGTGCGCAGCCGCCCAGCCGCGCCCCGCGACAGACCGGACGGCGTCACGCCCTGCTCGCACGACACGCCACCTTGACCGCCCGGGCGCCTGCCCGGGCGGTCCGGCCCGTCACTTCTATTTCAGGACAACCACGACATTGTCCTTGAGCATGTACTGGATCTCGCAGCCCTTGATGGTCTTGCGCTCGCGCTGGTTCAGGCGGATCTTGTCGCGACCGGTGCCGCAGTCCACCTTCGCCGACGGCCCCTGGACTGCGATGTTCACGACGTCGTTGCCGCTGCCGGCGCGCACGGTGTCGGCGTTGTAGCCGGTGCTGATGATGTCGTTGCCGACGCCGCCGACGAGCAGGTCCTTGCCCGACCCGCCGTTGACCTTGTCGTTACCGGCGCCGCCGTCCATCGAGTCGTTGTCCAGGTTGCCGGTCATCGTGTCGTTACCCGTCTGGCCGAGCAGGCGGTCTGAACCGATGCCACCGGTCATGCGATCGCTGCCCTTACCTCCGTCGATGCAGTCCGCACCGCGACCACCGTCGAGTGAGTCGTTCCCCCCCAGGCCGAGGATGCGGTCACGCCCGTTCGTGCCGGTGATGCGGTCGCTCTTGTTCGTGCCGACGACCGCGTACTTCGGCCCCGACCCGCGCAGGCACTCGAGCTTCCCGTACAGCTTGATCGCCTCGCCCAGACCGATGACCCGACCACCGCTCGGACCCTGGAAGGGCAGGCCGACGACGATGATGCCGCTGCCGCCGACGACCGCCGGGATGATGCAGAAGCCGGTCATCGCGTCGTAGGTCGAGCCATCGGGGCAGATCTTGCCGTCGAACCCGGGGACCTGCTTGTTCGGGTCGCAGGTGAGCGCGTCGGCCGTGACCTTGCTCTCGGCGATGACGACGTCCAGTAGCGGCGTCGCCGCGTTGCTCCCGAGCAGCTTGATGTGTGCCGCGCGGACGAACAACGAGCCGTTGACGATGACCTTCTCGTTGAACTTCACGTCGATGAGGACGCCCAGCGGCTCCAGGATCTTCTGCAGGCCACCGAGGAGCTCGTTCAGCGAGATGGGGACGCCGCCGAGCGTGAGATCGGCCATCGAGCTGGACCCGTCGAGCTTGGGGGCGCCGTTGACGCACGAGCCGGTAGCGGTCGAGTTGGCGGCGCCGACCCCGAGGATGACGGTGGTGCCGCCGAGCGGCAGCGCGAGCTTCTCCACCCGGGAGGTCGACGTGACCGTCTGGTCGATGGCACGACCGAGCTCCGGTGTGATCGTCGTCTTCGCGCTGGCGCTTTGGGCCGCGACGACCGAGTTGGGGATGCCGAGCGGCGTGGCGAGATTATCCGCGCCGGCCTCCTCGCTCGCGCACTGCGCGCGATCCGCGCTCTTGTTGTTGGCCGTGGACGGGTTGCCGTTGGCGACCAGCGGCTCCACGCGGTTGTTCCCGGCCAGCGACAGGTACAGCGCGCTGGCGCGACAGTTCCAGACCGGGTTGCTCGTGAACGCCGAAGCGCCGGACGGGACCGCGAGCAGCGCCGCGCACAGCAGTAGCAGCCCCACTAATCCCTGCCGCATACGCGGATTCGTTGCAGTGGTCATGCGAAGTACCCCCTGAAGGTGTTCGAAGCCGAACGCCCGATCCTTCCCTGGATCCGAGCCGCCCACGATGGATGTTTTGCACACTTTCGGAGGAGATCCCACCAGTTCCTCCATATTGCGCGTTCCACTGTCTAGCAGACGAACTACGATCGCGCGCTTTTCGTCCAGGTGGGTCGAATTCCGCCCTTTTCCGTCTGACCCATCGGGATGCCTCCCGCGGCTACTCCTCGTCCCCCGCGATGACCGCCAGGATCGTCCCGGCCTGCACCTGGTCACCGGCCACCACCGGAAGCTCGGTGACCGTGCCGGGGGCCGGCGCGACGATCTCGTGCTCCATCTTCATCGCCTCCAGGACCAGCAGCGGCTGCCCGGCCGCGACGACCGCGCCGGCGTTGGAGAGCACGCGCAGGACGGTGCCCGGCATCGGCGAGGTCAGCGAGCCCGCGGTGAGTGCAGCGCTCGGGTCGCTGAAGCGCGGCAGCTCACGCAGCGGCGCCTCGCCGTCGACGGTGCCCACCGCGTCCGGCGTGACGCGGTAGGTCCGGCGCAGCCCACCGGCGGTCAGGTCGACCGCGGTCGGTGTGACGCGGTGCAGCTGAACGCCCGCGGGCTCGACCAGCTGGGTCCCCGTGCGGTCGTAGCGGTAGGTGACGACGAGCTCGTCGTCGTGTGCGGTCGCGAAGGTCGCCGTCTGGGGGACGGCGGGGTTGTTGCGCCAGCCCGACGGCAACGTCCGGACGATCCGCGCTTCGGAGCGTCGCGCGGCTGCACCGGCGAGCGCCGCAGCCAGCGCGGCGACCCGGGTGGCCTCCGCGTCGAGGAGGGGCGCGCCGAGGGTCGCCGGGTCCGTGCGATCCAGGAACGACGTGTCCGCCTCGCCCGCCAGGAACTCGGGGTGACGCAGCACGCGCACGAGGAAGTCGCGGTTGGTGACCGTGCCCTGCACCTGCGCGCGGGCCAGCGCGTCGGCCAGACGCCGGGCGGCCTCCTCGCGCGTGGCGCCGTGAGCGATGACCTTGGCGATCATCGGGTCGTAGAACGGCGAGATCTCGCTCCCGCTCTCCACGCCGGTGTCGACGCGCACCCCGGGGCCGACGACGAAGCGCGTCAGCGTGCCCGTGACGGGAAGGAAGTCGTTGGCGGGGTCCTCGGCGTAGAGGCGCGCCTCCATCGCCCAGCCGCGCAGCGGAGCGGCGAGCGCCTCCGGAGGCAGGGCGCGCCCTTCGGCGGCGAGCAGCTGCAGCTCCACGAGGTCCAGGCCCGTCACGGCCTCGGTGACCGGGTGCTCGACCTGGAGCCGGGTGTTGACCTCCAGGAAGAAGAACTCGGATCCGGCCCCGCCACCCGCGCCCTCCACCAGCAGGAACTCGACGGTCCCCGCCCCGGTGTACGCCAGCGCCTGCCCGGCCTTGACGGCGGCGTCGGCCAGTGCGGCGCGCAGCTCGGGTGTGACCGCCGGCGACGGCGCCTCCTCGACAACCTTCTGGTGACGCCGCTGCACCGAGCAGTCGCGCTCGTGCAGCGCGACGACGGTGCCGTGGACGTCGCCCATCAGCTGCACCTCGACGTGGCGTGCCCGCGGCGCGTACCGCTCCAGGAACACGGTCGAGTCGCCGAACGCCGCGCCGGCCTCGCTCCGCGCGGCCTCGACGGCGCCGGCGAGCGCCGCCGGGTCCTCCACGAGCCGCATGCCCTTGCCGCCGCCGCCGGCGCTCGCCTTGACGAGCAGCGGAAAGCCGACGGCGGCGGCCGCGGCGTCCACGTCGTCCCCCTCGGTCAGGTGGGCACCGGGCAGCACCGGCACCCCCGCGGCCTGCATCCGCTCGCGTGCCTGCGTCTTGGAGCCCATCGCCGTGATCGCCTCCGGTGACGGGCCGACCCAGACGAGACCGGCGTCGATCACGGCCTGCGCGAAGGCGGCGTTCTCCGACAGGAATCCGTAGCCGGGGTGGATGGCGTCCGCACCCGCGGCAAGGGCCGCCGCGATCACCGCGTCACCGCGCAGGTAGGACTCGGCCGGCGTAGAGCCGCCGAGCGCGATCGCGACATCGGCCTCGCGGACGAAGAGGGCGTCCGCGTCGGGTTCGGAGTAGACGGCCACCGTGGAGATCCCCAGGCGGCGGCAAGTGGCGAAGACGCGGCGGGCGATCTCCCCGCGGTTGGCGACGAGCAGTCTGTCCATACCGACGCTCCCCGCTACATCCGGAAGACGCCGAAGCCGTCGGCGCCCTTCACGTCGGCGTTGTGGACGACGCCGAGCGCCATCCCCAAGACGGTGCGCGTGTCGCGCGGGTCGATGATCCCGTCGTCGTAGCCACGCGAGGAGTTGGCCAGCGCCGTCTGCTCGGCCTCGATCTGCGCCTCGACCATGCCGCGCATGTTCTTGTCGAACGCCTCGTCGTACTCCTGCCCGCGAGCCTCTGCGGCACCGCGCGCAACGATCGAAAGGACCCCGGCCAGTTGCGCCGGGCCCATCACCGAGGACTGCGCGTTGGGCCAGGAGAAGAGGAAGCGCGGGTCATAGCCCCGCCCCGACATCGCGTAGTTGGCGGCCCCGTAGGACCCGCCGATGATGACGCCGAGATGCGGCACCTTCGAGTTGGAGACCGCGTTGATCATTTTCGCGCCGTCCTTGATGATGCCGCCCTGCTCATAGTCCTTGCCGACCATGAAGCCGGTCGTGTTGTGGAGGAAGATGAGCGGGACGTCCTTCTGGTTGGCCAGCTGGATGAACTGCGCGGCCTTCTGCGCCTCCTCGCTGAAGAGAATGCCCTGGATGTTGGCCAGCACGCCGACGGGGTGCCCGTGCACCGAGCCCCACCCGGTCGACAGCGACGCGCCGTACAGGGGCTTGAACTCGTCGTAGCGCGACCCGTCCAGCAGGCGCGCCAGCACCTCGCGGGTGTCGAACGGGACCTTCGGGTCCAGCGACGGGATCGCGACGAGGTCCTCGGTGTCGTAAAGCGGGGCGTCGGCCGGCAGCGTCGGGCCCGGGCCGTGGCGCCGCCAGTTCAGGGACGCGACGATCTCGCGGCCGATGCGCATCGCGTCGTGCTCGTCGGCGGCGAGGTAGTCGGCCAGACCCGAGACGCGCGCGTGCATCTCCGCCCCGCCGAGCTCCTCGTCCCCGGAGTCCTCGCCGGTCGCCATCTTCACGAGCGGCGGGCCACCGAGGAAGACCTTGGCTCGCCCCTCGACGAAGACGGTGTAGTCCGACATGCCCGGGACGTACGCACCACCGGCGGTCGAGTTGCCGAAGACGAGCGAGATCGTCGGGATGCCGAGGGACGACAGCCGGGTGAGGTTCCGGAACGTCGCGCCGCCCGGGACGAACGCGTCGGCCTGGGTCGGCAGGTCCGCGCCACCGGATTCCACGAGGCTGATGAGCGGCAGGCGGTTGGCGACGCAGATCTCGTGCCCGCGGAGCGCCTTGCGCAACGTGTACGGGTTGCTCGCGCCGCCGCGGACCGTCGGGTCGTTCGCGCTCACGAAGCACAGCACGCCCTCGACAACGCCGATCCCGGACACGAGGCTCGCGCCGGTCTCGAAGTCCGTGTGGTGCGCGATGTACGGCTGCAGCTCCAGGAACGGGCTGTCGCGGTCGAGGAGCAGCTCGATCCGCTCGCGGGCCAGCAGCTTCCCGCGCTTGCGGTGTCGCTCGACCTTCTTGGGACCTCCGCCGCCGTTGAACGCCGCGAGCAGTGCGTCGAGCTCCGCCAGGCGCTCGCCCATGGCCACGCGATTTGCCCGCGCGCCGTCCGAGCACGCGTCGAACGTCGAAGTCAGGACCGACACGGGCCGAAAGCTAGCTGTTCGGCGTGCGACGCAGCGCCGTCCCCCGAGCCGACGGACGGGTAAGGTGCCGCCGATGGCACGGAAGCGTGCGCCCGCCGCCCCCGCAACGCGTGACGGCGCACCGTCCCCGGGAGCGCTCGTCCTCGTGCTGCTCGACGCCTACTCCCGCGGTGACGAGGACAGCGTCCTGGCGACGCTGCACCCGGAGGTCGAGTTCGTGCCGATGCTCGTGGCGACCGGAGCGCGACCCGCGCCCTACCGCGGGCTCGACGGCTTCATGGCGTACCTGCGCGACTCGCGGTCGGTCATGCTCGACGTGCAGATCGACGTGCAGGCGATGCACGAGGACGACGACGTCGTCGTCGTCCTCGCACAGGTGCGTGGATCGGCCGTCGGCGGGCCGGTCGACGCCGCGGTGACCTACGTCTTCCGCGTTCGTGACGGCCTGATCGTGCACGGCATCGTCGGGTCAGACCCCGGGCGGGCGGCGCGCGCCTTCGCGCAGGACGGGCGCCCGGCGTCGATCGACGCCGGCGACGAGGCGGCGGCGCTGGCGCCGCTGCAGCTGCAGCTCGCCGCGGTGCCGCAGAGCGTCCCGACGATCCGTCGTGCCGTCGATGCCTACGTCGGTGCCGCCGGCGCCCCGACGCGCCTGCGGCACGACATCTGCCTGGCCGTCAGCGAAGCGTGCTCGAACGTCGTGTTACACGCCTACCTGGACCGCCCGCCGGACGACCCGCCCGGTCCGCTGTCGGTCGGCCTCGCCAAGCGCGCCGACCGCCTGTACCTGAGCGTCGAGGACGAGGGCCGCGGCATGATGGCGCGCGTCGACAGCCCCGGGCTCGGCATGGGCCTCGTCGTCATGAGCCGCCTGGCCTCCGTCTGCACGATCACGACCCAGCCCGAGCGCCGGGCCGGATGCCGGATCGACCTGGAGTTCGTCCTCGGCATGACGTCGGCGGCTACCGCGTCACCCGCCGGGCCAGTGTGATCCCGGCGGCCACGAGCGTCACGACCGTCAACGCCACCATCGCGGCGACCGCGGCCCCCGCCCCCGTGCGGTAGAACGCCGGGTCCGAGCCGATCAGGGTGCCGACGTCGTTCGCGGAGGTCTGCGCCAGACCGAGCACCGATCCGAGGCCCGCCAGCGCCCAGCGGGAGATCATGAGGTCGCTGACGAGCTTGAGCGGTGCGGCAAGCGTGCCAAACGGGATGAGCGCACCGGCGAGCAGGAGCTGCGGGATGAGCAGCAGCGGCACGGCCCCGGTCGCGTGGTCGGCCTGACGGACGGCCGCCGACACCCACAGCCCGACGCCGACGGCGGCCCACGCGCAGCAGGTGCAGATCGCGACGACCTGCAGGGCCCCGGCACCGTTGCTCTGCAGCGGCTGGAGGGTCAGCGCCGGCAGCACGAGCAGCAGCACCTGCATGGCGGCGAGCGGGAAGAGCACCGCGCACTTGGCGACGATGTACGCATCGATGCGCACGCCGACGGCGAACTCGCGCTCGATGATCGCGCGCTCCTTCACGACCTCGCGACACGCGGAGATCAAGCCGAGCCAGAGCGTGCCCGTCAGCAGCAGGAAGCTCAGGAGCATCGTGTAGTACAGGCCGAGGGTGGGCTGCGCGAGCGCTTGAGCGGGCAGCACCAGCCCGATGGCGAGGCCGATGATCGGCGCCTGACCCAGCAGCAGGGCCAGCGACCGCTGCTCGCGCAGCAGGCAGCGGGCGTAGCGACCGGCGAGGGCGGCGGTCTGCGCTCCGAGCGCCGGAAGCGGGGGCAGGGCCGCCCAGCTGCCGTGCACGGGGGTCGCGTCGCGCGCCTGCGTCACCGCACGCGGTTCGTCCTCGAGCACGTCGTAGACGTCGGCGATCTCGGTGACGCCGAACTGCGCCCGCACCTCTGCGGGAGTTCCCACGAACCGCAGCACGCCGCCGGGGGCCATCACCGCCACGCGGTCGCAGAGGTCGAGGCTCGCGGTGGAGTGCGTCGTCACGAGTACCCCGCGGCCCTCGTCGGCCAGCCGGCGCAGCGTCCGCATCATCCGCCGCTCCAGGGTCACGTCCAGGCCGGTCGTCGGCTCGTCGAGCAGAAGGACCGGCGGGCGGCCGACGAGCTCCGCGCCGCACGCCGCGCGGCGCTTCTGCCCATCCGACAGCGCCCCCACGCGCACGTCGGCGCTCGTGCCCATGTGCAGCTCCGCGATGACCGCGTCCACGCGCGCGTCGACCTCGTCGGCGGCGGCCCTGGGGAGGCGCAACCGGGCGGAGTACTGCAACGCTTCGCGCACGGTGAGCTGCTCGTGCAGCAGCGTGCCGAAGGGCACATACCCGACCTCGGTCGACCGCGACTGCACCCAGTGTTCGCCGATGACCACCCCGCCCTCGGTCGGCACCCACACGCCGGCCAGGACGCGCAGCAGCGTCGACTTCCCCGACCCACTGGGCCCGATCATGCCGACGAGCTCGCCGACGGCGACGTCGATCGACATGGGCTGCAGGATCCGCCGCCCGTCGATGTCCACGGCCACCCGCACCGCGGACAGCCCGGTCGTGCCCGCGGACGCCGTCGCCACCTCCGCGCGCGCCTGCGTCGTCACGGCCGGATCCGTCCCCATTCTCGACATGGTGTCAGCACCGCCCGTCGGGTGCGCCACGACCCTCTAGCGGAGTGCACGGCACCCCACTAGCTCAGCGGATGAGCAGCTCGTCCATCATCACGTCGGGGTGGGCGACGAGGACGCGGGCCAGGACGAACTCGCTCGTGAAGACGGCGAGCATCGTGCCGTCGGTGCGCGTCAGGATCTCGGCCTGCGAGTTGCGTGCGAGCGCTCGCGCGCCGCTTTCGTCGGTGCGGCGCGCGACGGTGTAGTTCGTGGGCTCCAGACCGACGTGCACGCCGAACTCGCGCTGCATGCGCTCCGTCGCGACCTCGAACTGCAGCCGGCCGACGCCGCCGACGATCGGCGCCGGGTCACCGTTGGTCCGCGTCAGCAGGTGCACCACGCCTTCCTCGTCCAGCTGCGAGAGGCCGCGACGGAACTGCTTGCTGCGCGTGGCGTCCCGGTTGCGCACGTGCGCGAACAACTCCGGTGCGAGGCTCGGGATCGGCGGGAAGCGGACCGGCGGCCCCGCAAAGAGCGTGTCCCCGATGTTGAGGTCCAGCGCGTTGACGACGCCGATGACGTCACCCGGCCATGCCTCCTCCAGCGCCTGGCGCTCCTGGGCGAAGACCTCGTGCGCGTGCGACATGACGAAGGGCTTGCCCGTGCGCATGTTCAACACCCGCATGCCGCGCTCGAAGCGCCCGGAGCAGATGCGCACGAAGGCCACGCGGTCGCGGTGGTTGGGGTCGCTGTTGGCCTGGATCTTGAAGACGAACCCCGAGAACGGCGCCTGTAGCGGGCGCGGCTCATCGTCGACATCCAGCCGCGGTCCGGGTGCCGGGGCGAGCTCCACGAGGGCGTCCAGCAGCAGGCCGACACCGAAGTTCGACACGGCGGAGCCGAAGAACACGGGCGTGGCGCGCCCGGCCAGGAACGCCTCATGGTCGTGGTCGGCGCCGACGGCATCCAGCAGCGCCACCTCTTCCTGGGCGGCGAGCAGGGCGTCTGAGCCCTGGGCCGCCGCCTGCTCGCCCGACAGGACGGTGGTCGGCACGATCTTGCTGCCGCCGGCGACGCGCTCGAAGCGGTGGAAGTCGCCGGAGCGGCGGTCGATGACCCCCTGGAAGTTGCCGGGCTCACCGACCGGCCACGTCACCGGGGTCGCCTGGATGTCGAGCGTCTTCTCGATGTGGTCGATGAGCTCCAGCGGCTCGAGCCCGGGCCGGTCGCACTTGTTGATGAATGTCAGCAGCGGCATGTTGCGTGCCCGCGCGACCTGAAAGAGCCGCAGCGTTTGCGGCTCCACGCCCTTGGCGACGTCGAGGATCATCACCGCGCAGTCGGCCGCAGCGAGGACGCGCAGCGTGTCCTCCGAGAAGTCCTTATGGCCCGGGGTGTCGAGGAGGTTGAACGTCACGTCGCCGACCTCGAAGTGCAGCGCGGTCGAGGTCACCGAGATGCCGCGGCGACGCTCGAGCTCCGTCCAGTCCGACGTCGCGCCGCCGCGGCCGTGCTTGCCCTGGACGGCGCCGGCCTCACGGACGGCGCCGGCGTAGAGGAGCAGCTTCTCGGTGAGCGTCGTCTTGCCGGGGTGCGGGTGGGAGATGATCGCGAACGTGCGCCGGCGAGCGGCGGCGACGCACGTCGCCTGCTCCTCACCGGTCGCAGGCGCAGCGGCCTGCGGGGTCGCCATCAGTGGGCCGGGACGGTCGTCCGGCGAGGGGACGTCGCGCGGTGGCCGGAGGTGAGGGGTCGATCCACGATGCCCTACAGGGTAGCCAGCGGGGCCCGGGCGTCAGCCCGCGGGCGGCCCGGCGTCGATGGCCGCGCGAACCTCCGCCAACCCGGGCTGCAGGCTGAAGCCGGTCAGCCACCACGTCGCGCCGGCCTCGCGCCACGGGCGGGGATCCTCCTCTGGCCCACCGGTGACGACGACGTCGAAGGCGCCATCGCGGCCGGCGGCGCGCCGCTCGGCCTGGATGGTCTGCACACCGGCCGCCAGCTGCTCCGGGCCCTCGAGCTCGATCGGGAACCAGCCGTCGTAGCGGGCCGCCCGCAGCATCGGCCTGCGGGCGCTGCCGCGCGAGGCCAGCCACAGCGGCGGTCGCGGCGACTGGACGGGCAGCGGCGCGAACGGCTTGGCGTCGACCTGGAAGTGCTCGCCGCTGAAGCGCACCGGTTCCCCGGACCAGCACTGCTCCAGGACCGCCAGTGCCTCCTCGAGCATGCCCGCCCGCCGGCGGTCGTCGAGCTCCTCGCCAAAGCCGGAGAGCTCGCCGCTGTTGTCCGAGCCGAGCCCCAGGCCCAAGGTCAACCGGCCGGCGCTCAGGCGGTCCAGCGTCGTGGCCTCTCGCGCGAGCTTCCACGGCCGGCGGCGGGCTGGCGGCGTGATCAGCGGCCCCAGACGGACGCGCTGCGTCGCCGCGGCCATCGCCGCCAGCGCGATCCACGGGTCCGCGAGCGCCACCACCGGGTCGCGGTAGACGATGTGATCCCAGAGGTAGATGCCGTCCCACCCGCGGGCCTCGGCACGCACGGCGAGCTCCACGAGGACGCTCGGCTCGCTGAGCTCATCGAAGGGGGCGACGAAGATGCCGTGGCGCATGACGCGGAGCTTCTCACAGCCCCGCGCCGTCACGCTGTCGTCAGCTCACGTCAATCGCGTGGGTCCTTCAGCAGCAACTCGACGTTCTTGTCGCGGTCGCCACCGGCCCCGGTGCCGCCACCGAGCTGGGGGTCGTTGTAGGCCAGCTCGCGGCTGATGGACGCCAGCTCCTGCGAGCTGAAGCCGGTCGCGCTGCCGGCGGCCGGCGTCGTCGCCGGGGCGGCGCTGTCCAGGCCGGTGCCGAAGATCGACAGCGTCCCGTCGGCGTTGTCCATGACCTCCAGCAGCCGGCTCTGCTGCGGCCAGTCTGCCTCGGACGCGGTCTCGATCCCCCAGAAGCCGCCGCCGCCGGTGCCGGTGCCGGGGAACGGCGTCACGCGATTCTCGTGCGTGTGCCCGGCCACGTATGCGATGACGTGGTCCTCGGCCGCCAGCAGCGCCTGCAGGTCGGCGCCGCCCTTGATCGGCGTCGAGGAGCGCGGGTCCACATCGCACCCGGCGTTCAGGTCATGGCCGAACGGCCCGGCGACCGTGCACGGTGGGGCAAGCTCATCCGGCAGCGTCGCCGTGAGGCTGCGGATCGGGTGATGGCCGAACACGACGACGAGCTGGTCGGCGGCGGCGGCTGCCGCCACCTGCCCGGCCAGCCACGAGAACTGGGGCGCGTCGAGGTTGCCCTCGGCGGACTCACCGGTGACGCCGGCTCCGGAGGTCGTGTCCAGTGCGATGAAGCGGAAGCCCGGCTTGGGCGACCACGCGTAGTACGCGGCCGAGCCCCCGGACGCCGCCAGCTGCGCCGGGTCCACGAGGCCGAAGCCGTGACCGTCGGCCTGCTTGCCGGTGAAGTGCAGGCTGCGGTACTGCTGCTTGGAGACGAACTGACGCTCCTTGTCCGGCGGCACGAGGACGGTCTGCCCCGGGTTGGTCCGCAGCAGCTGCTGGAGATATTCCGGCGTCAGCGATGCCTGCGGATTCACGAGCGACGGCGTAGGGGCCATGATCTTCACGCAGCCCACGGCGACGGCCTCCAGCGCGACGTTGGCGCCCTGGTTGCCCTGGACGAGTGCGTCGTGGTTGCCGAGCGCGACGTACGACGGCACGTTCAGCCCTGGGGTCTCGAACGGCTTCTGGGCGCGGTCCATCAGCCCGGTCCACTTCGGGAAGCCGACGAACTGCCCCGACGGCTCGTCGGGGTCGTAGAACGCCGGGCTGTCGAGGTAGTCGTCGTAGTCCTGCACGCCGGTGTACTTCGCGGCCTCCGCGGGACCACCGGTGCCGATCGGGCAGGCGAGGTAGTCCAGCGCCTTCGAGGACCCGCTGTTGGGGCTCAGCGTCCCGCCCTCCAGCAGCCGCACGACCCACTTGGTCTCGTTGCGCTGCTGGCTGTCAGCCGAATCGCCGGTCGTGATGACGAGATCCATCTGGGCGTGCGTGCCGCCCGCGCCACCGATCGGGCTCGTGCCGAAGGCGTTCATCTGGCGGATCGTCTGGTCCACGACGTTCGGACCCAGGGCCTCCTGCGGACGCCAGGCAGCGTTGAAGGCCGCGGCCGGGCTGCCCGGGTTGGCGAACGGATCCAGGAGTGCCTCCACGCGCGCGGGAGACTCCTCGTCGGCGAGCTGGAAGTCGGTGAGCTGGCCGAAGTAGGCCAGCGATGTGCGCGCCGCGGCGCGGCCCGCCCCGGCGGCGGCGAGCTCTTCGCGGACGACGTACGGCCGGCCACCCTCGACATGGAGCTTGGAGTACCCGAGCGCGCGATCGCCCCCGGCGATCGTCTGGTCGGCGGTGGACGTCCCGGCCTGCGCCGGTGCTGCGCTCAACGCGGCGACGATCGTGCACCCCATCGCCAGCGTCGCGGCGACCGCGTGTGGCCGCGCGCGGACGCGCGGCGGTCGGTGCTTCCCCATGAGTGACCCCCTCGATCGCAACGCACCGGAATTGGTGCGCGCTTTATCACGGCGTTCACCCTAACCCAGAATCGAGGCCTCGCGCCAACCCTGCGTCCCGGTCGCCGCCGGCCTGCCGGCCTGCTGCGGCAGCCCGCCTCGCGCCGTCCCTCGGGACGCGCGTGCACTACGATGAAGGCACGCGGGTTCTCGCTGGACGGACTGAGGTGCGGACATCAGGGGAACGCGGGCCGGGGGGCGGTTTCTACCGTCTCCCCCCTTTCCCCGGCCCGTTGACAAGGGAGACGAGAATGGAGGCCGGCGATGCCCGGCACGAATTCCGAGTCCCCATCGACTGGCGTGTCGCGCGCTGCCCTCATCTCCAATCTCGTCGTCAGGACGTTCAGCGAGTACACCGGTCGCGGACCGACCAAGGCGTGGACGTCGCTTGACGGGGATCTCGTCAGCGTGATCCTGCAGGACACCCTCACGAAGGGCGAACGCAGCCTCGTGGCCGACGGGCGCTCCCAGCTTGTCCTGGACATGCGCCGGGCCTTTCAGGAGACGATGCGCAAGGACCTCGTGGCCGGGGTCGAGGAGATCCTGGACCGCCGGGTCGAGGCCTTCCTGAGCGACAACCACATCGATCCCGACGTCGCGGTCGAGACGTTCGTGCTGGCGCCGAAAGCGGCCGTCCGAGCGGTCTGAGGCGTCATCTCATACCTCGCGCGGTGCGCCGCAGGACGGGACGCGAGCTCGCGCACTCGGGGTTGTCCCAGCAGCAGTGGCAACAGCGGTGCTCCGGCGCTAGGCTCAATGACCATGGTTCGCCGTCCTCTGAGCAGGACGGCGTCTCGGTTTAGTCACAGACGGGCACCCGGACCGCACACGAGGCGGCAGAGGACCGGCGGACAGGTGCGAGTACTGACCCGGAGGTCGTCACGGATGTCTTCTCAAGCGAATCGCCGCCGACTGCGGGACGAGTTCGCATCTCCCGCCCGGGCGTCGGACATGCTGGCGGTCCGGACGGCCAACGATGACAGCACCTTCCTCATCACGCTGTCGGGTGACCTGGACCTCTCGAACGCCGCCAAGCTCGAACGCGTGTTGCGGGAGGCGGCCGACAGCGGCGCCACGGAGATCGTCGTCGATCTCAGCCACCTGCAGTTCATCGACTCCACCGGCGTCCAGCTCCTGATTCTCGCCGACCGCGGGGCAGAGGCCGCCGGCCGTCGCTTCTCCCTCCTGCGTGGGACGAACATGGTGCAGCGGGTCTTCGAGGTGTGCGGCCTGTCCGAGACGTTCACGTTCGCCAACTGAGGACGGCCGGGTGCGCGCTGCTCGACCAGCGCGGCCACGTGCGGGATGTCGCCGTGATGCTGCGACCGGGGGGACGTCATTGCCCTATCTTCAAGGTGTCGGGCGACACGTTGAAGGGCAAAGACGTGACCCGACGGCGCATCATGCCCTTGCCTTCCGCCCCAGCCATCCCCGCCCCGCAGGTTGCGATCCAAGACCTGCGCGGCGTGCGCGTCCATGCGGACGCCGATCCCGTACTCGTGGACCCCACGGGTCGGCGATCGCGCCGCCTGCGATCCACGGGTCGTGCGGTCGGCGCGCTGTTCTTGCTCTGGTTCTGTGGCCTGGTGCTCGCAGGGCTCGGGCTGCTGCCCGGCAACCAGCTGCCCTTCGGCTCCTCGCTCGCGCCCGCGACGGCGCCGCCTTCACTGCGCAGCACACCACGCGCGACGCCCGCCGCCGCGGCGGACCTCCAGGCCGCGGCTGCGCCGGCCGCGCCCGGAGCGCCGGCAGCTGTCGTCGTCGCCGGGACCCCGAGCTCGTCCATGACCCCGGCGCAGCGCCGGCGCGCTCAGCCCTCGGCGTCGAAGACGACCACGCGGCCGGCCAACACGCTCGGCAAGGTCCCGTCGGTCGTGCCGTCCAGCGGCTCGCCCGCCGCAGTGTCGACAGGCTCGCCGGGCGTCGGTAGCGGCCGGCCGACGTCGCGGCCGGCCCCCGCCGCGCGGCCGCCCACCAAGGGCAAGAGCACCACGGCTCCCGGACGGACCAAGACGGGCGCCACCCCAGCGGCGACGCCACCGTCGAAGTCGAAGTCGAAGTCGACATCGACGCCATCGACCACGACCACGCCCGGCGCATCCGCGTCGGCGCCCGGCCACAGCGCGACGTCACCGGGGGCCGCGCAGGGCAATGGACCGACCAAGACGACGCCCTAGACCGCGCGTCCCGACGTGGATGCGGTCACCGGCAGGGCACTGGCGCCTGCTCGCCTTCTGCGGACTGATCGTCGTGGTCGTCCTCGTCTTTCAGGGGATCGCGACCCACACCATCGGTGTGACGGCCGAGCCGAAGGCATCCACGACCGCTCAGACACCGCTCCTCGGGAAGCGGCCCATCTTCTCCGCGTCGGGCGGTCACCTGAGATCCATCCAGCCCCCGCCGGGGCGGCGCATCGCGCTGACGTTCGACGATGGCCCGGACCCACGCTGGACACCTCAGATCGCGGCGGTGCTGCGCAAGGCCCACGTGCCCGCGACGTTCTTCGTCGTCGGCAGCCAGGCCGCCCGGCATCCGGACCTGATCCGGATGCTCGTCCGCGACGGGCACGAGCTGGGCAACCACACCTTCACCCACGCGGCCCTGTCGACCGGGCCACGATGGCAGCGCCGCCGGCAGCTCGAGCTGACCGAGGCCACCCTGGCCGGCATCACCGGCCACTACGCGCGCTTCGTCCGTCCCCCCTACTCGGCCACCCCCGACGCGGTGGATCCGGCGCAGGAGCGCGAGTTGGCGAACCTCACCGGGCGCCGCTACTACATGGTGCTGGCGGACTTCGACAGCAACGACTGGCAGCGGCGCGGCGTCGCGGCCACCGTCCGTGACGCGTCGCCGCCGGGCACCACCGGCGGCATCGTCATGTTGCACGACGGCGGCGGGGACCGGTCCATGACCGTGGCCGCCGTCCGCGAGCTCATCCCCCGGCTGCGCGCCCGCGGATTCCGCTTCGTCCCGCTCTCCGAGCTGGCCGGGCTGTCCAAGGCGGTCACCGCCCCGCGCGCATCACCCGGCGAGCACCGTCGTGGCCAGGTCTTCAAGACGAGCGTGCAGCTCGCGTTCCTGTTCATCAGCGTGTTCTCCGTGGTCCTGCTGGCCATCGGCGCCCTCGTCGCCGCGCGCGCGGTGCTGCTGCTCACGCTGGCCACGCACCACACCCGGTCCACGCGGCGGGTCGCGGCGGACGCCCCCGAGCACCTGCCGCGCGTGACGGTGATCGTCCCGGCCTACAACGAGGAGATCGGGATCGAGCGAGCCGTGCGATCGCTCGCCGGCGGGGACTACCCCGACCTGGAGGTCGTCGTCGTCGACGATGGGTCCAAGGACGCCACGGCCGACATCGTCGCGGGCCTGGGGCTGGCGAACGTCCGCCTCGTCCGGCAGGACAACGGCGGCAAGGCAGCCGCCCTCAACACCGGCATCGCCGAGACGGCCGCCGACGTGCTGGTCATGGTCGACGGGGACACGCTGTTTGAACCGGACACGATCCGGCGGCTCGTCGCGCCCCTGGCGGACCCGGCGATCGGCGCGGTGTCGGGCAACACGAAGGTCGGCAACCGCTCGGGGCTGCTGGGTCGGTGGCAGCACATCGAGTACGTCATGGGCTTCAACCTCGACCGCCGCATGTACGAGGTGCTGCAGTGCACGCCCACCGTCCCGGGCGCCATCGGCGCCTTCCGCCGCGACGTGCTGGACGCGGTCGGCGGGGTGCCGGGTGACACGCTGGCAGAGGACACCGACCTGACCCTCGCGATCGGTCGCACCGGCAGCCGCGTGGTCTACGCCGAGGACGCGCGGGCGTGGACGGAGGCTCCATCGACGATGACGGCGCTGTGGCGCCAGCGCTATCGCTGGTCCTTCGGCACGATGCAGGCGGTGTGGAAGCACCGCGGTGCGCTGGTCTCGCGCGACCCGCGGGACCGGCGGATCGGACGGCGGGCGCTGCCGTACATGCTCTTGTTCCAGATCGTCCTGCCGATCGTCGCGCCGCTCATCGACCTCTATGCGCTCTACGGCCTGATCTTCACCGACCCGGTGCGGGTCATCGGCGCCTGGGCGGCCTTCAACGCCGTCCAGCTCGCCATCGCCATCTATGGCTTCAAGCTGGACAAGGAGCCGCTCAGGCCACTGTGGGCCCTGCCGCTGCAGCAGTTCGTCTACCGCCAGCTCATGTACCTCGTGATCATCGAGTCGACGGTCAGCGCACTGCAGGGCGTGCGCTCGGGGTGGAAGCACCTCCCGCGCACGGGCGCCGCCGTCATCGTGGCGCCGAAGGTGGAGGCCTGACCGTCCGCGGTGCGCTCACGACCACTGCGTCGCCGGCCGTGGGCGGCACTCGCCGTCGACGAACACGTCGACGTGCTCGTCGAAGCACGCCACCAGGTCACGTACGGGGATGGCGTCGGGCTGTGGATCCCCGTAGGACCAGGCCAGGTCGGTGCCGAGCTCCCCGTGCTCGCCGAAGGACCAGTACGACGCGTGTCCCTTGTAGGCGCAGGTCGTCCGTTTGGCGGACGGCACCAGGGGCACGCGGAAGTCCTCGCGCGGCAGATACCACCGGACCGGCAGGCTCGTCTCGAACAGCATGCGTGGCCGCGAGGATTCAGCGATGACCAACCCCCCGCGTTCGATGCGGACGGTGCGCGAGCTGCGGACGACATCGATGCGGTGGAACGGGTCACGGGGATGCCCGAGGATCGTCTCGTCCTCCTCCAGCCACCCGTCGAAGGCGAAGAAGTCCAGCACGACGTGGTCTGCGAGCGCAGCGTCGGCGGGACGGAAGGCCGCCATCTCACGGACCTCCCGTCCGTGGACGACGGTCAGGACGGTGCCTGCGGCGGTGTGCACGGCGAACGGTATGCCCGGGTGCAGGATGGGCGGCAGCTGCGTCAGCTCCGCTTCGGACAACGGCGGCACGGCCGGCCGCACATGGGCACGGATGTCGCGGGCGGGCACCGCGTAGGACGGGACGATCCGGCGCGGCTCCCAGACGAGCTGCGGCGCCACGCTGTCCACCACCACCTCGCCGCCGAGGGTCGCCCGTAGGCGGCGCTCCAGCGGTTCGTGGCGCAGCTCATCGGCCCGCAGGCCGAACACGTCCGTCATCCGGGTGGCCATGACGCGATGGTGGCACGCGCGAGGGCCGGCGCCAACCGGATCGTCGGCCCGTGACGTGCACCAACCGCCACCCGTGCCGATTGTGGGAATCCGACAATTTGGGGGTCGCAGACCCGCTTAGAGTCAGCCCATGCAAAGGATGTTGTCCCGCGACGACCGTCGGCCCTCCATCGCTCCGGCCGCGCGGGAGCTGGCCGACACCGTCGATGTGTCCGCCATCGCGGCGGCCGTGACGGCCGAGATCCTCGGCGGCGTGTGGGCGGACTTGGACGACCCGGACTTCCGGGCGACGGTCCATCGCAGCGTGCTGGAGAACGTCGAGTCGATCTTCGACGTGATCGGCGGCCGGACCGACATCGCGTCATGCGTTCCGCAGGGGGCGCTCGAGTTCGCCGAGGTCACGGCCCAGCTCGGAGTGCCGGCCGCCGACGTCGAGCGCTGTTACCGGACCGGCGTGTCGTTCCTCTGGTCGCTGTGGTTCCGCCTGGCCTGTGATCACGCCGACGACACCGGCGCACCCCTGGCCGAGCTCATCGAAGGACCGACGCTGGCGATCCTGGGATACGTCGACCACATCCTCGCCCCCGTCGTCGCGCGGCACAACGAGATCCGAACGGAGCTGCACGCCACGCGCGCACACGTGCGGCGCATGTCGCTGACGCAGGTCCTGGATGGCTCCGTCGATGAGCCCAGCAAGGAGCTGGATGCGAGCCTGGACTACTTCGTGGCGGACACGCACCTGGCGATGCTCGTGACGGTGCCCGACACGCTCGTGCTCGACGAGACCGTCGCCCGCCTGCGCAGCGCCGCCGACGCGCGCGCCGCCCTGCTGTTCCAGCACGGACCACGATCCTGGCTGGTGTGGCTCGGGCGCCCGCTGCCCTTCACCGTGCGCCACCTCGCCAACCTCCGCCGCGAGCTGACGACGAGCCGGCTCGTCGTCACCGTCAGCGATCCGAACCCCGGGATCGCCGGCCTGCGGTTCACGCGCGATCAGGTCGTGGGAGCCGCGCGGGTGCAGCGCGCGCTCGGCGTCGCCGGACACCGGTGCCTCTTCACGTCGGAGGTGCGCCTGGAGACGATGATGCTGGCCGACGAGACCCGGGCCCGCAACTTCGTCGCGGCCGAGCTCGGACGGCTCGGCGCCGCGGACACGGCCGCCGTGCGGCTCCGTGAGACCCTGCTGACGTGGCTGAGCACCGGATCGCACATCAGTGCCGCCGCGATCCTGGGCGTGCACGAGAACACCGTCCGCAACCGCATCCGCCAGGCCGAGCGTCTGCTCGACGCGCCGCTGCGTCCGCCGCGGACCGAGCTGCAGGTGGCGCTGCGCCTGGAGCGCGTGCTGCGGGTGCAGGAGTCCGGCGGGGAGTGATCAGTCGAGCTGCACCAGCTCGAGCGTCACCGCCCCACCCGTCACCGTCGCGATGCCCATCGTGTGGTGCGGCGCACGACGTCGCTCGGTGGGGCTGCCGGGGTTGACGAGCTGGAAGGTGCCGTCGCGCTCGTGCAGCGGCAGGTGGGAATGGCCGAACACCACCACGTCGGCGTCCGGGAACCGGCGGCGCATGCGGCCCAGGCGCCCGAGCGCGGGCCCCGCGTCGTGGAGCATCGCGATCCGTGCCCCGCCCGCCTCCACGACGCGCTCGGCCGGCAGCTCGTCGCGGACCGCGGCGTCGTCGACATTGCCGTGAACGGCGACCACCGGCGGCCCGAGCGCCTTCAGGAGCTTCAGCGTGCTCAAGTCCGTGAGGTCCCCTGCGTGCAGCAGCAGGTCGGCCGCGACCACTCGCTGCACGCAGGCGTCCGGCAACCGCCGGTCGCCGCGCGGCATGTGGGTGTCAGAGAGGATCGCGATGACCACCTGAGCCATTGGAGCAGACGGCCCACCGATCCGACGAGGCGCTCTGCGGTTGCAGCGTCAGCGCCCCCGCGGGACCATGCGGGAGATGGTGTTCGACGATCGCCGAGATGCCGGACGACGCCTGGGGGCCAAGCTCCGGTCCTTGACGACGGAGCGGCCGGTGATCGTGGCGCTGCCCCGCGGGGGCGTGCCCGTCGCCGACGAGGTCGCCCGCGCGCTCGCCGTACCGCTCGAGGTGCTGGCCGTCCGCAAGCTCGGGGCCCCGGGCAACCGCGAGCTCGCGGTCGGAGCCGTGGCCGAGGGCGGCACCGGGGTACTCGATCAAGACGCGGCGCAGCGCGTCGGTCTGGGCGCCGCCCGGTTGGAGAAGGCCCTGGAGCGGGAGTCGCGCGAGCTGCGGCGTCGCGTCGAGCGCTACCGCGCCGACCGGGAGCCGATCACCGTCGAAGGGCGCACCGTGATCGTCGTGGACGACGGCCTGGCCACGGGATTGACGAGCCTCGCCGCGGTGCTCGCGTTGCGCGACCAGGGCGCCGGGCCGATCATCATCGCGGTGCCCGTCGCCTCCCCCGAGGCGGTGTACCTGCTCGCCACGGAGGCCGACGACGTGGTGAGTCTGACGATCCCCGAGCACCTGGGTGCCGTCGGCCTGTGGTACCGCGACTTCGCCGCCGTGCCCGACGCCGAGGTGCTCGCTGTGCTGGCCCGCCATCACCCGTCGAGCGCCGGCCACGAGCAGCGCCTCAGCCGGTGATGTCGCGCCCGATCATCGCGGCGCCATCCGCAGCGCGCCGTCCAGCCGGATGACCTCGCCGTTGAGCATCGGGTTGGACGAGATGTAGGCCACCAGCGCGGCGTACTCCGCCGGATCACCGAGGCGGGCGGGGTTGGGGACGGAAGCGCCGAGGCTGTCCTGCGCCTCCTGCGGCAGCGACGCCAGCAGCGGCGTCTTGAAGAGGCCCGGTGCGATCGTGCAGACGCGGATGAAGCGGTCGGCGAGATCGCGTGCCGCCGGCAGCGTCATCCCGACGATGCCGCCCTTGGAGGCCGCGTAGGCCACCTGCCCGATCTGGCCGTCGTAGGCCGCGATCGACGCGGTGTTGACGATCACGCCGCGCTGGCCGTGCTCGTCGAGCTCGTTCTCCGCCATCGCGACGGCCGCCGCGCGCAGCACGTGGAAGGTGCCGAAGAGGTTGACCGACAGGATCGTGTGGAAGGCCTGCACCGAGTGCGGGCCGCGCTTGGACAGCAGGCGCTGCGGCGGGCCGATGCCGGCGCAGGACACGGCGAGCCGCAGCGTGTGGCCTTCGGCGAGCACCGCCTGCACGGCGGCGTCGACGGCGTCCGGGTCGGTGACGTCGACCTCGAGCGCGGCTGCGCCGGGGAGGTCTGCGGCCACGGCGCGCGCACGGTCACCGTCGCGGTCGAGGATCGCGACGTGCCAGCCGTCCGCGCCGAAGCGACGGGCGACGGCCTCGCCGAGGCCGGACGCCCCGCCGGAGACGAGGACGGTGGAGGGGGCGGTGCTCATGGGGACAGGCTCTCCTAGGGGTCGTGGGGCGACGACAGTACCGTCGTCACGCCTGGTCGCGACCGACCGCAGATGTCACGCCGCCGAACTGCAGCCGCAGCTCGCGCTTGAGCAGCTTGCCGGAGGGGTTCTTCGGCAACTCCGGCACGAGGTGGACGGACTTGGGGACCTTGTGGGCGGCCAGGTGCTCCTTGGCGAACGCGATCAGCTCCGCCTCCGTCACCGGCGCCTTCGCCACGACGACGGCCGCGATCGCCTCGATCCAGCGGTCGTGCGGCAGCCCGATGACCGCAACCTCACCGACGGCGGGGTGGCCGTACAGCGACTCCTCGACCTCGCGCGACGCGACGAGGACGCCGCCGGTGTTGATGACGTCCTTGATGCGATCCACGACGAACAGGTAGCCCTCGTCGTCCACCCGCACGAGGTCCCCGGAGTGAAACCATCCGTCGGCGAACGCCTCCGCGGTCGCCTCCGGCATGTCCCAGTAGCCCGTGCACAGCTGCGGTGAGCGGTAGAGCGCCTCGCCCTCAGCCGCGTCGTAGCCCGCCGTGTCGACGACGCGCACCTCCACGAAGAACACCGGGCGCCCGCAGGAGTCCGGACGGTCCTCGTGCTCCCTGGGCGCCAGCACCGTCGCCAGTGGACCGATCTCGGACTGGCCGAAGCAGTTGTAGAAGCCGACCTGCGGCAGCGTCGCGCGAAGCTTCTGCAGGACGGGGACCGGCATGATCGAGGCGCCGTAGAAGGCCTTGCGCAGACCGCCCAGGTCGCGTTCGCGCAGCTCCGGGTGATTGGCGACCCCGACCCAGACCGTCGGCGGCAGGAAGACGGCGTTGACGCCCTCGGTCTCGATGTGCCGGAAGACCTCGCCGATGTCCGGCGTCTCGATGAGGTGGTTGACCGCGCCGACGGCGAGCGCCGGCAGCAGGAAGACGTGCATCTGGGCCGAGTGGTAGAGCGGCAGCGAGTGGAGCGCGACGTCGCGCTCGGTCAGCTCCAGGGCCAGGAGGCAGGAGACGTACTCGTGGACGAGCGCGCGGTGGGTCATCATCGCGCCCTTGGGTCGGGACGTGGTGCCCGAGGTGTACAGGAGCTGGACGAGATCATCGTCGGCCACGCCGGATTCCACGTGGACAGGCCCGTCGGTCGCCAGGGCCCAGGCGAGGACGTCGTCACCATCGCCGTCACGCAGCGTGCCGCGGCGCTGGTCGCCGAGCAGTGGTGCGACCGCGTCGACCTCCGTCGCCAGCGCCGGGTCCACGAACGCGATCACCGGCTCGCATTGGGTCAGGAGGTAGACCAGCTCCTCCCCGCGCGCGTTGAAGTTCACCGGGACGTGCACGAGACCCGCTCGAGCGCAGCCGAGGTACAGCAGCAGATAGGCGTCGGAGTTCTTGCCGAAGGCGGCCACGCGGTCGCCCGGCACCAGCCCGAGAGCGAGCAGGCGGGCCGCCACGCGTCCGGTCGCGGCGTCCAGCTCGGCGTACGTCCACGTCCGGCCGCCGAAGACGAGCGCGGTCCGCGTCGGAACCCTGCGAGCCGAGCGCTCGAGCACCCGGCCGACGGTGCTGGGGAAGGACGACGCGCCGGGAGAACTCACGCGCCAACCTTCCCACGCCGCCGCTCACTTGTGGAGCTGCCCCCGAATCGCGCCGTTCGGGAACGCCTTGTTGTGGATGTTGACGTAGAACGACGCCGGCTTCTGGGCGATCTGTTTGGCCAGCGACGACGTGGTCGTCACGCACGCGGACTTCTTCGGCGTGCCGGTGAAGAGCGCGACGACGACCGAGCCGGCCTTGCCCGTGGCGCCCCGGTGGATGTGGGACGCGTTCGGCGTGCCGATGTTGCTGTAGGAGAGCGTGTAGCAGACCTTGGTTCCCGTGATCTTGATCGTCGCGCTGCCCTTGCCGTTGGCGTCGGCGGGCCCGGGCACTTCGGCCTTGCCGGTCATGGAGGCCTTCAGCGTGGTCGTCGATTGGGCGGCGGCGATCGATCCGCCGGCCGCCAGCGCGGCGACCGCGGCGCCGAGCAGAAGCTTGTGCTTGGTGGTTTTCATGCATCACCGGGTTCCCGGCGCGGCGTCGGTGAAACGCGCGGGCCATGCTGCTCATGGCAAAGGACGCCTGCTGATCGCCCGCGCCTCCTCGGCGGGCACGCCGAGCAGTCGCAGGATCGACTCGGCGTGCGCCTGGTCGGCGTCGGCGGGCGCGGTGCCGTTGAGGATCGCGCGAATGAGCGCGAACGCGCTGCCGGCCAGCATGATCAGCGTCACCTCCAGGCTCGTGACGTCGAAGCGACCCGCGTCGATGCCGGGCTTGAGCGTCATGCGTGCATACGGCAGCGTCGCGGCGATGAACAGGTCGTCCCCGTGGTGGAGGTTGACGAGCAGGCGCGCGAACTCACGGTCCTCGGACGCCAGGCGGATGAACCGGCGATCGGCGATGCACGCGCGCACCGCCGGATCCGCGTCTTCGGGCAGCGTGGTCAGCGCAACGGTGGCCAGCGTCTGGAGGCTCTCGCTGACGACCGCCTCCACGACGTCGTCCTTGGACTCGAAGTAGTTGTAGAACGA
>JAOPZJ010000338.1 GCA_025964155.1 Solirubrobacterales bacterium
GAGCGGTCGGCGCCGCGGAGCTGGCCGCGCTGCGCGTCCTGACCCCGCGGGCCAAGCGCGTGGCGCAGGCCGCCCGCCGGGCTACCGGCCTGACGCTGAGCCTGTGCATGATCGTCAGGGACGAGGAGGCGATGCTCGGGCGCTGCCTGGGCGCCGTGGCCGGGGCGGTCGACGAGATCGTCGTCGTCGACACCGGCTCCGTCGACGCCACCGTGCGCATCGCCGAGTCCTTCGGCGCGCGCGTGCTGCGCCACGAGTGGACGGGCGACTTCGCGGCCGCCCGCAACGCAAGCTTCGACGCGGCGACCGGCGACTGGCTGCTGTACCTGGACGCCGACGAGGTGCTCGTCGCCGACGACGCCACGCGGCTGCGGGCGCTGACCGGCCACACGTGGCGTGAGGCCATGTATCTCGTGGAAACGAACCACACCGGGGACCTGGGCGACGGAACGGCCGTGACGCACGATGCGCTGCGCCTCTTCCGCAACCGACCCGAGTACCGCTTCGAGGGCCGGATCCACGAGCAGATCGCCCATCGCCTGCCCGGCTTCTTGCCCGAGCGGCTGGAGCACACCGACGTCCGGGTGGAGCACTTCGGCTATCTCGGCGTCGTCCGGGACGCGAAGGACAAGTCCCAGCGCAACATCACGCTGCTCCAGCAGCAGCTGGCCGAGGGCGACGACTCGCCGTTCCTGCACTTCAACCTCGGGTCCGAGCATGCCGCGTCGGGCCACGCCGCCGCGGCGCTGAGCGAGTTCACCCGTGCCTGGGCGAGCGTCCGCGACGACCCGGCCCTGCCGACCTACGGCTTCGGGCCCTCGCTGGCCGGGCGCCTCGTGCGGACCCAGCGCGTCCTCGGCCACCATGCCGACCTGGACGCCACCGTCGACGAGGTGCTTGCGCGGTTCCCGGAGCTGACGGACGTCGTCTTCGAGCAGGCGCACGCCGCCCGTGCGCAGGGCGATCGCGTCCGCGCCACGGCGCTGCTGGAGCGGTGCCTCGTGATGGGGGACGCGCCGTCGCGCTACTCCGGCACGGTCGGTTGCGGCACCCATCTGGCGCGGATCGCGCTCGGCGAGGTGGCACGTGAGGAGGGCGACCTGGAGCGTGCCGAAGCGCTGCTCCGCGAGGCGCTGACGCTCGCGCCGGCGTTCCTGGGGACGGTCGAGGTGCTCGCCCGTGTGCTGCGGGCCCGCGGCGCCGACGGCGGGCAGGTCGTCGCCACGATCCACGGCGGTGTGGCGGCGGTCACCCCGAGCGTGCGCTTCCTGCTCGCCGTCGCGCTGTATGAGACCGGTGCGCTCGGCGAGGCCGAGGCCGAGCTGCGCGCCGTCCTGGAGGCCCAGCCGACCGCGGCGTGGGCACGCGTCGCGCTGGCCGAGACGCTGCTCTCCCAAGGGCTGACGGCGGCGGCCGCCACCGAGGCCGCGGGCGTCGAGGCCGGTGCGCCGGCCAAGGGCGCGGCGCTGCGCACCGAGACCTTCGCCCGCCTGGCCGACGGGGAGCACGCGGACGCCCGGGCGCTCCTGGAGTCCCCCGACGCCGCCGCCGGGCTGCCGGCGCCCGAGCGGGCCGCACTCCTGGCGTGGGCCGGTGCGGACGTCACGGTCCCGGCCGGCGCCGCGGACGTCGTGTGCGTGATGCTCGACGCGCTGGCCCGGCTCGAGCGCTTTGACGCCTTCGAGCAGCTCGTGGCGATCCTCGGGCGGCTCCCCATCGCCGCACGCGACCGGCATGAACGGCTGGCGCAGCTCTACGTCCGTCGCGGGTACCTGGATTCCGCGGCCGACGAGTGGCTGACGGTCTGCGCGCAGCTCGGTCCAGACGTGGCCGCGCTGCGCGGCCTGGCGGTCGTGGCCACCGGGCGCGGGCTGCCGGAGGACGCGGCCACGCTGGCTGCCGAGGCCGATGCGCTGGCCGCCGCGCGGGTCCTTGCGGCGTGAATGGCCGCGATGGCGTCAGGGCAGCGATCGAACAGACGGCCAGAGCCGCACTCAAGCCCGGGAGGATGGCGTCGATCACCCGGACCGAAGCAGCCCGGTCCACGGATGGTCCGGTCACCTGTCCAGGAGGACTCAAGATGAGCTTTCCCATCGGAACGCCACCGGGCGTGAACACCGGTGCATATGACGCGACCGGCCGCATGAGCGGTCCGGAGCGGCCCGCCGCCGGGACCTTCGCGCGCGTCTACGAGCTCGAAGAGGCACGGCGCCGCCGCGACGTTCCCATCCCGCCCATCGCCGGGGACCGCATACCGGACGAGGTGTGGGACGAGGTCGACGCCGCCGCACGGCTGTTCGAGAAGCTGCAGGCCGAGGGCCGGCGTGTGGTCTTCGACACCGATCGCCTCACGGGGCGAGTCGTCGCCTCGCTGCTGGACGCCGACGGTGCCGTCAGCGACGTCCCGCTGACCGACGCCGTCAGCCCGCCCGGCCGGCCCGCGGGGCCGGCGGCCCTTGCGCCCGGTGGCCTGCCGGCCGCCTACGGCGGCTCCGGCGGAGTGGGGTAGGGGGCGGCATGGCGGGCATTCAGCTCACGGGTCTGGCCTCGGGCCTGGACACCGACACGATCATCACCCAGCTGCTGAACGCCGAGCGTCAACCGCGCACGAACCTCACCCTCAAGCAGACTGCCGCCCAGGCGAAGTCGGACGCCCTGAAGGACATCGCCTCGAAGCTGAGCTCGCTCAAGCTCGCCGCCACTGCGCTGCGGTCGGCGGGAACCTGGGGGGACGTGCAGTCCGTCGAGAGCGCCGACGCGACGAAGGTCGCGGCGCGCACCGTCGCCGGGGCGGCACCCGGCGGCCACACGGTGACGGTCGGCGGCCTGGCGCGCGGGGCGCAGTCGACATTCGACTACGCCCCACCGGCGGTCGACGACGCGATCATCGTCAACGGGCGCTCCGTCACGCTGGGTGCCGGCGCGACACTCGACGCCGCCGTCGCCGCGATCAACGCCGACGAGGGTGCCGGCGTCTACGCCGTCAACGTCGGCGGTCGCCTCGCGATCTCCTCGAAGACGACAGGCGCGGCCTCCGCGGCGACGGCCACGGGCACGATGGTCTCCGCAGGCACGACGCTCGCAGGGGCCGATGCGGCCTTCACCGTCGACGGCGTCGCCTACACGCGGTCCTCCAACGTCGTCACCGACGCGCTGGCCGGCGTCGAGCTGACGCTCAAGGGCGCGACGACGGGCACCCCGGTGACCGTGTCGACGCCGGGGCCCAGCAAGGACGCCGTCGTCCAAGCGGCCAAGACGTTCGTCGATGCCTACAACGCGACGATCGACGCGATCCGCTCCCGCACGATCGAGAAGCGCGTGCCGACGGCCGCCACGACGACCGATGCCCGCAAGGGCGTGCTCTTCAACGACACAGGCCTCAACAGTGTCCTCGCGTCGCTGCGCAGCGCGGTCTCCGCCGCCGTGCCGGGGCTGTCCTCGACGCTCGACCAGGCCTCCGAGCTCGGCATCACCACAGGAGCAAGCACGGGCGGCGGAACGCTCTCTCAGGACGCCATCGCCGGCAAGCTCACGCTCGACACCGCGGTGCTGCGCACGCAGCTCGACGCCGATCCGCGCGGCGTGCAGAAGCTGCTCGGCGGAGCCACCGGGACCAGCGGGGTGGCGCAGGCCCTCGAGGGCCTGCTGGAGCCGCTGACCCAGACGGGCGGGACGTTCGACGGTCGCGTCGACAGCGTGGCCAGAACGCTCACGTCGATCGCCGATGGGCTGACGCGTTTCGACGATCGGATCGCCGCCCACGAGACGGCGCTGCGCAAGCAGTTCGCCGCCCTCGAGGTCGCGCTGCAGCGCAACAACGACACGCTCGCACGCGTGCAGGCGCAGTTCGGGTAGCGCCTCAAGCGTCCGGCCGACGAGCCGATGATCCGGGGTGCGCCCATGAACCCATACGCAGCGCAGTCCAAGGCATACAAGGAATCCGCGGTCCTCACCGCGTCCCCCGAACAGCTCGTCGTGATGCTCTACGACGGCGCCGCGCGCTTCCTGCGCCAGGCGCAGGCCGCCCTGCAGGAGCAGGCGTGGGCCCAGGCGGGAGAGCGGATCGGCCGCGGCGAGGCGATCATCGACGAGTTGCAGGCGACGCTGAACATGGACGCCGGCGAGCTGTCGCAGCGGCTCCAGGCGATCTACGTGTTCTGCAAACGGTGCCTCATCGAGGCTCGCCTGGAGCGCGACGCCGACAAGGTGGGCCACGTCGTCCGCCTCCTCGGTGAGCTGCGCGAGGCATGGGTCCACGTCGCTGGGCCATCGGGTGCCGGTGTCATGGCACGCCACCAACCGGCCGCGCCAGGCATCCGCGCGTGAGCGCCGAGCAGGACCAGCCGGTCTGCGCGCGGCTCGCCGCCCTGGCCGAGACCGAGCTCGCGCTCGTCCAGAGCGGCGCCGTCGACGAGCTGGACGCCGTGCACGCGACGCGGATGCAGCTGCTGGCGGAGCTGGACGTCCGCGGGACGGGCGGGCTCGGTGCGCAGGACGAGGCCGTGCTGCGCGCAGCGGCGAGGACGCAGCTGCTGACCCGCGAGGCGATGCGCCAGCGCCGGGACGACCTGGCGGCCGAGCTCTCACGCAGCGGGCACGCGCGCCGTGCCGCCGCGGGCTACCGCGCCAGCGCCGAACGCTGACGCCGGAGTCCGGGCCGGGAACGGCAGCGGACGGTGGACGCATGTCCATCGCAGCCCTCAAGCACGACGCGGTGGCGCCGACCACCCCGAGTGGGCGCCACGGACGGCGGCCGTGCCACCCAGGGAAGGGGACGCAAGCAGACACCTGACTTCATGGATCTCTTCGACTCCACCACCCTCGGCCTCGCCGCCGCGATGCGCGCCACCGCGATGCGCCAGACGGCCATCGCCCAGAACCTGGCGAACGCCAACACGCCCGGCTACCAGCGGGTGAGCGTCGACTTCGAGGACACGTTGCGCGCCGTCATCGCCAACGGGGACTCCACGCGGATCGACAGCTTCACGCCGACGATGACCACCGACTCCGCGGCGCCCATCCGGGCGGACGGCTCCTCGGTGGACGTCGAGAGCGAAGCGGCCGCCCAGGCGGCGAACGGCCTTACCTACCAGGCGCTCGCCCAGGTCATGCGGGCGCGCATCGACATCGTCGAATCGGCGATCGGAGGCCGCTGAGAATGGGACTGCTCGACGCGCTCAACGTGTCCGGCTCGGCGCTCGCCACCGAGCGCCTGCGGATGGACGTCACGGCCGAGAACCTCGCCAACGCCCAGACGCCGAACTACCGGCGCAAGGAGGTCGTGGTGCAGGAGGCCTTCGACGCCAAGCTCGGCAAGGCGATGGGCGTGCAGGCCAGCGGCATCGTCGCCGACGGCGCGCCGAACAAGCAGGTGTACGACCCGGGCAACCCCGACGCCGACGCCGCCGGCTACGTCTCGATGCCCGACATCACGCCCGTCACCGAGATGGTCGACCTCATCTCCGCCTCGCGAGCCTACGAGGCAAACGTCACCGCGATGCAGACGACGAAGCAGATGTTCGCCAAGACGCTGGAGATCCTGCGCTGATGCCGCTGGTTCCGGGCATCGGTGCCGTCGGCGGGAGCGAGTGGCAGATCGGTGGGCTCGAGGGCACCGCGGACGGGCCGACGGGCCGCTCCTTCGGGTCCGTGCTCGCCGACCAGCTGCAGTCCCTTGCCGGCATGCAGGACACGGCCGCCGCCGCCTCACAGTCCCTCGCGGACGGGACCGCCACCGACCCGACCGCGGTCGTCATGGCGGTAGAGCGTGCACGGCTCTCGATGCAGATGGCCAGCCAGATGCGCACCAAGGGCGTCGAGGCGATCAACGACATCTTCCACACGCAGGTCTAGACCCGAGGCCGAACCATGCAGCTGCTCTCGTCCCTCTCCGCCCGCGGCAAGATCATCCTGGCCGGGTGCGCCGTCGCGTTCCTCGTCACCGCGATGCTGCTCGTCAAGATGGCCGGCGCGCCGTCGTACGTGGAGGTCATGGCCGGTGTCGACCCGGCGCAGACGGGCAAGATCACCGCGGCGCTGGACCAGCGCGGCATCGGCTACGAGCTGCGGGGCAACGGCACGGCGATCGCGGTGGACCAGTCCCGCACCGGCGACGCCCGCATCGCGCTGGCCGAGGCGGGCCTGTCAGGCGCGGCGAAGCAGCCCGGCTTCGAGCTCCTGGACAAGCAGAAGCTCGGCGCCTCCAACTTCCAGCAGCAGGTCGCCTACCAGCGGGCGCTCGAAGGCCAGATCGCGAACACGATCGGCCAGATCGACGGCGTGAGCTCCGCGCAGGTGAGCCTTACGCTGCCCAAGGACCAGCTCTTCACCGACGAGGCCCAGGCGGCCACCGCCGCTGTCCTCCTGGGTGCGGGTGCGGGCGGTCTGGAGCCCGCATCGGTGCGGGGCATCGCGGCCCTCGTGTCCTCCTCGGTGCAGGGGCTGAAGACGTCGAACGTCACGATCACGGACGCCACCGGCCAGATGCTGTGGCCCACCGGCGACGCTGCCGGCGGCGCGGCGAGCAAGCCCGCCGCCGAGGCTCGCTACAACGCCCAGCTGGAGGCGTCGCTGACGGCGATGCTCACGAACACGCTCGGCGCCGGCAAGGCGCACGTCCAGGTGCACGCGGACCTCAACGTCGACCGCGCCACCCAGGAGAAGCTGCAGTACGCCAAGAAGGGAACGGCGCTGAAGTCGGTCGACGAGTCCGAGACGCTGGCGGGCACCGGCGGCGCGTCCGGCGGCGCGGCGGGGACGGCGACGAACATCCCCTCCTACGCCCAGACGGCCTCCGGTGGCGCGGGCGGCAAGTCCAACTACAAGCACACGACGAAGTCGACCGACTTCGGGGTCGACAAGACGATCACGAAGACCCAGGTCGCGCCGGGAGCGGTCAACCGCCTGGACGTCGCACTCGTCCTCGACAAGAGCATCGGGATGACGCAGGCCGAGTTGGCGTCCCTGACCCAGACCGTGTCCAGCGCAGCCGGCGTCCAGCGCAGCCGCGGCGACACGCTCGCGGTCAGCCAGGTCGCCTTCGCCAAGCAGCCGGGGCCTGCCACACCGGCCGCCGGTCCGCTGCCGACGGGGCTCCTCGCCCACGCCAGAACCGCGTTCCTCGGCCTGGCCGCGCTGCTGTTCCTCTTCTTTGTCAGCCGCCACCTGCGCAAGCGCGAGGACGGCGTCTTCGCGGACGAGCCGTCGTGGCTGCGCCAGCTCGGTGAGCCGGCGCCTGCGCTGCTCGGTGCGGGCGACCCGAGCGAGTCGCGCGAGGTGCTCGACGCCTTCGACGCGCAGGAGGCGGCCCGCAAGGTCTTCGCGAACGACCCGCGTGCGATCGCGCTGGAGGAGATCGTCGAGCGCGAGCCCGAGAAGATCGCCCAGCAACTGCGCACCTGGATCACCGAGGACTCATGAGCACCGGCTCGGCGGTCGAGCTCGTCGCGGCCGGCGGAGCGATCCCCGCGGTCGTCGCCGGGGATCTTCCCGAGGTCGACCGGACGCTGCTACGCGGGCTGAGCGGCCGGCAGAAGGCAGCGATCTTCCTCATCTCGCTCGGCTCCGAGCGGGCGGCGGACATCCTCAGGTTCCTCTCGGAGCGGGAGGTCGAGGCGATCAGCGCCGAGATGGCGAACATGTGGCGCGTCAAGGCGGAGACGACGCAGGCGGTCATCGCAGATCTCGCCGAGCAGTTCAAGTCCCGCGAGGCCTTCGCCCTCGGCGGCCCCGAGTTCGCCCGCGAGGTCCTCGAGCACCTGCTCGGGCCCGAGCGTGCCGAGGAGATCGTCGGCGCGCTCATCGCTCAGGCGGAGCTGCGGCCGTTCGACTTCCTGCGCCGCACACCGCCCGAGCAGATCGTCACGTTCCTCTCCGACGAGGCCCCGCAGACCGTCGCGCTCGTCGTCGCCTGCCTGCAGACGAACCTCGGCGCGCGGGTGCTCGCCGACCTGCCGATGGAGATGCAGGCCGAGGTCGCGCTGCGCATCGCGCGCATGAGCGAGACGAACCCCGGCGTCATCGAGGACGTCGAGCGCGGCCTGCGCCAGAAGCTCGCGAACGTCATGACGCAGGAGTTCTCCAGCGCCGGCGGCGTGGACTCGCTGGCGGAGATCCTCAACCGCGCAGGACGCTCGACCGAGCGCAACGTGCTGGCCGCGATCCAGGAGCACTCCACCGAGCTCGCCGACGAGGTCCGCCTGCGCCTGTTCACGTTCGACGACGTCGCGATGCTGTCGGACCGCGACATCCAGCTCGTCATGCGTGAGGTCGACCAGAAGGACCTGGCGCTTGCGCTGCGCGGGGTCGAGGGCCGGATGCGCGAGAAGATCTTCGCCAACATGTCCCAGCGCGGCGCCGAGATGCTCCGCGAGGACCTGGAGACCGGGACCCCGCAGCGCCGTGCCGTCGTCGAGGAGGCGCAGGGCCGCATCGTCGGTGCGGTGCGACGGCTGGAGGACGCCGGCGTCATCACCATCGGGCGCGGCAACGACGACCCCGAGGAAGAGGTCATCTGATGCGACGGCTCCACCCGTGACGACGGACTTCGCGCTCCCCGCGCTGACGCCGCCGCCGGAGCTGCTCGTCAGCGACGAGCGGGCCGTGGCGACGAGCGTCATCGCCGCCGCGCAGGCCGAGGCGGACGCCATCCGCGAGACCGCGCGCGCCGAGGGCCACGCCGCCGGGATCGCC
>JAOPZJ010000381.1 GCA_025964155.1 Solirubrobacterales bacterium
CGCGGTCGCAGCCGCCGGACCCAGGACGTCACACGGGCGGCGCTCATGCTCTCGCGCAAGGCGGCCGCCGGCGCCGGCGCCGACGCGACCGGGCAACGCGCCCGCCTCGCCGCGCTGAGGTCTGCCCTCGCCGCCCACGACCCCGACCGGATCGTCGAGCGTGGCTATGCCGTGGTCGACGACGGTGCCGGCGGCGTCATCACGAGCGCGGCAGACGCCCGCCGTGCCCGCGCCGTGCGCCTCTTCTTCGCCGACGCCAGCGTCGGCGCCACCATCGACCCCGACGAGACGGCGCCCCGATGACCGACGACCCGACCCGCCCACCGACCCTCGCGAACGTGCCCGGCCCCGCCGACGTCGCCTCCTACGAGGAGGCGACGGCCCGCCTCGAGGAGATCATCCGCCGCCTGGACTCCGGCGACGCGGGCCTGCGCGAGACCCTGGATCTCTGCCGCGAGGGCCACACGCTCGTGGAGTACTGCGCCGGCGAACTGGACGCCGTGGGCCAGGGGCTGCAGGAGCTCAAGCTCGACGAGCTCGTGGCGCGCCTGGAGGCCGGCACGTCCGCCTGAGGACGGCGGCCCGCACACCCGCGGCGCCGCGCAGCCCTCGCCCCGGGGCTCGGATTCCGTCGTAGGATCAGCACGTGCCCGCTTCCGAGTCCCTGTGGTCCCGCGTCGCGGACCTGCCCCTGACGATCGGGACATACGCGCTTGAGCGCTCGCAGCGCGACGTCTCGTCGGACTTCACCCGCGTGTCGACGACGATCCGCCTGCAGGGGGCCGGAACCGACGGCATCGGCGAGGACGTCACCTACGAGGCGGAGGACCAGGACGCGTTGCAGCAGGCCGGCCCGGTCCTGCCGCTCGCCGGCACCTGGACGCTCGCGTCGTTCTGCGCACACCTGCGGACGCTGGAGCTGTGGCCCCAGGCGCCTACGCGCGAGGCCTCCGTGCTGTACCGCTACTGGGCCTACGAGTCGGCCGCGCTGGACCTTGCGGTGCGCCAGGCCGGGACCGCGCTGCACGAGGTGCTCGGCCGCACCCCACGGCCCTTGCGCTTCGTCGTCTCGCTGCGTCTGGGGCAGCCGCCGACGCTTGCGCCGCTGCGCAGCCGCCTGGACCGCTACCCGGGCCTGCAGTTCAAGCTCGATCCCACGAACGACTGGTCGCCGGAGCTCATGCGGCAGATCGCTGCCACCGGGGCCGTGGAGTCCCTGGACCTCAAGGGCCGCTATGCCGGCTCGATCGTCGACGTGGAGGCCGACCCACACCAGTACCGTCTGCTGCTGGACGCGTTCCCGCACGCGTGGCTCGAGGACCCGCACGACGACCCCCGCGTGCAGGCGCTCATCGGGCCCGTCCAGGACCGCGTCACGTGGGACGCGATCATCCATGGGATCGACGACATCACTGCGCTGACGCCGCAACCGAAGATGGTGAACATCAAGCCCTCGCGAGTCGGTGGCGTGAAGTCGGTGCTGGACACCTACGACTTCTGTGAGCGGCACGGCATCGCGATGTACGGCGGTGGGCAGTTCGAGCTGGGCTGCGGCCGTGGCCAGATCCAGTACCTCGCGTCCCTGTTCCACCCGGACGGCCCCAACGACGTGGCCCCCGGTGGCTACAACGACCCTGAGCCGCCGGCCGGCATGCCGTCCAGCCCGTTGCCGGTCGCGGTGCAGGAGACCGGGTTCCGCTGGGGGACGGACGCGTGACACGAGAGGCTGGCCAGTGAGCCATTCCAAGACCGTCGAGGGCTGGCCGTTCTCGTTCGTCGACACGGTGCGTTACGGAGACCTGGACGCCAACCGCCACCTGAACAACGTCACGTTCCTGCAGTTCTTCGAGAGCGCGCGCATCGCCTACGTGGCGACGCTCGCCCCGGACCACGACCCCACCGATCCGGACGACTTCGGCCTGATCTTCGCCGAGGCCCACATCAACTACCGCTCGCCCGCCTTCTACGAAGAGGACATCCGGACGTGGATCCGGCCGTTCGCGCTGCGCCGCTCGAGCTTCCGCATGGCCTTCCGCATGGTCTCCGAGGCCGACGGTCGCCTGCTGGCCGAGGGCTGGGGTGCGCTCGTCGGCTACGACTACGCTCGTGGCAGCGCGATCCCTCTCACCGACACGCTGACCGCCGCGCTGCGGCGCGCCGGGGCCGTCGATGTCGACCTGACGGCCGAGCTGCAGCAGGGGCCCACCGAGGAGAGCACCATCACCACCCCCGACCCGGAGGCCTGACCGCCTGATGCCACCCGTCGACACCGACCTCGCCGCCACCGTCCGCGACCTCATGCCCGCCCTGCGTGCCGACCTGGAACGCCTCGTGGCGATCCCGTCCGTCGCCTTCCCGGGCTTCCCCGACGAGCCGGTGCGTGCCGCGGCGCAGGCGACCCTCGAGATCCTCCACGGCGCCGGGCTGCAGACCGCGGACCTCATCGAGATCCCCGGAGCGCCGCCGGCGGTCTTCGGCGAGCTCCCGGGCCCTGACGGTGCGCCGACGGTCCTCCTGTACGCCCACTACGACGTGCAGCCCGCCGGCGACGAGACCGCTTGGACCACGCCCCCCTTCGCGCCGACCGAGCGCGACGGACGCCTGTACGGCCGCGGGGCGGCGGACGACAAGTGCGGGATCGTCCTGCATGCCGGTGCCCTACGCGCGCTGCTGGCCGACGGCGGCAAGCTCCCGGTCACGGTCAAGGTCATCGTGGAAGGCGAGGAGGAGACCGGGCGCGGGACGTTCGAGCAGGCCGTGACCGCCGATCCGGCGCGCTTCGCCGCCGACCTCATCGTCGTCGCCGACAGCGGCAACTGGAAGGTCGGCGAGCCAACGCTCACGACGACGCTGCGCGGCCTCTGCGTCGTGGACGTCGAGGTCCGCACGCTCGCGGCCCCCGTCCACAGCGGGCTCTTCGGCGGCCCGGTTCCCGACGCGCTCATCGCGCTCGCCCGGCTGCTGGCCAGCCTCCACGACGACCGCGGTGACGTCGCCGTCGAGGGACTGCTGACCCGGGAGTGGGACGGACGCCCGGTCGACGAGGCCGAGCTGCGCGCCTCGGCCGCCGTGGCCGACGGCGTGCAGATGATCGGCAGCGGAACGCTCGCCGAACAGCTCTTCATGCGCCCCTCGCTGACCGCCATCGGCCTGGACGCCCCGGCCATCGACGGCGCGACGAACGCGATCGTCCCGGTCGCCAAGGCACGGATCAGCGCGCGGCTGGCCCCCGGGCAGGACCCGGTGGAGGCGCAGCGGGCGATCATCGCCCACCTCGAGGCCCACGTCCCGTGGGGCGCCCAGCTGACCACGACCACTCTCGAGGCCGCCGCCGGCGCGGTGCTGGCGGGCGACGGGCCGTACGCCGCGGCCGCTGCCCAGGCGCTGCACGATGCCTACGGCAAGCCGCCGGTGAAGGTCGGCTCCGGCGGTGCCATCCCACTGTGCGTGACGCTCGCCCACGCGTTCCCGTCCGCGGAGATCGTGCTGTGGGGGGCCTGCGACGATGCGGCCCAGATCCACGCCGCCGACGAATCCGTGGACCTCGGTGACCTCGAGCACGCCACGCTGGCCCAGGCGCTGCTGCTGCGGGCGCTCGGCCCCACCGGCTGAAGCGAAGGTCAGACGTCCTCGAGGATCTGCGCGCGCAGGCTCGCGTATTCGTCGGCGTTCACGAGCTGCTGGTCGCGCAGGGCATCGAGCTTGCGCAGTCTCGTCGCGGGATCCTCGAGGCCGGTGCCCGACGTCTGCGGGAAGCCAAACGACACGGCCCCTTGGGCGCCGGCGGTGGCGTCGGGCACGTCGATCCCGGACTGGGCCAGCGTCTGCATGATCGCGGCGCGCATCTGCTCCGGGTCGCCCATGTGCTGGGAGACCGCCCCGAGGATCTCGTCGCGCGCGTCGGTGCCGCGCAGGTCGATGACCTGGCTGGACACCGTGGTGCCGGCCATCCCCATCAGCGTGCCGAAGTCCGCCGTCCCAGCCGGCGGCGTCCCCGGGGCGCCTTCGCCGCGCATCGTCGCCGCCAGGCGTGCCGCCGAGGCGGCGCCGCGCTCGTCGCCGGTCTGCACGTCGTCCCACTCGATGCGTATGCGCGTCGGGTCGGCCCGGTCCACGGTCACCGGCAGCTCCTGGCCCGGAAACGGCCACTTCTTCGCCTTGGCGATACCGCTGTGGTTGACGGCCGTGGGCAGCACGCCGTCGGCGCTGACGACGCCGTCGAGGTTGTAGTTGCTCGACGTCGCGTCCCCGTCGATCGTCGTGCAGGCCGTGACACGCAAGATGCCACGCACGGGGTCGTCCATCTTGCGGCTCTTGGCCCAGTCCCTGAACAGTCCCATGCGCCCAGCATGCAACCTGCCACGACCGCCCGCAAGGGCCGCGGCGTGTCATATCCGTCTCAGTTCTGGCCTGGCCGCGCCGCCGTCCACCGTCGCTCACGCCCGCACCGCACCGCAATGAACGCCGCCGTTTGCTTGGATGCCGCCCATGCAGGAGACCCTCGCACTCGCCGGGAGCGGCGCCATCGCAACGGGCCTGGCCGCCGCCGCCGCCCGCCACGGAGAGGTGGTGCTGTGGGCGCGCTCGGACGCATCGGTCGCCCGTGCCCGCGCCGCCGTGGACAAGCTCACGAGCCGCATGGAGGGCGTCGACGGCGCCAACGTCCGGATCGTCACGGACCTGCAGGAGCTCTCGGGCGCCAGCGTCATCGTCGAGGCGATCAGCGAGGACCTCGGGGCCAAGGCGTCGCTGCTGGCCGAGCTCGGGCAGCTCGCCGGCCCGAACACGCTGCTGTGCTCGACGACCTCGTCGCTGAGCGTCAGCGTCCTGGCGTCGGCCTCGAACATCCCCGAGCGCTTCGTTGGTCTGCACGTCTTCAACCCGGTCCCGCGGATGGATCTCGTCGAGCTCGCCTACTCCGACGAGGCGACGCCGGAGACTCACGCCCGGGCCCGTGAGCTCTGCGTCGCTCTGGGCAAGACCCCCGTCGAAGTGCCCGACAGCGCCGGCTTCGTCGTCAACCGCCTACTCTTTCCGTACCTCTTCAGCGCCGTGGACCTCATGGAGACATCCGGGCTCAAGCCCGAGGCGATCGACACCTGCATGAAGCTCGGTGCCGGGCACCCGATGGGGCCGCTCGCCCTGCTGGACTTCGTCGGCCTGGACGTGTCCAGCGCGATCGGTGAGGCCATCGGCGCCAAGGTGCCCCATCGCATCCACGACCTCGTTGCCGTCGGCGCGCTGGGCAAGAAGAGCGGAAAGGGCTTCTATACCTACGACTGACCCCGCGTCTCCGCAAGATCCCCCCGCGCCGCTCCCCGAGGGACCGGCGGCCCTGGCCGACGCCTTCGGCGGCGTCCGGGGGACGATCGAGTCCTCGGTGCCGCCGGTGGCGTTCGTGGTCGCCTACACGGTCTCCGGGCAGGACACCACCGTGTCGGCGATCGTGGCGTTGGTGGTGGGCGTTCTGCTTGCCATCGCGCGCGTGGCCCGGCGCGAGACCGTCCAGCACACGCTCACCGGGCTGATCGGGGTGGCGCTCGCCGCGTTCGTCGCGACCCGCACCGGCAAGGCGGAGAACTTCTTCCTTCCCGGGCTGCTGGCCAATGCCGCCTACGCCACGATCTACTTCGTCTCGATCGTCGTGCGGCGCCCGCTCATCGGCGTGATCGTCAGCGGACTCTCCGGCGGCGGCAGCGCCTGGCGCGACGATCCCGCGCTCATGCGCACCTACACCCGCGCGAGCTGGCTGTGGGTCGTGCTCTTCCTCCTGCGCCTGCTGGTCCAGCTGCCGCTCTACCTCGCAGGCTCGGTCACCGCGCTCGGTGTCGCCCGCACGGCGATGGGGTTGCCGCTGTTCGCGCTCGGGATCTGGCTGACGTGGCTGCTGATCCGGGACAAGCCCGACGTCGGCGCCGAGCCGGACGGCGGCGCCGGCGCCACCCTCGTCCGATAGCCATGCGAGCGCGTGAATCCGTGCCGCGCATACAGCGTCTGCGCGGCCGCGTTCGTCGTGGTCACCTGCAGATAGGCGGCAACCGCCCCGCGCTGCCGCGCGCCTTGCGCGAGCGCGCGCAGCACGGCTGAGGCCACCCCCTGGCGCCGGGCGCCGGGCGCCGTCGCCATGGCGAAGATGCCGCACCAACTGCCGTCCACGACGCCGATGCCGACGCCCGTCGGCGCGTCCGGTGTCCCCGCCAGCGCATAGAGCGCCCGGGATCCGAGCCGCCCGAGCACGTGCCGGGCCTGTGCGGCCACGTCGTCCTGCGTGCGTGCCTCACAGGCGGCCCACGCCTGGAGCCATGGGTGCGTGGGCGCGTGCCACAGCGCCACGGCGGTGGCACCAGCCGGGCCCCGGACGAGATCGTCGAGCGACGCCACGAGCAGGTCCACGTCCCACTGCACGGCCCAGCCGCGGCGCTCGAGCTCGGCGTCGACGTGCGGATGGCGATCCAGGGGGCTGACCATGATCCGGGGGCGGATGCCCCGCGCCTCGTACCACGCGGTGACCGCGTCGAGGTCGTCGGTACGTGCCCGCCCGGCGGGTGGGGTCAGCGCGCTGTTGGAGCGCGCGCGGTCGATGCCGGGCGTGGCCCGCAGCAGCCAGCCGGCATGCCCGCTGGTCTCCGCCGCCGGCCAGGCCCGCGCGGAGGCGATCTCGACCGCGCGAATCGGATCGGTGTCATCGGTCAGCACCGCCGCATCGTGGCGCATGCGCCCGCCGCAGGCGATGAGCATCGCTGATAGGTCCCGGAAGCAACCGTTGCTTGCGTCAGCCGTGCTGGGATGACAGCGTCCCGGCGATGCCGCGCACCGTGACCGTGCACCGGGTGCCCTGGTCGACCAACGTCGAACGCGTGGCCCTCGCCGCCGCCCACAAGGGCATCGTGATCGACTGGGTCGACCACGATCCCGACGATCGCTCGGCGCTCGTGCGCCTGAGCGGACAGCCCCTCGTCCCCGTCCTCCAAGAGCCCGACGGCACGGTCGTGACCGACTCGCCCGCGATCCTCGCGCGGCTCGAGGCGTTCGTCCCCGAGCCGGCGCTCTGGCCGCAGGATCCGCGGGAGCGGGCGCTGGCCGGCGTCTTCACCGACTGGTTCAACCGGGTCTGGAAGGTGGCACCCAACGCCATCGCGAAAGCCGAGCAGGCGGCCGATCCACCGGATCTTCAGGCGCTGGCGGCGTGGGCGGCGCAACTGCGCGCAAGCCGGAAGGTGTTCGAGGGGCTGCTGGACGGGCGCGATCACCTGCTCGGGCACGCGTTCGGAATCGCCGACGTCATCGCCTTCCCGTTCCTGAAGTACGCGGCATCCCTCGACCCGGCGGACCCGGACCCGTTCCACCACGTGCTGCACCGCGAGCTGGCGCTCGACGACACCTTTCCCGCGCTCGCCGCGTGGATCCGGCGGGTCGACGCCCGGCCCCGAGCATGAACGCTCAGTCTGCGCTCAACATGGCCTCAACCTTTAGGCCGAGTTCAGAAACCCGGCCGATACTGCTCCTTGCGAACGTACCTCGCAAGTGCACCTCCTCCCAGTAGCACGACCGGCCCGCGCAAGCGGGCCGGTTGCATGAAGGGGGCGTCTCCCTCGGAGTCCCCGAACGAGCGGCCGGCCCGCTCGCGCGGACCGGCCGTCGTCGTGTTGTCGGCGGACCACCCCGGTCCACGACTCAGCCCCGCCGCCGTCCCACCAGCGACGAGAACTCACCTACAGCCCGGCACCGTCCCACCGATACCGGGTGACGGCTGCAACGCGGGCCGCGCGGAAAACTTGCGCTGATCCAGATCCTGGCGCGTAGGCGCTCAGCACGCGGGTTCAGCGCGCCTTCGCGTCGACGTCCTCGTCGACAGGCCCGACGCGCCGCTCGGCGATGCGCACCGCCTCGATGCGGTTCTCCCGGACGGACTCCACGCGGATGGTGAATCCGTTGGCGTTGACCGTGTCACCGCGCTTCGGCAGCCGCCCGAGCTCGGCGAACACGAAGCCGCCCACCGAGTTGTAGGCGTCGGTGTCGACGGGCAGATGCAGCCCGTAGTCCTCCAGGTCCGTGACGGCGACATGCCCGCGGACGAACCAGTCGCCGTTGGCCAGGCGCCGGATCGCGCCACCCGCAGGATCGGTCTCGTCGTCGATCTCGCCGACAACCTCCTCGATGATGTCCTCGACGCTCACGATGCCGGCCACACGGCCGTACTCGTCGATGACGACCGCCATCGACGAGCGCGTGCGCTGCAGGTCAGCCAGCAGGTCGTCCAGCGGCTTGGTCTCGGGGACGATCGGCGCGTCGACGACGAGCGGCTCGATCGAGGCGGTCGGCCCCTCGGCCATGAGCGCCCTCGCGAGCGAGTTGGAGTGCACGATCCCCTTGACGCGGTCCTGGTTCTCGTCCTCGGTCACGAGCAGGCGCGTGTGGCCGGAGGAGATGCACCGCCGCAGCGCCGTCTCGACGTCTTCGCTGGTGTCCACCGTGACGACCGCGGGGATCGGCGTCATGACCTGGCGGGCCTCCTGCTCGTGCAGGTGGAAGACGCCGTGCAGCATGCCGGCCTCCCCTGCATCAAGCTGCCCGCCCGCACGGGCCTGGGCGATCAGGACGCGCAACTCCTCGGGCGTGGCGCCTTCCTCCATCGCGGTGTCGGCATCGATGCGCAGGCCGCGCAGGAGTGCGTTGGATGTCCCGTTGAGCGCCGTGATGAAGGGGCGCATCACCCGCGTGAAGGCGATCATCGGACGCGCGATGCGCATCGCCGTCGCCTCGGCCTTGACGATCGAGTAGATCTTCGGGACCTGCTCGCCGACGGTGATGTGGACCGCGGTCACGATGACGTAGGCGATCGCGATGGAGATCCCGAGCTTGGCGCCGTGTGAAAGCGAGCCGAACACGGGCTCGATGAGCGTCGCGATCGCCGGTTCGCCCAGGAAGCCGATGCCGAGCGAGGCGAGCGTGATGCCGAACTGGCAGGCGGAGAGGTACTGGCTGAGGTCGTTCAGCAGGACCAGGACGCGTTTGGCAGCGGGGTTGCCCTCTTCGGCGAGCTCCTCGATGCGGCCGCGGCGGCAGCGCACGAGCGAGAACTCGGCCGCCACGAAGAACCCGTTGACGAGCACCAGCGCCAGGACGGCGAGAACGAGGACCGCGCTCATCGCGAGCGCCCGGGGAGCCGGTGGTCAGGTGGTCCGGGCTGTCGCCGCGGACTTCGGGAGGGATCGTCAGGCATGAGGTCCGGCTGCGCAGAACGGTAGCAGTGCACCGGGCGGCTGTCCTTCGCCACCTGGAAGGATGTCAGCGCACGCGATCCGCGTCGACCCGCCCCGCGTCGCGGCGCGCGGGCCTCGTCAGGCCGGCAGCGCGTCAATCGCCGACGCCAGGGCGTGGTCGGCGTCGGTCACGGTCCCGCCCGCGTCGTGCGTCGTCAGCGTCAGGCGGACCTTGTTCCAGCCGTGCAGCAGGATGTCCGGGTGGTGGTTGCGCTCCTCGGCGACCGCGCCGACCGCGTTGACGAACGCCATCGCCGTCGCGAAGTCCGCGAACTGCCGATCGCTGACGAGGGCGTCGCCCTCTGTCTTCCAGGTGTCGCTCATGTACTACCGTGCCTCTCGATGCGGATCGTCAGCCTCGTGCCCCACGCGACCGAGCTGCTGTACGCGCTCGGACTCGGCGATGACATCGTCGCCGTGACGCACGAGTGCGATCATCCCACGGAGGCGACACGAAAGCCGCATGTGACGCGCGACAGGCTCCCGGCGGGTCTGAGCGCTGCCGAGATCGACCGCGCCGTTCGGGAACGCACCGACGCGGGCGAGGCGATCTACGAGCTCGACGAAGCGCTGCTGCACGAGCTGCAGCCGGACCTCATCGTCACGCAGGCGCTCTGCCCCGTGTGCGCGGTCAGCTACGACGACGTCGCGGAGGTCGCCCAGCGCATCGCGACCTGCCCGAAGGTCATCGCTTTGGATCCCAAGACCCTGGGCGAGACGATGGGCGACATCCGCACGCTCGCGCAGGCCACCGGCACCCGCGAGGCCGGCGTGGACCTCGTCGCCCGCCAGCGGGGGCGCATCGACCGGGTGAAGCTCGCCGTGCGCCAGGCCGGGCGCCCACGCGTCGTGGCGCTCGAATGGCTTGACCCGGTCTTCATCGGTGGACACTGGACGCCTCAGCTCATCGATCTGGCCGGCGGGACCGACGTCCTGGGCCTGCCCGGGGAGCACTCCGCGCAGCTGGACTGGGCGACCGTGGCCGCCGCCAAGCCCGAGGTCGTCGTGTGCATGCCCTGCGGCTATGACGCCCCGCGCGCCCACCTGGAGGCCGAGCTGTACGCCCACGAGCTGCGCAAGCTCGGCGCCGACCGCGTGGTGGCGGTCGACGCGTCGGCCACGTTCTCGCGCCCTGGGCCGCGCCTCGTGGACGGACTGGAGCTCCTGGCGCACATCCTGCACCCCGACCTCGTCGGCCCGCCCGCGTACCCGCCCATCCCCGTCGAGCTGTAGCTCGTGTCCGTCACACGCGCCGCGCACGCGGAGGTCATCCGCGGGACCACCCAGGACTGCCTGGACGCACTCCTGGACTTCGAGAGCTATCCGCAATGGCAGTCGGCCGTCACCGAGGTCCAGGTCCGTGCCCGGGACGCGGACGGGGTGACCGTCGCCTTCGCCGTCGACGCGAGGGTCAAGACCTTGCGATACGTCCTGCGCTACCACCTCGACGACCGGCGCCTGTGGTGGGAGTACGTCGGGGGCGACCTGAAGCACATCGAGGGCGATTACGTCTTCGAGGACCAGGGCGACGGCACGACCCGGGCGACGTACTCCGTCGGCATCGACCCTGGGCGATGTGTCCCCGGCCCGGTCAAGAAGGTCCTGGTCGAGGTCGTCATGAAGGGCTCGGTGCGTGAGCTGCGCCGGCGCGTCGAGTCCGGCGCCACGATCCCGTGACGGGCGGCCCACGCACCGTCCTGTACCTGCACTCCTCCAGCGGCCGGTACGGGGCCGACCGCCAGCTGCACGCGATCGCCACCGGTCTGGACCCCGAGCGCTACCGGGCGCTCGTCGTGCTGCCGGACGACGGCGAGCTCACGACGGACCTGAAGGCCGCAGGCATCGAGGTCCTCGTGCGTCCGCTGGCGGTGCTCCGCCGGTCGCTCATGTCGCCGGGCGGCATCTCGCGCGTGGCGGCCGCATGGGCGGCGGACGCCGGCGGCCTGGGGCGGCTGGCCCGCGCCCGGGGCGTCGCGCTGGTGCACACGAACACGTCGGTGAC
>JAOPZJ010000392.1 GCA_025964155.1 Solirubrobacterales bacterium
ACCTTCGGTTCCGTAGACCGACGGTCGACCGCTCAGCGAGCGTGCACGATCTCCAAGCGGGCACCGTTCCAGACCTCGCGCGCGGCCGCGTGGATCCGGGCTAATCGCCCCCAAACCGCCCATATCCAGAGCCCGCAGCCACTAGTGGCTGGGGTAAGCCTCAAAAGTCAGCCTCAATCCGCGACCACCAGAACGCAAGGACGGCCCGCAAACGGGGGCCTTCCACACGAGGGGTGAGCGACGGGACTCGAACCCGCGACCGCCTGGACCACAACCAGGAGCTCTACCAACTGAGCTACGCCCACCGTGCCGACGGGAGGATACCCAGGACCCCGCCGCGATGCCGCGGGCGTACCTGCTGGTTCGCGCGCTGACCGTCGTTATGGGCCAGAGGCCCAATGTGTGCATGCCGCCCGCCAAGACGTCCAGCCCGGTGCTTAGACCGGCGCACAGCGGGTAAGACCAATGACGTGAATCCAGAGATCGTCACCATCCTCGATGAAGACCCGGACCTGTCGCGGACCATCACCGAGCCGCGGCTTGGCGCGGCTCGCCGCGAATGCCGTGCCACGGTGATCGACGTCCCGATCGGTTCCTGGGATGCCCAGAGTGCGCTGGCGCCTTCGCGGGGCGGCTACGGCCTCCTCGTGCTCGACGGTGTGCTCGCCCGGCGCGCCGGGCGCCGCCGCCGCCACGGCGTCGAGCTCCTCGGCCCGGGTGATCTGGTCCGGCCCGAGGACGCCGCAGCCGACGGTGCGACGCTGCCGTTCGCCGTCACGTGGCGCGTGGTCGAGAGCTCGCGCCTAGCCGTCCTGGACACCGGCTTCGTCCGCCGCGCTGCGCCCTATCCCGAGATCGGCGTCCGCCTCATGGCGCGGGCGACGCAGCGGGCCCGGAACGCGCTCGTGCACCTCGCGATCGCCCAGCACGCCCGGATTGACGCCCGCCTGTGGCTCGCGCTGTGGCATCTGGCCGACCGCTTCGGCCGCGTCACCCCCGAGGGCGTCCTGCTGCCGCTGCGCCTTACCCATGAGCTGCTCGCCGACCTCATCGCCGCGCAGCGGCCGTCGGTCACGCTCAGCCTTCAGCAGCTCGAGCGTCAGGGGCGCCTCAGCCGGCGCGACGGCTCCATCGTCCTGCTCGGCGATCCGCCCGCCGACGCGCCCGTCGGCGCCTCGGGTGTCCCGACGTCCGAGTCCGCCTCGGGCGTCCCGACGGCAGTGTCCACCTAGACCTGAACACGGGCGATATCCGAGCCAGCCCCCACTGAGCCGGCCGCGTTCCGGCATGATGGTCCGGTGGCGCAGCCGGGCACCGACCTCCCGGATCCAGACATCGACCAGGATCCGGAGCGAGGAATCCGTGCCGTCATGGGCACTCCGGGCGCCGCCCGGCTGATCATCGCCTCACTCGTGGCCGCCATTCCCGCCGGGGCGATCGGGGTCCTCCTCATCCTGCACGTCAAGCACTTGGGCGGCTCCTACGCGCTGGCCGGGCTGACGGCCGCCGGCTACGCGATCGGTGCGGCGCTCACGGGCCCGTACGTCGGCCGACTCGTCGACCGCCACGGCGCGATCCCGGTCCTCGCGGCTTGCATGGTGCTCACGGCCGCCGCCGTGTCGTCATTAGCCCTCCTGACGCGCGACAGCCCCGACGTCCTGTTCGTCGTGCTGGCGGTCGTCGGCGGCCTGACGCACCCACCCGTGGGCGCCGTCACGCGGACGCTACTGCCGACGGTCATCAAGAACGAGGGGACCTTGCACTCCGCGTACGCGCTGGAGTCCAGTGCCCTCGAGCTGAGCTACATCGCCGGGCCGGCGCTCATCGCCGGCCTCATCGCCAGCCAGTCGACGCGCACCGCGCTGTTCGTCGACGCCGGGGTCCTCGTCCTGGGCATCCTCTGGTTCATGAGCCTGCCGGCCCCGCGGCAGTGGCGTCCGGCGGCCCCGCAGGCGCAGCGGCACTCGCGGCTGGGCGCCCTGTCGTCGCCGAGTGTGCGGCTGCTGCTGCTGGTCATCACCGCGTTCAGCGTGTCCTTCGGTGCGGTCGAGGTGGCCGTGACGGCCGCCGCCAGCGGGCTGGACGCGCGGTCCCTCACCGGTCCGCTCCTGGCCACGTGGGGATTCGGGAGCCTCGTCGGCGGCCTGCTCCTCGCGACCCGCGACGCTCCCGAGGAGGCTCACCGCCGGCTGCTGTGGCTGCTGGCGGCCCTTGCGCTCGGCGACCTTGCCCTCGTGCTGACCTCCGGCTCCTGGGCGTTTGCCGCGTTCCTGCCGCTGTCCGGGCTGGCCATCGCGCCCGCCTTCGCCGTCGTCAATGCCATGACCGGCATCTCGGCGGCGCAAGGCACGTCCACCGAGGCGTTTGCCTGGCTGGGTACGGGAGTGAGCGCGGGCTTCAGCGCGGGCGCCGCACTGGCCGGGCCGGCCGCCGACCTGGGTGGTGCGTCCGGGGCGTTCGGCGTGTCGCTCGGCGCGGTGCTGCTGGCGATGCTCGTCACTCTGGCCGGTCGCCGCCTGCTCATCGCCTCGAGCACCGACCCGTTGGCGTTCGCGCTTCAGGTGTAGATGGTTGATTTCGCGAGGCCGCCCAGCCCGCGCGGCGAACCCGTGACCTCAATCATCTCGAGCCGGCGGCGACGGAATCCGCGGTCCGCAGCAGGTGCTCGGCGAAGAAGTCGCGTGCCGCCCCCGAGCTGAGCTCGAAGCCGTCGCCGGTGTACGCATCGAAGTGCCCGCCGGGCAGCGTGACGAGGCGCTTGGGGTGCGACGCGGTCTCGTAGGCCTCGCACGCCCACTCGCCCGGCGCCAGCCGGTCCAGCGGCGCGACGACCATGAGCAGCGGGGTCGGCGAGATCCGCTTGAGGTACTCCCCGGGCTCGTAGCCCTGGAAGAGCTCCAGCGTGCGGAGGGTCACCTCGTTCACGAACGATGGCGCCTGCTCGGCGGCGGTGCGCGTGAACCACTCATACGAGTCCGCCGTCGGCAGGGCGGACTGCTCCAGCGGGTTCTCGTGCACGACGGGCATCATGATCGGTGCCTCGCCGCGCGCACGGCCCTGGCGGTCGAGGGCGAGCAGCTCCCATGTCGCCGCCCAGAAGTCCACCCGCACGAGCGTCTCGAAATTGCGCCGCCCGGAGATCAGCGGCACCTGGCCGCAGACCGCCTTCACCCGGCGGTCGATGGCGCCCACGACGTAGGCGTGAGCGCCGCCGTAGCTCGAACCCCAGACGCCGATACGCTGGGCGTCGACCTCGGGCCGGCCCTGCGCGTAGGTGATGGCGTCCTGGAAGCCGCGCACCTGCTCCCACGGATCGATCTCCTGCCGCGGCTTGCCGGGCGCGACGTCGCTGGCGCCGAAGCCGGGGTGGTCGTAGGCGACGCAGGCGAAGCCCGCCTGACGAAAGACCTCGGCGTAGTCGTCCAGGTGCATCTCCTTGACCGCGGCGAACCCGTGGGCCAGCACGATGCAGGGCACCTCGCCGTCGGCGCCGTCGGGGGTGAAGAACCAGCCGCGGAGCGTGACGCCGCCGCTGCTGGAGAACTCGATGTCCTCGCGCATGACGCGACGCTACGCCCGTGGGCGCAGGCGGCGTTTGTGCGCGCGACCCAACCGGAGTGGTGGGCCTTGTGGCGGATCAGGCGATCGCGGGCAGTCCGAGCCGTTCGACGGCCTGGTCGCGGAGCTTGTACTTCTGGACCTTGCCGGTGACGGTCATCGGGAACTCGCTGCAGACGATCACGTGGCGCGGCACCTTGTAGTGGGCGATGCTGCCGCGGCAGAACTCGCGGAGCGCCTCGCCGTCGACGGCCGTCCCCTCGCGCAGCACGACCCACGCGCAGACCTCCTCGCCGTAGCGCTCATCCGGGACGCCGACGACCTGCACGTCCGTGACGTCCGGGTGCGTGTAGAGGAACTCCTCGATCTCACGCGGATAGACGTTCTCCCCGCCCCGGATGACCATGTCCTTGATGCGCCCGACGATGCGCAGATACCCGTCGTCCGCCATGACCGCCTGGTCGCCGGTATGCATCCAGCGGGCGCTGTCGATCGCCTCGGCCGTCTTCTCCGGGTCCTCCCAGTAGCCCAGCATGACGCTGTAGCCGCGGGTCTGGAATTCGCCGGTCTCGCCCCGCGGCAGCGTGCGGCCGGTGACCGGGTCGGCGACGCGGACCTCGATGTGCGGATGCGCGCGGCCGACGGTCGCGGTGCGGTGCTCGAGGTCGTCGTCCACCCGCGTCTGGGTGGAGACCGGCGAGGTCTCGGTCATGCCGTAGGCGATCGTCACCTCCGCCATGCCCATCCGGTCCACGACCTTCTTCATCACCTCGACGGGACACGGCGACCCGGCCATGATTCCCGTCCGCAGCGTGCTGAGGTCGTACGTGGCGAAGTCGGGATGCTCGAGCTCGGCGATGAACATCGTCGGCACGCCGTAGAGGACGGTGCAGCGTTCGGCCTGTGCCGCGTCGAGCACCGCACCGGGATCGAAGGCGTCGGCCGGCAGCACGATGCACGCGCCGTGCGACGTCGCCGCGAGGTTGCCCATGACCATCCCGAAGCAGTGGTAGTACGGCACCGGAATGCAGATCCGGTCCTCCTCCTGCAGCCGGACCCCCTCCCCGACGAAGAAGCCGTTGTTGAGGATGTTGTGGTGGCTGAGCGTCGCGCCCTTCGGGAAGCCCGTCGTGCCGCTCGTGTACTGGATGTTGATCGCGTCGCTGGCGTCCAGCGTCGCCGACCGCGCGCGCAGGTCCTCCACGGGGACGTTGCCGGCGCCGGCCAGGAGCTCGTCCCACGACGCCGTCTCGAAGAACACGACCTGCTCGAGCGTCGCCAGCTCGCCGCGCACCGCGTCGACCATCGCGACGTAGTCGCTCGTCTTGAACGCGGGCGCCGCCACGAGCATCCTGCAGCCGGACTGCGCCAGCACGTACTGCAGCTCGTGCGTGCGGTAGGCCGGGTTGATGTTCACGAGGATCACGCCGGCCTTGGCGGTCGCGTACTGCACGAGCGCCCACTCGACCCGGTTCGGGCTCCAGATCCCCACGCGGTCCCCCGTCTGGAGCCCCGCGGCGAGCAGCCCCCGCGCCAGCCGGTCGACCGCGGCGTCGAATTCGGCGTAGGTCAGCCGTACCCCCTGGTGGCACGAGATGATCGCCGGGCGGTGCGGCACCCGCGCCGCGGTGCGCTCAAGGTTGGAGCCGATCGTGTCCCCGAGCAGCGGGACGGTGCTGGTGCCGTGCGCGTAGGACGGGAGCGGGGCGGGCGCGTTGCTCATGGCCAGACGCTATGCGAGCGGCCCGCGGCGCGCCACCCGGCGCGGACGGGCGTCGCAGCGCGGGTCCCGAACTGGGCCCTTCGGTCGACTACCGCTTCAGCATGATCGTCGCCCGGGCGGTGCTCGAGAGCCCGGCGGCGTTCGTCAACGTCACGACGACGGTCGTCTTGAGCTTGCGCTTCGTGCGCAGGATCCGAAGGTTCCTGCGTGAGAGCTTGAACGCCAGCTTGACCTTGGTGCTCGACGGCACCGTGTACGACTTGCGCACGAGCGTCACCGTCTTACGCGTCGCGCCGACGCGCACCTTCGTCGCGCGCTTGAACGCCACGCGACCTCTCAGTCCCGCACTCGCGCGAAACCCGAAGGAGAAGGACCCCCGCCTGCTCACGTTGATCGACCGCTTCGACGCGGCGAGGCTGGCCTTCCTGGGTGCCTTGCGGCGGACCGCGCCGCCACCGACGGGGCCGGCTGCTGCGGGGCCCCCGGCGGGGTTGCCGGCAGTCGGGCTGCCGCCGACGCCGCCACTGCTGGGGTTGCCACCCGCGCCGAGGGCGACCGCGGGGCCACCGGTGAGGTGGTAGTCGGCGCTTGCGTCGTTGCTCGGGTTGACGTACGGGGCAGGGCCGTTGAGGTTGACGTCGGTGCTGCCGCACGCCCCGTTCGTCCACGCGTTGGAGCGGAAGACGATCCCCTTGAGCGAGCACGCGCCGTATGGCAGCGGGCCGACGTTGCGCTCGATGACCCAGCCCACATAGGTCGGGTTGGTGCCGTTGTCGTCCAGGCTCATCTGGGCGTTGAAGCTGTTCTGGCGGATCGCCACGTTCTGCGGGACGGTCGAGAACGCGACCGTCGTGCCGTTCACCTGACCGGTCGTGCCGACGGGGGCGGCGAACCAGTTGTTCTCCAGCGTGATCGTGTCGATCGGGCCTGAGTTGTCCTGCACGAAGATGTCGTAGATCGAGTTGCCGTAGAACTTGGAGTTGCGGACCGTCA
>JAOPZJ010000054.1 GCA_025964155.1 Solirubrobacterales bacterium
CGGCCCCGTCGGCGGCCCCCGCGCCGCAGCCGGCGACCGAGCCCTGCTTCGGCGCCGCCGCCGCCGACCCACGGCACCCGTGCGACAACCCGGACCTGGCCTACCAGGTCGTGCCCGTCCCCCGCGACGCGAGGGCCGCGCAGACGTTCGAGGCCTGCACGGAGGCAGAGCACACCGAGCTCTTCAAGGCGTGCTGGTGGGGTGCGCCGGCGCCCGCGGCGACGCGCACGATCGCGCTCCTCGGTGACAGCCACGCCGCCCACTGGCGGGCCGCGATGCAGGCTGTGGTCGCCGCCAAGGGCTGGCGGGCGGTCTCCATCCAGCGCGCCGGCTGCCCGCTCACGGCGGCACACCCGGACCTTCCCGGGCGCGATCGCCAGCTCGGCTGCATGCGGTGGAACCGAGCCGTCCAGCGGTGGCTCGTCGCGCACCCGCAGATCGACACCGTCTTCACGTCCGCGCACCTCGGGTCGGTCATCGCGCCTCCGGGTCAGGACATGCGTAGTGCCCAGCGCACCGGCTACGCCGCGGCCTTTCTCCAGCTGCTGCAGGGCACCGTCAGGCACATCGTCGTGATCCGGGACACGCCGCGGACCTCGGGCAGCACGATTCCGTGCCTCGATCGGGCGCTCGCCGCGCTCGCGCAGCCGCTCGCGACAGCCTGCGCGCTGCCACGGGACTACGCCCTGCGCCCGGACCCCGCCGTGCAGGCGGCGCGCCGCATGGACCTGCCGCAGGTGCAGGTGGCCGACCTGCACGCGTTCATGTGCGGCGCGGAGGTCTGCAACCCGGTCGTCGGTGGCGTGCTCGTCCTGCGCGACGTCTCGCACATGACGACGACGTTCAGCACGTCGCTCGGGCCCTACCTGCTGAATGCCGTCAACCGCCTTTCGGCGAGCTGGCCGACCGTTCGGTCACGCTGACGTCGGCTCAGAACGTTCTCAGCCCGAGCGCCGCCCGCCGACGGCGCGGACGGCGCGGCTTCTGAAGGTCCCGAGTCGCCCGGGCGCCGGCGTCCCGGCGCCCCGGTAGAGCACGAGGTGCGAGCGGCCGCCGTGAAAGCGGCGGTAGCGGACCAGGCCCCGACGGGTCGCGTGGTCCAGCAGGCCGGTGACGGGCAGCTCGTGGTGCAGCGCCGTCTCCCCCGGGTCGGGCTCGAGCACGTTGACGAGGACGAGCGCCGCGGAGCTCTCCATCGAGGTCAGCAGCGCGAAGGGGTCCTCCACGTGCTCGAGGACGTCGAAGGCGTACGCGAGGTCGTGACCGCCGGGTAGCGCGTCGCGGTCCAGGTCGACGATTCGCGCCGCGTCCACGCGTGCGGCGCCGGCGGCGGCGCGCTGCGCCAGCCGGGCGCGCAGATAGGCGACGCTCGGGTTGTCGAAGTCGGCGAACGTGACCGTGTGGCCGCCGCCGGCCATGAGCGCGAGCCCGTCGGCGCCGATGCCGCAGCCGACGTCCAGCAGCCGTCCACCCGTCGGGAAGGCCTCGTCGATCCAGGCCCGGTAGGGGTCCTTCGTGCCGGTCATGGCGAACGCCGTCAGGTTGTAGAGGTAGCCCTCCGAGCGGCGGTAGAGCGTCTGCTCGTCGCCGATCTCGGCGAGCTCGTCGTCAAGCTGCGCCTCGTAATGCACGAGGCGCTCGTGGTCGTAGGCATCGCCGAGGTAGGCGCGCAACTCGGCAGCCTCGCGGTCTGGGTCGATGAGGGATCGCAGGCGGGCCACGGGAAGTAGGGTGTCCGCCATGGCGCTCGCACTGGAAACGATCCGGGAGCGCGTCGGGCAGCGGCAGCAGTGGTACCACACCCTCGAGCTTGCACCCGGCGTCGTCACCCCCGGCTGGTTTGACCTGCGCACCGTCGCTCCGCAGGTGCTGCCCGCATCGCTGGCGGGCAAGCGATGCCTGGACGTCGGCACGTTCGACGGCTTCTGGGCCTTCGAGATGGAACGGCGCGGCGCGGCGGAGGTCGTCGCCGTGGACATCGTGGACCCCCGCGCGTGGGACTGGCCGGTCACCTCCGGCGACGCCCTCGTGCAGATCCTCGAAGACCGCAAGCAGGGCGGCGCCGGGTTCGACATCGCCGCGGAGGCGTTCGGGTCCACGGCCCGCTACCGCGAGTGCTCGGTCTACGACCTGGACCCCGTGGACGTCGGCCGCTTCGACTTCATCTTCATGGGCAGCCTGCTCTTGCACCTGCGCGACCCGATCCGGGCACTGGAGCGCCTGCGCGGCGTCTGCGAGGCGAACGGCACCGTCTGCACGATGGACGCGATCGACCCGACCTTCACGCGCCTGTTCCCCAGGCGGGCGCTGGCGACCTTCGACGGCGACGGGCGCCCTTGGTGGTGGCTGCCGAACATCGCGGCCTACGAGCGGATGGTCCGCGCCGCCGGCCTGGAGCCCCTCGGGCCCGCCACTCCCGTGCGCCTGCCGCCGGGCGCCGGTCATCCGATCGTCAAGCCGTCGCGCGCGGTCCTGACCAACCGCGAGGGTCGCCGTCTGCTCGCGGCCACCCGCAAGGGCGACCCGCAAGCATGGATCCAGTCCAGGCCGGCGGCGGCGACGTGAGCCCCAAGGTCCTCGACGCGCTGCGGCGGCGCCTCGGCGCCGGGAGCGACGGCGTCCCGGCCGCCGGCGAGCCCGACGGGCCGTTCCGCCCGCCGCTCGTCCCGCTGAAGCTCCGCACGATCGACGCGGCCTTCGCCCTGCCCGAGGTGACGTCGGTCGCCGATCTGGGTGGCGTCTGGGCGGTCGAGGCGGGCTACAGCTTCCACGCGCTCGAGCAGCACGCCCCCGAGCGTGCGGTGCTTGTCGACGACGACATCACCCCCGGCGTGCGCGAGCGCGCCGCCGCCTTCGGGCAGTTCGAGCTGCTGGAGCAGAACTTCGGGCTCGAGCGCACCCCGGCCGACGTCGGGCCCATCGGCGTGGTGCTGCTGTTCGACGTGCTGCTGCACCAGGTGGACCCCGACTGGGACGAGATCCTCCGCCGGTACGCACCGCATGCGCAGGCCTTCGCGATCGCGAATCCCATGTGGTCACGCGGCCCCGACACGCTGCGCCTCCTGGACCTCGGGGAGGAGCGCTACCGGCAGGCCGTCCCGCCACAGGACAACCTCGAGGGGCTGTTCGGCCGCCTCGACGAAGTCAACCCCCGGCGCGCGCGCCCGTGGCGGGACGTGCACGACGTCTGGCAGTGGGGCATCACCGACACAGACCTGCGGGCCACGATGGCGGAGCTCGGCTTCAGCGTCGCCTTCGCCGAGCAGCACGGGCCCTGGCGGGGCCTGGCCGACTTCGAGGACTGCGCGTACGTCTTCCACCGCTCCGCCTGACGCCGTGACCGGCGCCGGATCAGCGCCCGCGGTGTCGGTCGTGATCCCGACCTACCGCCGCCCCGCGGTGCTGGGACGGACGCTGGATCACCTGGAGGGCCAGGCGGACGACCGCATCGAGGTCCTCGTCGTCGACGATCCACAGGGCGACGACAGCGCCGCCGTCGCGCGGGCGGTCGGCGTCGCCGGCCGGCCCTATCCGGTGACCCAGCTCCATCGTCACGCCCCCGGGGTCGCCGCCGCGCGCAACACCGGCTGGCGCGCCGCCGCGGCGCCCCTGGTCCTGTTCCTCGGCGACGACATCTTCGCGGACCCCGGTCTCGTCGCGGCGCACCTGGCAGCCCATGCGAGCCTGCCGTCTGTGAGCGACGCGGTCCTCGGTCACGTGCGCTGGTCCGACGAGCTCAAGATCACGGCGTTCATGCGCTTCCTCGAGCAGGGCGTCCAATTCGACTACGCCCACATGCACGCCGGCGACGCGGGCTGGGGACGGCTCTACACCTCCAACGTCTCCTTCAAGCGCGAGCTCCTGGCCGCGGTGGACGGCTTCGACGAGGACTTCACCTTCGGCTACGAGGATCTGGAGCTCGGACGGCGCCTGCACGACCACGGCCTGCGGCTCATGTACGAGCCGTCGCTCGGCGCCGCGCACCTGCACCCGACGACGATCGCGGCCTGGGAGCGCCGGATGGCCGCCGCCGCGCCCGCCGAGCGGCTGATGGTCGCCAAGCACCCGGACGTCGCACCGTACTTCCACGACGCGCTGCGCGACTGGCGCGGCCGGCCGACCTCCGTGCGCGCGGCGCAGGCCGCCGAGCTGATCCCGGCGTGGTTACCGCTCATCGGCCCGCGCCTGCACGCCGCCGCCCGCGCGCACTGGAAGGCGACGCTCGCCGACGCGTTCTTCGCCGGTTGGGACGGCCGTACTCCATGAGCCGCGCCGACGAGCTGGACCTCACCGGACCGCCCGAGCCGATCGAGCCGCACGGCACGATCGACCCCGTCGCGGGACCTGGAGGTCCGACGTCCGATCTACGGCGCAGGGCGGCACGCGGGACGATCGTCAACGGCGTCTTCCTCATGGCGCTCGCGGGGCTGGGCCTGGTCCGCGGCTTTGTCCTGGCCCGCTTCCTCACCCAGGACGACTACGGGATCTGGGCGATCCTCGTGACGTCGTTCGGGACGCTCGTCTTCCTCAAGGAGGTCGGGGTCAGCGACAAGTACATCCAGCAGGCCGACCTGGACCAGGAGACCGCCTTCCAGCGCGCCTTCACCATCGAGCTCATCATGACCGCGGCGGTGACGCTCGTCATCGCGGTCGCCATTCCGCTCGTGGCGTGGGCCTACGGGCGCTGGGAGATCGTCCCCGTCGGCTTCGTCGGCCTGCTGGCGATCCCGGCGCTCGCGTTCCAGGCGCCGCTGTGGATCTGGTACCGCCGCATGGACTACGTCAAGCAGCGCCTGCTCAGCTCGGCGGATCCGCTCGTCGGGTTCGTCGTGGCCGTCGGGCTGGCGGCGGCCGGCGCGGGCTACTGGGCGCTCGTCGGCGGCCTGCTGGCCGGCGCGGTCGCCACGTCGGTGCTCGCTGTCGTCACGTCCCCCTACCGCCTGCGCCTGAACCTGGACGGCGCCGTCGTGCGCGAATACCTGCGCTTCTCGCTGCCGCTGCTGGGGGCATCGGTGGCCGGCCTCGTCGTGGCGCAGGGCTCGATCGTCGCCACGTCAGCGACGCTCGGGGTGGCGGGAGCGGGCGTGGTGGCGCTGGCCTCCACGGTCATCCAGTTCGCCGATCGCGTCGACGCGATCGTCACCGGCACGCTGTACCCCGCCATCTGCCGCGTCGCCGACCGCACAGACGTCCTCTTCGAGTCCTTCGTGAAGTCCAACCGCCTCGCGCTCATGTGGGCGATGCCCTTCGGCGTGGGCCTTGCGCTCTTCGCCGAGGACCTCGTGAGGTTCGGCATCGGGGAGCGCTGGACGGACGCGATCCCGCTGCTGCAGGCCTTCGGACTCATCGCGGCGGTCAACCACCTGGGGTTCAACTGGACGGCGTACTTCCGCGCGCGCGCCGAGACGCGGCCGATCGCGGTGACCTCCGGGATCACGACCGTCGCCTTCGTCCTCATCACGCTGCCGCTGCTCATCTTCGGCGGGCTGGAGGGCTTTGCCTACGGCATGGCGGCGATGATGCTCGTGCAGCTGGGCTGCCGCGTCTTCTACCTGCGGCGGCTCTTCGAGGGCTTCCGCCTGCTTCCGCACGCGGTCCGCGCCGTCACGCCGGTGCTGCCGGGAGCCGCCGCTGTCCTGGTCGTGCGCGCGCTGGACCCCGGCCGCCACTCCGGGCTGGAGGCCGCGGGGCAGCTCGCGCTGTTCGCGGGCGTCGTGCTCGTGTGCACGATCGTCGCCGAACGCGTGTTGCTGCGCGAGGCGCTCGGCTACCTGCGCAGGACGCCGAGCGCGGCGCCGGCCGCCTGAGCGGTCGGCGCCACGCCACAGAGGTGGGCGGAGCCCCGGCACGGATCGTGTGTCCTTCCGTCGCGAGCGGCAACGCGCCAGCCCAGCGGTGCACGGAATCCCATCCACCTCTGTGGGGCTTGAGGCTCCACGCACCCTGGCCGCGGGCGCCGGCCGGATGTGAACGGAGTTTCATCCACCTCTGTGGTGCATGAGGCTCCACGTACCCTGGCCGCGCCCCGCAGCCGGATGTGAACGGAGTTTCATCCACCTCTGTGGTGCATGAGGCTCCACCCGTTCAGGAGCGGCACGCACCAGCCACAACGGTCCGCCGCGCGCGCCGTCCCGCCGCACCCTCCGTCGTCAATGCCCGCCGTTCAAGCGCCTCGCACACCGCGGGGCCCGCTCGCGTCAGCGCCACTGCGCCTGCGGATCGGTGGGGTGGGGTCACAGCCGCCTCGCTCTGGCGGTGGGCACAAACGCCTCGCACGCCTGGCAGGGCTACATGCCCTCACGACGTTCGATCTAGATGAGGACGTCTACGACGCGCTCGGGGCGGGACTCGCCTACCCTCCCGGCCATGCTTCCCCCGTCCCTGGCCCGCATCAACGCCCTGCCCGACGACGCCGTCGTCCTGGACGTCGGTGGCTGGGGCGGTCCGCTGCACCGTGCCGACCATGTCCTGGACATGCGGCCGTACGAGACCCGCGGCGTCCTGGGCTCCTACGGTCCGGGACCCGAGCGCTTCACGAAGGACACGTGGCACCTGGCGGACATCTGCGCCCGCGACCCGTGGCCGTTCGCCGACGACCAGTTCGACTTCGCCGTGTGCGTCCTGACGCTCGAGGACGTCCGTGACCCGATCGGTGTCTGTCGCGAGCTGTCGCGCGTCGCCAAGGCCGGCTACGTCGAGGTTCCGACGGTCGAGGCCGAGCTCATCTACAACGTCGAGTGGACCGGCCCGTTCCTCGGCCACGAGCACCATCGCTGGTTCTGCGACTCCGACCCGGAGTCCGACCCCGGCAACCCCGGCCTCGTCTTCTGGCACAAGAGCCACATGATCCACCAGGACTGGCGCCTGCGGGTGCTCCCGCGCTGGCGGGCGCAGATGAGCCTGGAGGATCACCTGATCGGCCTCTTCTGGGAGGGTGAGATCACCGCCCGCGAGCACTTCGAGCTCGGGCCCGACCTCGACGCCCTCGCGGCGCGGGTGCGCCGGCGCTTCCAGCCGTCGGGCACCGAGCTGGCACTGAAGGCGGCGCGGGAGCGTGCGACCGACGTGGCGGCGCGGGGCGTGCGGCCCGTGCGCGGGGCGGTCGCCAAGGCGCTCGGACGCCTCGACCGGCGCTGAGTCAGGCGCGCCGCGAGAGCTCGTCCAGGCGCGCCAGCACCCCGGGCACCCACGACGCCTGCGGGTCCACCCCGGGCTCGTGGACGACGAAGCGGGTAGCGTCCACACGGGTCCCGAGCTCTTCCAGGACGCGTGTGCGCAAGTCGTCCGAGGCGCACGACCACCCGGCCACCGCCCCGGGGTCCCAGCCCTCGCGGCGCGACTGCGGATCCACCTGGGGGCCGTAGACCGGCCAGTCGTCGTGGACGAGGGCCAGCTCCGGCAGGCCGCTGGCCCCCACGAGCGTCAGCGGCAGGCCGCCCATCGACACCCATACGACGACGTCGGCCCGGAAGGCTTGCAGCACGTCGCCCAGCATCCGCAGGTCGTGGCGGGCGATCCGCGAGGCCTCAAGCCGCGCCGGCCGGCGCCAGCGCCCGTCCGCCCAGAACCAACGCAGCGTCCGCTCCACGCCGTCCAGCGTGGGGCCGGGCTCGTCCGTCGTCAGGATGCGGACCGCATCGCCGCTGGCCTCCAGGGCCGCGACGAGTGCACGCCAGACTCGCTCGTGATCATGGCCGCCGTCCGCGGGGTATCGGTTACCGACCGTGAGCACGCGCATCAGGAAAAGCGAGCATAGGATGCGAGGCAATGAGCGTTCCGGCAGACATCTTCAAGGCGTATGACATTCGCGGCCTGTACGGCGACCAGATCGGTCCCGAGACGGCCTACGCCATCGGCCGTGCGTTCACGCGGGTCGTCGCGGGCCTGGCCGGCAAGGCGCCCGGCGACGCGACCGTCGGGGTGGGCCGGGACATGCGCCTCACGGCGCCCGAGCTGGCGGGCGAGTACAAGCGCGGCATGATGGACGAGGGCGCGCACGTCATCGACGCCGGCCAGGTCGGGACCGAGATCCTCTACCACCTCGTCGGCTCGCGCGGCCTGGACGGCGGCCTCATGTGCACCGCGTCCCACAACCCCAAGGCCTACACCGGTGCCAAGCTCGTCAAGCAGGGCGCGATCGCCCTCAGCGGCGACGAGGGCATCCAGGAGATCCGTGCCCTCATCGACGAGGGGCTCGGGGACCCCCCCGGCGGCGGCACGAGCGAGGACGTGGACCTCTACGCCGAGTTCCAGGCCGCCGCGCTGACGTTCATCGACCCGGCCAACGTCAAGCCGCTCAAGGTCGTCGTCGACGGCGGGAACGGCATGGCGGGCCCGATGGTCGGGCCGCTGCTGACCCAGCTGGGCCTGGATCTCGTGGAGACGTACTGGACGCCGGACGGCAACTTCCCCGGCCACGAGCCCAACCCGCTGCTGCCGGAGAACCGGCAGTTCATCATCGACAAGGTGCGCGAGACCGGCGCCGTGCTCGGCATCGCCTGGGACGGGGACGCCGACCGGTGCTTCTTCATCGACGACACCGGTGCGTTCGTCGACGGCGACTTCCTCACCGCGATCCTGGCGCAGCACCTGCTGGCCAAATCCCCGGGCGAGACGATCCTGTACGACGCCCGCGCCTCCCGCGTGGTCCCCGACCTCGTGCGCAACGCCGGCGGCACGCCCGAGATCAACCGCGTCGGCCACGCCTTCTTCAAGACCCGCATGCGGCGCGAGGGCTCGCTCTTCGGCGGCGAGGTCAGCGGCCACTACTACTTCCGCGACTTCCATTGCGCCGACAGCGGCACGATCCCGGCGCTGCTCATCCTGGAGAAGCTCTCCACCGAGGGCGCGACGCTGTCCGAGCTGCTGGCCCCGCTGCGCTCGCACTACTTCATCAGCGGCGAGATCAACTCCACCGTCACCGACGGCCCCGCGAAGATGGCCGCGATCGAGGCGACCTACGGTGCGCGCCCCGGCGCGGTCGTGACCCACGTGGACGGCGTGTCGGTGGACTTCGACGACTGGCACTTCAACGTCCGGATGTCGAACACCGAGCCGCTGATGCGCCTGTGCCTGGAGTCGCTGGCCTCCGAGGACGACATGGAGGCCAAGCGCGACGAGGTGCTCGGCGTCATCCGTGCCTGATCCGACGCGTGAACGCGACCTGGCCGTCGCCGCGGCGGCCGGGATCCACCGCGTGCCGGTCCCCACGCCCTTTGCGGTGGGGCGCGTCAACTGCTACCTGATCGAGGACGACCCACTCACGCTCGTGGACTGCGGGCCCAATTCGGGGACCTCGCTCATGGTGCTGGAGGCAGGGCTCGCGGCGCACGGGCGCCAGGTGGCAGACCTGCAGCGCATCGTGCTGACGCACCAGCACATCGATCACATCGGCCTGGCGCAGATCCTCGCCGACCGCTCCGGGGCCGAGGTCTGCTGCCTCGACGCGCTGGCGCCGTGGCTGGCCTCATACAGCGACCGGATGGAGTCCGACGACGCGTTCTCGGCGGACCTCATGCACGCGCACGGCCTGCCGGAGGACGTCGTGCTGGCGCTGCGCGCGGTGTCGGCGTCGTTCCGTGCCTGGGGCGCCGCGGTCCGCGCCGACACGCCGCTGGCGGTCGGATCGACCCTCGACTTCGCGGGTCGCTCGCTGCGCGTCCTGCACCGGCCCGGACACTCCCCCTCGGACACGGTCTTCCACGACGAGGCCACCGGCATCCTGCTCGCCGGGGATCACCTCATCGCGCATATCTCGTCCAACCCGCTGGTGAGCCGGCCGCTGGACGAGTTGGGAGCGGGGACGGGATCCCCGCGCCCGCGGGCGCTCGTGACGTACCTGCAGTCGCTGCGGCAGACGGCGGCGATGGAGCTGTCGCTCGTGCTCCCCGGCCATGGCGATCCGATCACCGACCACGTGTCGCTCATCGCCGGCCGGATCCGCGGCCACGACCGGCGCAAGCGGAAGATCGCCGCTCTCATCGACCAGGGGCCGCGCACGGCCTACGAGATCGCCACGTCGCTCTGGGGCAACATCGCGGTGACCCAGGCCTACCTCACCCTGTCGGAGGTGCTCGGGCACGTCGACCTGTTGCTCGCCGAGGGTCGCGTCACCGAGAGCACGGACGACGACGGCGTCGTGCGGTTCAGCCCCGCGTAGCGGTCAGCGCGGCGTGCACCTCGCCCGCGCTGCGCTCCCACGAGAAGCGCGCCGCGTGCTCCAGGCCGCGCATCCGCATGTCGGCGTGGAGCGCCGCGTCGGTCACGGTCCGCGCCAGCTGCGCCGCCAGGCCCACCGCGTCGTCGGGGTCGGCGTAGAGCGCGGCGTCGCCGCACGTCTGTGGCAGCGCGCCCGCGGTCGTCGTCACGACCGGTGTGCCGCACGCCATCGCCTCCAGGCACGGCAGCCCGAAGCCCTCGTGGCGGCTGGGCAGGACGAACGCCGCGGCGCCCGCGTAGAGCCCGCCGAGCAGCGCATCGTCGACGTGCCCGAGCGACCGCACGCCCGGGGGCAGGCCCTCGCCCCCGTCGAACTGGGGCCGGTCGCCGCCGGCGGCGAACAGGTCGATGCCGAGCGTCGCCATGCGGCGCGCGGCCACGCCCAGCGCGTCCAGGTTCTTGCGGGTGGTGCGGCTGGCGACCGTGAGCACGTAGGGCCGGTCGCCAAGGCCGTGAGCGGCACGGGCGGCCTCCGCGTCCGCCGCCGGGTACATCCGCGTGTGGTCCACCCCGCCGGGCACGACGACGACCTTCCGCGGGTCCGCGCCGGCGAGGGTGACGAGTTCGTCGCGTGAGAACGCGGACACGGTGATGACGCGCTCGGCGCCGGCGACGATGCGCGGCAGCATCGCCCGCTGCCAGCGCGCGTACAGCGGCGAGTACCACTCGGGGTGATGCAGGGCGGCGGCATCGTGGACGACGACCGCCGTGCGTACCCCGGTCAGCGGCGCGAGGTTGGCCGGACACAGCACGAGCGCGGCGCCGGCGCGGCGGGCCAGCAGCGGCAGCGCCAGTTGCTCCCAGGCGTGCCCGGCCCGGTGCGCGAACGCCCGCGGCGGGCGGACGACCGTGTAGCGATCGGGATGCTCGCGCGGCAGGCGCACGCTGAGCTCCCGCGCCCAGCGCTCCACCCCTCCGAGCTCGGGGCGCGCCGCGGCCCGTGCGTTGATGAGGATCACGTGACGCGAGCGACGTTGGCCACGTCGTCCGGCTCGGTGCTGGGCCTGGTGGCGAACCACGCGTCCAGGAGCTCGGCGAGGACCGCCTCGGAGGTGCTGCGCAGGCTCAGGGCCAGCACGTTGGCGTCGTTCCAGCGGCGCGCCCCCGCGGCGGTCACCGCGTCGCTGCACAGCGCGGCGCGGACGCCCGGCACCTTGTTCGCCGCGATCGACGCGCCGGTGCCGGTCCAGCAGCACACGACCGCCTGGTCGGCACGGCCCTCCACCACGTCACGCGCCGCCGCGGTCGTGCACCACGCCCAATCCGCCCGGTCCGGCGGGGCCAGCGCTCCGTGCAGCACGAGGTCGTGCCCGCGCTCGGTGAGCTGCCGGACGAGGGTGTCGGCGATCCCGGTGCGTTCGTCGGCGGCGACGGCGATGCGCATGGCCCGAGCTTAGAAGCCTCGGGGCAGAAGACCCGGGCTCCTATGCGCGGCGGGCCAGGACGAACTGGGAGTTGCCGCGATCCGCGACACGGGCGATCGGGTAGGCGACCACGTGCAAGCCCCAGAAGGCGGCGCGCAGGGCCGCCCGCCTGCGCCCGGGGCCGGTTCGCTGTGGCGACAGCGACGTCTCGCGGTAGAACGCAAACGGCGTCGCGAACGTCGTGATCGTCTCGACCTCGTACGCGAGCGACTCGAGCAGCCGCCGCGCCGTGCGCGTCGAGAAGTCGTAGAGGTGGACCGGCAGCTCCGGGTACTCCCAGACGCCGGTTCGTGCGGCGAAGAGCCGGTGGGTGAGCCGCGGGTACAGGCCGTCGACGTTCGGGAACGTGGCGGCGATCCGGCCGCCGGGCGCCAGCAGCGTGCGGGCGAGGCGCAACTCGTGACGCGGATCGGGCAGATGCTCGAGCACGTCCCAGAAGGTGATGAGGTCAAAGCGCTCGTCGCGGAGCCCTTGCCGCCCGTCCAGCGCCTGCTCGAGCGTCCCCGTGCGCACGTCCAGGCCCCGTTCGCGGGCACCGGCGGCGGTGCTCGCGCCAAGCTCGACGCCGACCCCCTCGATGCCCACCCCGGCGGCTGTCTCGAGCCAGGCGCCCGACGAGGCCCCGACGTCGAGGACCCGCATCCCCGGCCGGATCGCATCGGCCTCGCGCAGGTGCACGAGCTTCTCCCGCGCCCGTTCCAGGGTGGTCTCGCGCAGCTCGGCCATCAACGCCCGGGAGAACGCCTCGTCGTGGTAGTACGCGCGCTCCAGCAGGTCGTCCCCCGGCTGCGGGTCCTGGAAGACGAGCCGGCACTGCGGGCAGCGCACGAGGGTGAACCCGTCACGCTCGTAGAGGCCGGCGAAGGGTCCTCGCCCGCCACAGACGATGCACTCGCGCTCTGCCATCGGCGCGGAGCCTAGCTCCGTTACAGTTCCGGCGCGATGACCGCGCGATGAGGATCCTCACGATCGGGAACATGTATCCGCCCCATCAGCTCGGGGGCGCCGAGCTCGTGTGGCAGTCGTGGGTGCAGCACGCGCGGTCGCTCGGCCACGAGGTGAAGGTGCTGACGACGGACGTCGAGCTCGCGGGCTCCGCGGTCACCGCCGCGACGGAGCAGGGCGTCGAGCGCAGCTTGCGCTGGTACTGGCGCGACCACGAGTTCCCGCGGCTGGGCGCCCGCGCGCGCTGGGCGATCGAACGCCACAACCGGCGGGTGCTGACGCGGTCGCTGGACGAGGTCGACCCGGACGTCGTCGTCTGGTGGGCGATGGCCGGGATGTCGTTCAGCCTGATCGAGCACGTGCGCCGGCGCCCCCTCGCCTCGGTCGCCGTGCTCGGCGACTACTGGCTGCAGTACGGGCCGGACGTGGACGGGTGGATGCGTGCCTTTGCCACCAGGCCCCGGCTGGGCCGGGTCGTCGAGCGACTGACGGGCCTGCCGACGCAGGTGCAGCTGGAGGGCGACATGAGCTACGTCTTCATCAGCGAGACCCTCAGGACTCGGGCGCTGGAGGCCTTCCCCGGGCTCTCCGGGACCGAGGTGGCCAACCACGGGCCGGATCTGGACCTCTTCCGGCCCGCCGAGCGCCCGCCGTGGAGCTGGAGGCTGCTCTATCTCGGCCGCATCGACGAACGCAAGGGGGTCGCGATCGCGATCCGGGCGCTCCGTCATCTGCCCGAGGAGGCGACGCTCCGGATCGTCGGCTCCGGCGACGACGCGCATCTGGAGTCGCTGCGTCGTCTGGCTCGCGAGGAACGGCTCACCGAACGGGTGTTCTTCACCGAGCGCCGTCCCCGCGCTGAGCTTCCGGCACTGCTGGCGGCTGCCGACGCGCTGGTCTTCCCCGTCACGTGGGCCGAGCCGTGGGGCCTGGTGCCGAGCGAGGCGATGGCCGTCGGCACGCCGGTCGTCGGCAGCGGCCGGGGCGGATCCGGCGAGTACATGCGCGACGGGGAGAACAGCCTCATCTTCGAGCCCGACGAGGGACCCGAGGCGCTCGCCGCGCGGCTCCGGACGATGGCCGAGGATCCCGCCTTGCGCGAGCGCCTGCGCAAGGGCGGCCTCAAGACGGTCGCCGACCTCTGCACCGAGAGCTTCGACGACCGCGTGCAGGCCGCGGTGCAGCGCGCCGCCCGGGATCCGGGCGCCGGTCCGCAGCCCTAGCTGTCGTCAGCCCGCAGCGCGGTGCGGAGCCCCGCCCCGTGGCGGCTTGCGTGCGCGAGCGCCCGTTCCCGTCGCCAGCCAGCCGGTTCGCGCACGGCCTGCGCGCGGGCACCGGCCCACGCGGC
>JAOPZJ010000446.1 GCA_025964155.1 Solirubrobacterales bacterium
TCGGGCTCGTCGGCGTCATCGGGCCGTGGAACTACCCGCTGACCAACTCCTTCGGGGACGCGATCCCGGCGCTGGCCGCCGGCAACGCCGTGATCCTCAAGCCGTCCGAGGTCACGCCGCTCACCTCCCAGCTGCTGCTCGAGGGCCTGCTGGAGTCCGGGATGCCGGAGGGCGTCTTCCAGGTGGCCACCGGCCGGGGCGGCGCGGGCGCCGCGCTCGTCGACGTCGTCGACATGATCATGTTCACCGGCTCGACCGCAACCGGCAAGAAGGTCATGGCGAAGGCCGCCGAGACCCTGACGCCCGTCTCCCTGGAGCTCGGTGGCAAGGACCCGATGATCGTCATGTCCGACGCCGATCTGGATCGAGCCGCCAACCTCGCCGTCTACTGGTCGATGTTCAACGGCGGTCAGACGTGCATCAGCGTCGAGCGCGTATACGTCGAGGAGCCCGTCTACGACGAGTTCGTCGCCAAGGTGATGGAGAACATGGAGGGCCTGCGCAACGAGCTTTCCACGGGCCCCGGCACGAGCGACATCGGCGCCATGACGTTCCCGCCGCAGGTCGACATCGTCGAGCGCCACGTGCAGGACGCCAAGGCCAAGGGCGCGAAGATCCTGACCGGCGGTCGACGGGGCCACGACGGCCAGGGCGGCAACTGGTACGAGCCGACGGTGCTCGTCGACGTGGACCACACGATGTCGTGCATGACCGAGGAGACCTTCGGCCCCACCCTGCCGATCATGAAGGTGGCCGACACCGAGGAGGCCATCCGGATGGCCAACGACAGCCCCTACGGGCTCGGCGCCTCGGTCTTCAGCAAGGACGTCGCACGCGGTGAGGCGGTCGCCCGCCGCATCGAGGCCGGGGCGGTCTGCGTCAACGATGCGCTCACGAACTACCTCGCGCTGGAGCTGCCGATGGGCGGCGCCAAGGCGTCGGGGCTGGGCACGCGCCACGGGGCCGGCGGCATCCGCAAGTACTGCCAGCAGCAGTCCCTGCTGGTCAGCAAGCTGCACATGAAGAAGGAACTGTTCATGTACCCGTACAAGCCGCGCACGACCAGGACGCTGCAGAAGCTGCTCAAGGTCCTCAACGGCCGTCGCAAGGCCGTCGATTAGAACCCCGTGGCGGGCGCTTGTCGCCCGCCACAGACCGGGCCTGAGAGGTTGTCTTACGGGCACAGGCACCCCGTCGCGCACCGGCGTTAGCGTCGGGCCATGAGCGACCTTGAACTGGAAGGGCGGCGCGCGCACGTGACGGGCGCCGCGAGCGGCATCGGCTGGGCGATCGCCCAGCGTCTCGCCGCCGGTGGCGCCCGCGTGGCGATCAGCGACATCGACGAGGCGGGGGCGATCGCCCGCGCGGCCGAGCTCGGCTCCGGGCATCTGGGTGTCCGGGCAAACGTCCGCTCGATGGACGAGGTGACCGCCGCGCTCGCCGCCACCGTCGATGCCTTCGGTGGCCTGGATCTCCTCGTCAACAACGCCGGGATCGAGATCGGCGTGCCGGTCGTGGAGACGGACGAGGCGGACTTCATGCGCCTCATGGACATCAATGTGACCGGTGTCTTCCGCTGCACGAAGGCCGCCGCGGGTGCGCTGGCCGAGGCGGCGGCCGCCGGCAGCGACGCGGCGATCGTGAACATCGCGTCAGTCGCCGGCGTCGGGGGCGTTCCGCTGCTCGGGGCCTACTGCGCCTCCAAGGCCGCGGTCATCCGCTTCAGCGAGGTCTGCGCGATCGAGCTGCGCGAAGCGGGCGTCCGCGTCAACGCGGTCTGCCCGGCGTTCATCGACACCCCGATGGTCCAGCGCCTGGCTCCCGCGGTCGCGGCGATGACCGGCATGGAGTTCGGTGACGTCGTCGCCGTCAAGCAGGGGCGGTACGGCACGCTGGAGGAGGTCGCCGAGGTCGTGGCGTTCCTCGGCAGCAGCGAGGCGGGATGGACGACGGGCTCGCACTATGTCCTTGACGGTGGACTCTCGGGAGGGCTGCTCTGATGGCCGGCAGGCTGGAAGGGAAGGTCGCTGTCGTCACCGGTGCCGCCCAGGGCATCGGCCTGGCCATCGCCACGCGCTACGCCGCGGAGGGCGCGACGGTCGTGCTGTCGGACCTGGACGCCGACCGGGCGCAGGCGGCCGCCGCTGCCATCGGTCCTGGCGCCACCGCGGTGGGGTGTGACGTCACCGACGAGGGGCAGGTTGCCTCGCTCATCGCCGGCGTCGTCGAGGGGCACGGTGGCCTGGACGTCGCCGTCGCCAATGCCGGTGTCGCGGTCGTCGCCCCCGCGGTCGGTCAGTCCCTGGCGGACTGGCGCAAGGTCATCGCCGTCAACCTGGACGGGGTCTTTTTGACGTTGACGCATGCCGCCGGTGCGATGGCGGCGTCCGGCGGCGGGTCGCTCGTCACCATCGCCTCGGTCACCGCCCAGGCGGGCAGCCCGCTGATCGCGTCGTACGCGGCGGCCAAGGCCGGCGCGGTGAACCTCACGAAGACGATCGCGGTCGAGATGCGCGACCACGGCGTGCGAGCGAACGCGATCTGCCCGGGGTTCATCGACACCGAGCTCGTCAAGCCGCACAAGCAGACGTTCGCCGACGCGCTGGGGCTTCAGGCCATGGGCATCCCGGACTTCGACGCGTTCATCGCGATGAAGCAGGGGCGGTACGGCACCGAGGAGGAGGTCGCCGCGCTGGCGACGTTCCTCGCGAGCGACCGTTCCGGGTTCTGCACGGCCGGCGAGTACAACCTCGACGGTGGGCTGCGGGCCTCGCTGCTTTAGCGATCCAGATGGGCGGGCCGCGCGTCGCGGCCCGCTGGTGCCGTCAGCTCGTACTCACGGGTCGAGGCGCAGGACGTCGGCCGAGTCGTAGCCCTTGACGGGTGACCAGTGCTGGCTCACCGACGCCGACGGGCGCCTCTACGCCAGCGAGCTGCGGCTCGTGGGCGTCTCGTCGACGCCGAGCTAGCGGCCTCCGGTGCCGATCTCATCCACGAGACGCAGCAGATCGAGCGGGCTGAAGGGCTTGGTGAGGAACAGGTCGGCGCCCGCCTCGCGCGCGTCGCGCTCGCGCTCCTGGCCGGCCGCGGTCAGCATGACGATCGTCGTGGCCTCGGACCCCGGCAGGGCGCGCAGCTGCGTGGCGGCGCCGATGCCGTCCAGGCGCGGCATGTTCACGTCGAGGAAGATGATCGCGGGGGCGCGCGTGCCCGCCAGCTGCACCGCCTGCACGCCGTCGCACGCCTCGACGAGGTCGAAGCCCGAGACGTCCTCGAGCGTCGTCGCGATGAGCTTGCGGATGAACGGGTCGTCGTCGACGATCAGGACGCTGCGGCGGCCGTCGTGGCGGGTGTTCATCGATGCTCCTCGGCGATTCTGAGCAGCTCGGCGTCGGGGACCTGCGCGAACGCGGCGGCGGCGGCCGGATCGAACTGCGTCCCGGTGGCCTCCTCCACGATGACGCGCGCCTCGTCGAACGAGCGGCTGGGGCGGTACGGGCGGTCCGTGGTCAGGGCGTCGAGGGTGTCGGCGACGGCGAAGATGCGGGCAGCCACGGGGATGTCCTCGCCCCCCAGGCCGTCCGGATAGCCCTTGCCGTCCCAGCGTTCGTGGTGCGAGCGGACGACGACCTTGGCCTGGCCGAGGAAGTCCACGTCCCGCAGGATCTCCCAGCCCACGACGGGATGCTGCTCCATAAGCGTGCGCTCGCCGGGATTCAGCGGCTCGGGCTTGAACAGGATGGCGTCGGGGACGGCGACCTTGCCGATGTCGTGCAGCAGGAAGCCGAACTCGACCTGTGGGTCGTCGGCGAGCTTCAGCCCGGCGGCCCGGGCGATCGCCAGGCCGTACGCGGCGACGCGCTCGGCGTGCTTGCCGGTATACGCGTCACGGGCCTCGACGGCGTTGGCGAGCGCCCGCACCGTCGCGACGTAGGAGTCGCGGAGCTCTTGCGCGCGGGAGCGTTCCTGCTTGAAGGTCTCGCGTAGATCGGCGGCATAGCGCTCCAGCTGCAGCTCCTTCTCGGCCGCGAGCGTCAGCTGATCAGCCAGCTCGGCACGCAGCTCGGCGAGCTCGGCGTCGCGGGCGTCTGCAGCGGCGTCTCCCATTCTGGGCAATCTATCCGGAAACCCTGGGCGTGCCGGTCGGTTGCCTGCGGTGGGCGACGGGATCCAGCAGGCCGAGGATCACGGCACCGACGTCGTCCAGCGTGACGGCCCGCGCATCGTCGTCCGGGACGAACGCGAGTCCCTCGTCGTCGTCGAGGGCGAGCAGGACACTGCGGGCGGTACGGCGGCCCCGCAGGTCGATGGCGGCGATGGTCTCGGCGGCGTCCGGCAGCCCGGCGTCGACGACCGCGACCTCGTAGAAGTTCGTCGCGCAGCACGCCGCGGCCTCGCCGGCGTCGGTCACCCAGTCGTGCGCGATGCCCAGGTCCTTCAGGGCCGACCCCAGCCGCCCGCGCACGGCTGGCCGGCCGGCAGCGAGGACGCGCACACGCCCGGCGACCACGGCGGCACCCAACGTGTTCGCGAGCTCCTCGGGGTCGATCGGCTTGCCGACCACCCACTCACCGCTGAGTGCCTCACGGCCGCTGAAGACCGAGACCACGACGACCGGCAGGTGCTGGAGCTCCGGGTCGGCGCGGAGCGTGCGCAGCACCTCCAGGCCGCTCATCCCCGGCATGAGGATGTCGAGCGTCAGCGCTTCGTACCGCTCGGCCCGCAGGCGCTCGAGCGCCTCCGCGCCGCTGTGCGCGACATCGGTGTGCACGCCGATGTCGCGGAGGCGCTCGGCGACGAGCTCGGCGACGTCGGGCTCGTCGTCGACGATGAGCACGCGCTTGCCGACGAGGGCGTCGCGTGCCGCGGCCACCCGTCCGACCTGGACCGCGCGCGGGAAGTGGACGGTGAACGTCGTCCCCTCGCCGAGGGCGCTGACGACGTCGACGTGGCCACCGTGGAGGTCCACGAGCGACTTGACGATCGCCAGGCCCAGCCCGGTGCCGGCCCCGTCGGCCCCGCCGCCGGCGCGGTAGAAGCGGTCGAAGACGCGCGCGGCGTCGTCGGCGCTCATCCCGCGACCGGTGTCGCTGACCGCGAGGACCATGGTGTGGTCGACGGCGCGCACGCTCACGGTCAGGCGTCCGCCGCGGTCGGTGTACAGGTGCGCGTTCGTCAGGAGGTTCGTGAGGATCTGCCGTAGCCGTGCGGGATCCACGAGGGCACGCGGCAGCGCGTCGGGGATGTCGAGGACGAGCTCTTGGGCCTGCCCGAGCACGCGCGGCTCCAGGAGCTGGGCCACCTCGTTCACGACCTCGCGCACGTCGGTGGGACGGCGGTGGATCTCGACGGCGCCGGCCTCGACCCGGGCCACATCGAGGAGGTCGTTGACGAGATCGACGAGCCGGTTCGTCGACACGTTCACGATCTCGAGGAAGTCGCGCTGGCGAGACGTGAGGCCCTGCGTCTCGGCCAGTAGCTCCACGAACCCCTTGATCGACGTCAGCGGGCTACGCAGCTCGTGGGACGCGGTGGCGGCGAACTCGCTCTTCAGGCGCTCCAGCCGCGCGCGCTCGGAGACGTCCCGGACCGTCAGCACGTGCCCGCCACCGTGCTCGAGCGCGGCCGCGGTCACCGCAAGCGTGCGGCCGTCCTGCTCCGTCGTGACCTCGTCGGCCAAGGCCGCCTCGAGCGGGACGGGGAGGGCCTCGCCGCCCGCGCCGGTCTGCGTGCCGAGCGCCAGCGTGGGCACAAGCCGCGCGGCCCGCGGGTTGGCGGCGGTGACGACGCCGTCGGCGTCGAGCAGGACGAGTGCGTCGCCGAGGCTGCGGACGGTGATGTCCAGGTGGCGGCGCTCGGCCTCGACGCGGGCGGCCGCCGCCTGCACGTCCTCCGCCATGGCGTTGAACGATTGTGCGAGCAGTTGCAGCTCCTCGGGCCCGTCCTCGGGCACCCGGACCTCGCGCTGGCCGCCGGCCAGCCGGCGCGACGCGGTGACGAGCGCGTCCAGCGGGCGCCGGACCGCGCCGACGAGCAGGGTGACGAGCGCGCTGGCGACGAGGACG
>JAOPZJ010000003.1 GCA_025964155.1 Solirubrobacterales bacterium
GGATGAGCTCGCCGACGGTGCGCAGCCGGCGGTTGCCGAAGTGCTCGTACTCGTCGAGGCGGTCGGCGATCGGCTCACGCGGGAGGGCGACGGCCTCGGCCGCGAAGTCCTTGATCTCGACCTCGCCATCCTCGGGGATGCCGAGGAGCTTGGGGAGGCTGATGAGCTCGCGGACGAGCGCGTGGATGTCGTCGTGCGTCAGCGTGCGGGTCTCGAGGTCGATGTCGAGGCCCAGGCGCGCGTTGAGCTTGTAGCGGCCCACGCGCGTGAGGTCGTAGCGCTTGGGGTCGAAGAACAGCTGCTGAAGCAGCGCGTACGCCGCGTCGACGGACGGCGGCTCGCAGGGGCGCTGCTTCTTGAAGAGCTCGATGAGCGCGCCCTTCTTGGTCTTCGTCGTCTCCGGATCGCCCTCGATCGTGTTCCGGATGTAGAGCGAGTTCTCGAACAGCTCGAGGATCTCGGCGTCGAGGCGGGCGATGTCGTCCTCGGACTCCTCGCCGGCGTCCGACTCGGGGTCGTACGCCATCGCGCGCAGCAGCACGGTGACCGGCAGCTTGCGCTTGCGGTCGATGCGGACGAAGACCTTGCCCTTCTTGTCGATCTCGAGCTCGAGCCACGAGCCGCGGGCCGGCATGAGGTTCGCGATGAAGACCTGCTTCTCACGGTCCTTGGGCTCCATGAGGTAGGCGCCCGGCGAACGCACGAGCTGCGTCACGACGACGCGCTCGGTGCCGTTGATGATGAACGTGCCGCGCTCGGTCATCCAGGCGAAGTCACCCATGAAGACCGACTGCTCGCGGATCTCGCCCGTCTCGTGGTTGATGAACGCGACGGTGACCGTCAGGGGGCGCGAGTACGTCAGGTCCTTCTCGCGACACTCCTCGATGGTGGCGGCCGGCTCGTCGAAGTGGAAGTCGCCGAAGTTGACGGCGAGATGTCCGGTGTAGTCCTCGATCGGCGAGATGTCGTCGATCGTCTCCCTCAAGCCCCCCTTCTCGGTGTCGACCAACCACTCGAACGACTTGCGCTGGATGTCGATGAGGTTGGGGACGTCAACGGACTTGTCCAAGCGCGCGAAGCTACGGCGCTTGCGGGGGGCGTCAATACGAGGCACGACGGGCGACTCCTCAAGGGGTCGGAAGGACGAGACGGGGAGCGGTCCGCCGACGAGGGCGAACGCGACCGTCCAAGATAGCACAGCAAGCTGCAGCCCCATTTGGGGGCGGATCGACGCTCACGGACCCCGTCCTGGGCGACTCCGCGTATGTGGCGCGGGCGCGTACTGCCGGACGGCTACGGCTATCGGTCGATCACGAGCAGTGTAGCGGCGCAGACAGCCTTTCGCCACCGGTGGGCCGCGCCGGCCCGCGGCCGCCTCAGCCGCGGCGCAGCGTGAGCGTGCGCGAGGCCTTGCGGCCGTCGCGCCCCACGACGGTGACGACGGCGCGCTTGGCGCCCTTGAGGGCCTTGGCCTTCAGGCGCACCGTGGCGGTCGTGCCCGCCTTGACCGTGTAGCGGACCGTGGCCAGGGTGCGGCCGGCGGTCGACCTGACGGTGAGCGTGCCGATGCAGGACGGGCCGCCGCGGGCGCACCTGATGCGGATGGCCGCCGTCGTAGCCGAGACCGACGCCGTCGTCGCGATGGTCGCCATGCCCGACGGGGTGCCGGGCGCGGCCGCCGAGGCCGGGGTCGTCGTGGCCAGACGCGATGCCGCCGGCGCGTCTTCCTCCGGATCGGGCGCAGGCGCGGCCGGATCCACGCTCACCTTCGCCTCGGCGATGTCATCGCCGTCGTCCGGGTCGCTCTGATCGCTGTAGACCCAGGCGCGGTTGATGATCTCGCCGCCGTGCCCGAACTGCCCGATACGGGTCCCGAGGCACAGCAGGTGCAGGCGGACTTCCACAGGGGCGCCGGTCGTGTTCAAGAGCACGAAGTCGCGGTTGATCGGCTGCGGGCTGCTGCCGATCTGCCGGACCCCGCCCGGGAGGTCGAACGATCCGACGATGCCCTTGGTCCCGTCAGGGCAGCTCACGCGCTCGCGGGCGTAGGGCTGGCTCGAAGCCAGGTCCGACGGTGCGACGGTCACCGTCCGGTTGACGTGCGTGAGCTGCAGAACCTCGAAGTGCCCGGCCTCGGAGGCGGTGCGGGTGGCCAGGCAGCGCACGGAGAGCTGCACCGTCGCGGGCGCGTCCAGGCTGTAGCCGAAGGACCAGCGGCGCCCGTCGGGTGAGGGCTCCGAGCGCACGAGGTCGGCGGCGCCTGGAGTGGACCGGTACCCGGGTGCGACGGCCGAGGTGCCGGCTGGGCACGTCAGCGTGCGGTCGTGGCGGCCGGCGCCCTCCAGCGCCGACTGGCTCTCGACGTCCGAGATCGACAGCGTGTGCGCATGACCGTCTGCCGTGGTCGTCGTCGTGGTGACGCAGACCCCGAAGAGGTGGAGCTGGGCCTGCCCCGTCGTGCCGTTCAGGACACGGAAGACGAAGCGGCCGCGGTCCGCCGGGTCGCTGCGCGATTCGAGGATCCGGACGAGGTCGATCCCGCCCGACTCCTGGTCGACGCTGTCGACGGTCGGCATCGCGTCGACCATCGCCGCGCCGCCCGGGCAGGACAGCGACAGGTCTGCCGTCTGGCCGGCGGGGACGCTGTGGCCGGCCTCGACCTTGGCGATGAGCAGGTCGTGGGCGCTCGACGGCGTCGCGGGGTCGTAGGCCGCGTCCACGGTGACGACGAGCCGGCGCGTCACGGTGACGTGGGGTGCCAGGGAGCCGACGTCGCAGGTCACGGCACCGGCCGCGAACGAGCAGCCCGGATCGGCCGACACGAACGTCACCGCGTGCGGCAGCGGGTCGACGATCGTCACGTGATCGGCCGTGTCGGGGCCGTCGTTGCGGACCGACAGAGCGTAGGTGAGCGTGCCGCCAGCCTGCACGCGAGCAGGCGACGCCGTCTTCTCCAGGTGCAGGTCGGCCCGGTTGTTGATGGCGGGGACCGGGGCGGCCGTCGCAATGACGTTCGTCGGCTGGACGTAGGCGTTGTTCGCGCTGACCGGATCGGATGTCGTCGCCGCGACGCTGACCCGGTTGCAGAGATCCACGCCGGTCGTCGGGCACGTCGTCCCGGCGAAGCCGGACTCGGGGTTCGTGGACGGGTCGCTCGTCGTCGTGGCGGTCGGCGCGACCGTCGTGGCGAGCGTGATCGTCTTCGTCGCGCCGGGCTCCACGAAGCCGACGGCGCAGGTCACGGTGCCCGCCGAGGCCGAACAGATCGCCCCCGTGGCTGAGACGAACGTCGTCCCCGGAGCCAGGGTGTCCGTGACCACCACGCCGCTGGCGATCGTGTCCGCGGAGGTGTTCTTGACCTGCAGGATGTACGCGAGCGCCCCGCCCTGCTGCACGGGGTCCGGTCCGTCGGTCTTCGTCACGGAGACGTCGGCCGACGCGCTGGAGAACTCCTGGGGCCGCAGCAGCGGGATGGTCTGGTTACCGGTGTTGACGACGTTGGCCAATGGTCCCTCGTACGCGCGGGTCAGGCCGGACTGGACGTTGCCGGTCACGCCGGAGGCGATCGTGGACTTCAGGACGACCCACAGCTCGACGACCACGCGGTCGCCCGCCTGCAGGCCCGAGACGCTGATGGCGCCGCGGATCTCCTCGTTGCTCGTCCCGACATCGCCCGTCGAGCTCGAGTAGCCGCTGACGCGCGCGTCGGCACCCGGGTCGGTCGTTCCGGCGTCCGCCGTGTCGACGAACGCGCAGGCGACGCCGTAGGCCGGATCGAAGCCGAAGTCGCCGCCCGAGGTGGTCTTCGTCAGCCAGTAGGGCTCCACGGTGAGCGGGCCGCTTGGCGTCGTCGAGACATCCACCACGAGTTCAAACGGCACGATCTGCCCGAGCGCCATGTCCTTCGGGGCCAGCGAGGTGACGGCGTCGAGATTCGCACTGGTGGCCGGTGAGGCGTACGCCACCGCATGAGCCAAGGGGGCGCTCGCCCGGCCGGCGGACCCGGAGGGCGTCGGGCAGTCCTGAGCGCCCGGAGCGACCCGGGGGTAGGTCGGCTGGTACGGACCCGAATCCCGGGCCGGATCCGCCGCCGACCATTTCAAGGTCGCCGGCGAGGCGGCACCGGCGGACCCGGCCAGCCCAAGAAGGCTGAGCAGGGTCAGGAGCATGACAACGGTCCGCCGCATGGCTGCAGTGTCGACCACACGGTTTAGGTCGAACATCGTCCAATCGGATGATTCGCCGGGGGAGCTATCCCCCTGTCTTCGCGAGCGCGCCGAGCGTCAGCAGCTCGAGCATGTCCGAGAGCAGATCCTCGGGCACGTCCGGGTCGACCGTGCGCTGCAGGGCGACGCCGTTGGCCATCGTGAAGATCATCAGCGCAAAGCGCTCCACCGGACCGGGCGGCGTGATCCCAGCCGTGCGGGCGTAGTCCCCGATCAGGACCGCCATGCGCGCGATCAGGGCGTGCCAGCGCCGGACCAGTTCACCCCGGAAGGCGTCGTCGCGCGCGGCGTGCGCGGCAAACTCGAAGAAGAGCCGTTCCCACTCGGCGTCGGACCGCAGGAAAGCGGTGAACTCCGCGCCCCCGGCCCGCGCGTGGTCCGCGGGCGTACCGGGACTGCCCAGCTCCGCGTCGAGCGCCGCCATACGCGCGGCGAAGCGCTCCTCGACCAGGGCGAGGAACAGCTCCTCCTTGGAGGCGAAGTTGGCGTAGAAGGCACCCTTGGTGTAGCCGGCCTCGGCGGCGACCCGATCCACGGAGGCGTGGTGTAGCCCATGGCCGGCGAAGACCCTGCCGGCGGCCGCCATCAGCTGCGAGCGTGTGCGGGCCTGCTGCTCCTTGCGCGTCAGGCGTCCCGGCCCGGCCATCAGGCCACCGCGGGCACGGGGGCAGCGACCACGGGGCGATGGGGCTGCCGGTCACGGACGACGACGGCGGCGCCGCGGCCCGGCGCGAGGGTGATCGCGCGGCGCTTGACTCCCTCGTTCGCCGCGCCGGCGGCTCGTAGCGACGTGTGGCGGGCGACCGCATGCAGGACGACCTGCAGCTCGTAGAGGGCGAAGGCCGCGCCGAGGCAGCGACGCACGCCACCACCGAAGGGGATCCAGGTGTACGTGCCGGGCTTGACCCCGAGAAACCGCTCGGGGCGGAACGCGTGCGGATCGGGGTAGACGGCGGCGCGCCGGTGCACGAGCACGATCGACGGAGCGACGGTCGTGCCCGCCGGCAGGTCGTGGCCGGCGATCGTCATGTCCTCGGTGAGCTTGCGCAGGACGACGGGCAACACAGGGCGCAGGCGCAGCGTCTCGTGGGCGACCGCCTCCGCGTACGCGGTTCCGTCGCCGCCGGCGGCCTCGTCGCGCAGGCGTGCGTAGGCGCCGGGGGTTCGCAGCAGGCGCTCGAAGGCCCAGCTCAGCGCCGTCGCCGTCGTCTCGTGGCCCGCGACGAGCAGCGTCAGCAGCTCGTCGCGGAGCTCGAGGTCGGTCATCGGCGCGCCGTCCTCGTGGGTGGCCTGCAGCAGCAACGAGAGGATGTCCTCACGCTCGCGCAGGTCACCGGCGGCCCGGTGCGCGGCGATCTCCTCGTAGAGCAGACGATCGACCGGGCCCAAGGCGCTGCGGAAGGCCTTGAAGCGCGTGGCGCGATCGAGCCCGAGCGTGGCCACGACGGCGACCGTGCGCGGGTCGGTCACGAAACGCAGCAGCTCCCCGAGCGCACGGCGTAGCGCGTCCAGGCGGGCGGCATCGCGGACGCCGAAGACCGCGCGCAGGATGATCTCCATCGTGACCGCCTGCATCCGGGGCGCGAGCGCCAGTTCGGTGCCCGTCGGCCACGTGGCCAGCTCGTCCTCGGCGATCTCGCGCATGAGCTCGCCGTAGCGCTGCATCCGTTCCCCGTGGAACGACGGCAGCAGCAGCCGGCGCTCGCGCAGGTGCTCGCGCCCATCGAGGAGCAACACCGAGTGGTCGCCGAGAATCGGCCGCAGGACCTGGTTGGCCTCGCCGGCCAGCAGCTTGTCGGGCGGCCCGGTGAAGACCTCCTTGACCGCGTCGGGGTGGCCGAGCATGACCCACGGTGGCTCGGCGGCGATCCGGATCGTGAAGACGTCGCCGTACTGCTGCTGCGCGCGGAGGAGGAACGGCACCGGTCTGAACCCCCAGGCCAGCGACTGCAGTGGCAACGACATCCGGGGGCCAGGCGGAAGCGGGTTCATGTACCCGACAGTATCCGGATACCGACTGGTACGTCAAATAGCACGGCCGAACGGCCCCGGCGGCGAGCACCAACGGAGGGCGCCCACGTGGGCGCCCTCCAGTGCTGCGGTGCTGCGGTGCGTGCGCCGCGAGCGGCGCAGGCGACTACTTCAGCTCGACGGAACCGCCGGCCTCTTCCAGCTCGGCCTTCAGCTTCTCGGCCTCGTCCTTCTCCAGGCCTTCCTTGATCGGCTTGGGGGCCTCGTCGACGAGCGCCTTGGCCTCCTTCAGGCCTAGGCCGGTCGCCGCGCGGACGACCTTGATGACCTGGATCTTCTTGTCGCCGGCAGCGGTGAGGATGACGTCACGCGTGGTGGACTCCTCCTCGACCGCGCCGCCGGCGTCGCCGCCGCCCGCGGGCGCCGCAGCGGCCACGGCCGTCGCGGACACGCCGAACTCCTCCTCGAGCGCTTTGATGCGCTCGCTCAGCTCGAGCACGGAGATGCTCTTGAGCTCTTCAATCCATTCAGCGGTGGTAGACATATCTAGTCCTCCTGGGGGGTCTGGTCAGTGGTGGTGTCCGGGCGGGCGGGACCAGATCGGTCCTCCGAATGCGCGGCGGCGGGCTCGCCACCGGCATCCGGGTCCGGCGTCGTCGCCTCGGCGACGGGTGCTGCTTCGGCCTCGGGGGCGACAGGCGCCTCCTCGGCCGGGGCCTCGGGGGTGGGCGGGGTCTCCTCGACAGCGGGGACGGCGGCAGTTGCCGGCGCCTCGGAACCTGTCTCACCCACCCCGATCTCGCCCGACTGCTTCTTCTCGAGCACGCCGTTCAGCGCGATGGCAACGCCACCGATGAGGGCGTTCAGGCCACGGGCCAGGCCCGTCAGCGGCGAGGCGACCATGCCGACGAGCTGCTGGTACAGCACGTCGCGGCTGGGCAACTTGGACAGCGCCGTGAGCTGATCAGCGTCCAATGCCTCACCGTTGAGCACGCCACCTTTGAAGGCGAGCGTGTTCGTCGTCTTCTGCGCGTCGGCGATCGCCTTGGCGGCACCGGCCACGTCGCCGCGCACGAACGTCAGCGCGGTCGGGCCGGTGAGGAGTGCCTTAAGCAGCTCCGTGTCCGTCTGATCGGCGGCACGTTCGGTGAGCGTGTTCTTCACGACGCGCAGTGACGCCTCGGACTCGTGCAGCTTGACGCGCAGGTCGGCGACCTGGGCGACGGTGATCCCGCGGTAGTCGACGGCGAAGATCGCCTCGGACTCCTGGATCTGGCCGGCGATCTCTTCGATCGCCGCAGCTTTCTGCTCTCTGTTCATGAGCCTCCTGTCGCGGGCTTGCAGCCGGAGCACCGAGGTGCGCCGGCCTGCCGCGGGTCTTGGGTGGCCTCGAGGTGGTGGTGACTACGCCGCGGTGGGCGTGGCCTCCTCGAGGATGTCCTTGGTGCGGGTGGGGTCGACCTTGACGCCCGGACCCATGGTCGACGCCATGGTGATGGTCCGGATGTACTTGCCCTTGGCCGCGGACGGCTTGGCGCGGACGAGCTCGTCGATGACCGCT
>JAOPZJ010000080.1 GCA_025964155.1 Solirubrobacterales bacterium
GAGCAGGCCCTGAACAACTCAAGCGAGGTCGACGACCTCTGGATCCCGCAGGGCGACAGCAAGATCATGGTCAACAAGTACGGCGTCCGGGTGACGAGCGAGAAGTCTCCGTACAACGAGCACACCCAGAGCCATTTCGTCTGGGACACGGTCAAGGCCGAGTACCCCAACCTCGTGCAGTTCATGATCTATGACTCCGGCGTGGCCAACGATCCGGCGCAGGCCTACGGGCAGCCGTACCCGGTCCCCGGGAAGACGGCGCCGTTCGTGATCAAGGGCGACACCATCGAGGAACTGGCGCGCAACATCTCCGCGCGGCTGCGCAAGCTCAGCGGCAAGGTCTCCATCAACGGCAGCATCGGCCCGGGAGTCCGGCTCGAGGACACCTTCGCCGCGCAGCTGAAGCAGACCATCCAGCGGTTCAACCGGTTCGCGCGCGACGGCAAGGACCCCGACTTCGGCCGCGGATCGACGCCGATCCAGACCTCGTGGGGCGGGCCGAGGCGCAAGGGCAACACGGCCAACTCCACGATGTACCCGTTCAGCTCCTCGGGCCCCTACTACTGCATCCTCATCGGTGGCGGCACGCTCGACACCAACGGCGGACCGGTGACGAACACCGACGGGCAGGTGATGCACATCGACGGGTCCCCGATCGCGGGGCTGTACGCCGCGGGCAACTGCGTGTCGTCCATCGCCGGCCAGGCCTACTGGTCCGCCGGCGGAACCATCGGCCCGGGCCTTACCTACGGCTTCACCGCGGGGGAGAACGCCCTCACCGAAGCCGTGAAGGAGGTCTGAGCCTCCGGTGGCGGGAATGGACGACGCCGGGCTCGTCTACGAGCTGCTCAACGCGGACGCGGAGGACGCTGACACCGTCGTCGTCCTGCCCGGCCGGTACCTCGACGAGGTCTACCTGCGGGCAGCCGCCTCCGAGGAGGCGCCGTCCGCCCGGGCCGTCCTGCTGGAGCCCCCGCGCCGGATCTACCGCGGCCGCGACGTCGTCGGGCTGCGCTGGTACGTCGACAACATCGACGGCACCATCGAGCCGGCGACCTTCGCGGACGCCCTGGTCGCGGTCGAGCTCGTGGTCCAGCACGTGGCGCGGCGTTGGGGACCGCCGCGCGTCATCGGTGAGGGCCAAGGCGGCGAGCTGGCGCTGGCCCTCGCGCTCCTGATGCCCGAGAGCCTCGCTGCCGTCACCGCCATCGACGCAGTCATTCCTGACGTCCTCGGTTGGCAGCGCGCGGCGCGGCGCGCCGACGGCCTGCCCATCCGCATGGTGCATCGCCGGACGCCGGTGGACCCAGCGGGGGCGCTCGAGCTCGAGCGCCTCGGGGCGCGTGTCGTCTATGCGGACGCTCACGGCTTCACGTCCGGGCCACGCCTCGCGGAGCCCGCGGCGCTCAGGCCTTCCTGACCGCGCTGGACAGACCGGGCGCGCTACCGAGGCCGCCGGCGGTGGCCGTGAGACCGGCGCGCGCGGTGGCCGTGAGACCGGCGGGCGCGGTGGCGGTGAGACCGGCGGGCGCGGTGGGGGCGATGTCGGGTGGTCGGGGCGCCGGTTGCCGAGGGGGCCGGTGCCGACGGGGCCGGTGCCGCGGCGGCCGGTGCCGAAGGGGCCACTGTCGACGGGCCCAGCGCGCCCGCCGGGCCCAGCGGCCCAGTGGGCCCCAAGTTGGAGGCGTCGGTGCCACCGGGCAGGTTGCCGCCTCCTCCGAGAGGACCTCTGGGACCAAGGGGTCCGAGGGGGCCGGTGGGGCCTGGATCGACGGATCCTGCGACGCCGGGGGGCGTGGTGGTGGCGCCCGCGTCGGCCATCGGAGCACCGATGGCGAGCGCGCCGATGACGGTCACGGCCACAACAAGGCGGTGAAGCGTGAACATAGCGTCCTTCATCTCGGGATTGCCGGGCGGCTGGGGCTGCCGCTCGGACCTCTGGAAGCCGCGCCGAACGGCCTGCTTCTGAGGCTGCACGTCTCAGGTTCGCCCAGCGGACGGCCTCCTGACGACTGTTCGCTCGGACAGTCCGGGCTGACCGTCATCAGCATGTTTCGGCCCACGGTCGGGAGCCATGCTCTGGCCTCGCCTAACAGAGCCGGTGCGGCGTGCGCTGCGCCATGCGTCGTCGACCGGGTCGGCGTCGGAGTCCGTCCCGTTTAGGCTTGCGCCATGGAGACCGTTCGCGCTGGGCAGATGCTGTTGACGTTCGACGGGCAGATCATCGAGCTCTTCAGCTGGCTTCGCCGCAACGTCGGGATCGACAACCAGGCGAACCTGCGGTTCCACGTCGCACTCGTCGATCACGGCAGAGGATCCCGACCGCAAAGGCGTGCGCCGCGTCAACCTGCGCGTGCCCGGCGGCATGCCGAGCTGCGACGTGCCGATCAACGACGCTGACTGGCCTGCGGTGAGTCAGCTGCTTGCGAAGGTCGAGGCGGCCCGGCCGGCTTGAGCTTCGGCGACTTGCGCCACTTGACTCGGGTAGCGCTACGGTCGGGCGGTTCGACGCGCGGTCGACCGGCGTGGACCGCGAAGCCCTGGTATGTGGCCCCGGCGCGGCGTAGGGTCGCACGTCATGGCACTCTCCGCGTCACGCTTAGGCCGACGATGCGGTTCGGCGGTGGCGGCGGTGACGCTCGCGGCCCTGGTCGCCTGCGCTCCGGCGGCCGACGCCGCGGTGCCGCCGGGGAACCTGGTCGTCAATCCCGGAGCAGAGCAGGGGGGACGCGCAACGGACAGCGCGACGCGGGTCGCGCCTCCGGGGTGGAATGCGGATCCGAACGTGACGCAGGTCGCTTACGGGAGTCCGGGCGGGTTCCCGCCGGCCCCGGCGAGCGGGGGTGCCGCGTTCTTCGCGGGGGGCCCGTCAAGCCCCAACGGGGGCGTGGTGATCATGTTCCAGGTCGTCGACTTCTCCGCGGCCGCGGTCGACGTCGACCGTGGGCATGTCCGCGCGACGCTGTCGGCGCTGCTCGGCGGGTTCGACGTGCAGCCGGACGACGCGCGCGTGAGCGTGGACTACGCCAGCGGCCCCAACGAGGGCGACGGACTCGGCGTGCCGCTGACGATCGGGCCGGTCACGCCGACGGACCGCAACAGCACCACGACGCTCCTGCCCCGCGCGAACAACGGCCTCGTCCCCGTCGGCGCGCGGATCGCGTACGTCACGGTCACCTACACCCGGCCGGGCACGCTCTACAACGACGGCTACGCCGACAGCGTCTCGCTCACGCTGCGTGACGAGACGCAGCCGGTCGTGCACACGACGGCGGTCGACGAGATCACCGCCGGCGCGGCGCGCGTGAGCGGCACGGTCGACGACTTCGGCGCCGCCACGACCTATCACGTCGAGTACGGGCCGACGGCCGCATACGGGCAGCGCACCGCGGACCTCGCCCTCCCGGCCGGATCCGGGCCGCAGGCGGTGGCGGCGTCGCTGTCGGGTCTCGTCGACGGGAGCACGTATCACGCCCGCGTGGTCGCCGACGGCCCGCTCGGGCCCGTGGCGGGCGAGGACACGACGTTCCAGACGCTGTCCGCCGCTCCCTCCACGCCCGGCGGCCTGCCCAAGCCGCTGGACTTCACCTGGCTGCCGCACACCGACGTGCTCATCGCCGGCGCGCCGGCTGCAGGCGTGCAGTTCCTTGCGACGAAGGCGCCGGGTGTCCGGTACGAGTGGGACTTCGACGCCCCGGCCACCGGGGGGCTGCAGCCGGATCCCGGCGCGTCGGGCGACTCACCGCGACACGGCTTCAGCACAGGTGGGGCCCACGACGCCGGGCGTGTGGTGGGCGCGGCCGGCGACCGGCGGCGCGTGTACACCGTGCGCCTGCGCGCCACCGCGCCGGATGGCGAGGTGGGCGAGGTCACGCATCAACTCGTGGTCATGCCCAACGGCCCGCCGAGCATCGACTTCGTCATCCGCCGCGCGGGCACCGGCGTCAACGAGCCGGTCACCCTGATCCCGCAGGTCACCGACCCTGATCAGACGCCGCGCACCGGCGACGCGATCGACCACCTCGAATGGACCCTCGACACGCCGGGCGGCGACGGGGCCGCGCTGCCCGGGTCCCTTCTCGTGTGCGCGGGCGACGGGACGGCCTGCCGCGCCGCGGGGACCGGCGCCGTGCTGGGACCCTGGCTCGCGGGCGCCCCGGGGGGCGGCATCACCGTCAACTTCTGGGCCCGCGCGCTCGCCGCGCACCTGCTCACGCCGCTCGCGGCGATCGACCTGGACCAGCTGCCGACAACCTCGCCGTCCGGGGACCCGCTCCTCACGGGGCTTGTCGTCCAGGAGGACCAGGGCAAGCGCTTGAACATCGCCCACGATCCGCGCGCGACGTTCCTGTACGACAATGCGACGCTGCTGCAGCAGAGCTCGTTCAACCTCGACGCCGGCGAGGCGACCGGCGCGCAGCTCACGCCGGGCACGCTCCTGCGCGCCGCATCGCACGTCGTGGTGAAGAAGACCATCGAGCAGGTCCCCTACGCCCAGTACCTGCGCGCCGCCCACATCCGGCCGCGCGAGATCACCCTCACGGCCGTCGACAGCGCCGGCGCGCGTACGTCGGTCACCCACTCGCTGCCGCTGACACCCGACGCGCCGCCGAACCTCGACGCGCGGTACGTCGACCGGTCCCCGGCGGGCCGGTTTCGCCCGGTGTCGTCGCAGCTCCTGCTCAAGGCCCACCGGCATCTGCGTGCGAGCACGTCACTGACGCTCGATCATCCGCTGACGACCGCCGACGAGCTCGCGTTCGACGCGTCGGCCAGCTCGGACCCCGAGGGGAAGATCGCCTGGTACGTGCTCGAGGTGGGCAAGCCGCTGGACGCCGCCGGGCTCAACGTGTGTCGCTTCCAGCCGCCGCTCGTCGCCGGTCCGACCGGCAAGCCCACCGTCGACCCCGGCCCCGAGGCGTACCGCCCCGGCGAGGCCTTCGGAGGCGCCCAGGCGGCCGGCGCGGGCCCCGGGCTGCCGATCGGCGCGGTCGGCTCACTGCCCGTCAAGGGCCTGAACCCGAAGGGGCTGCAGAAGGTCGGCCTGCGCGCGGTGCGGTCGGGCCTGCCGACGCTGACGAGCCTCCTCGGGACCGTGCCGCTCGTTCACCCGTGCGGCCCCTTCGCGGCGCGCACCGTGGCCCCCGGGACGTTCAAGGTGACCCCGAGCGCGGCCGCCCGGCCGGTACGGACGGCGCTGAACCCGGCGCTGTTGCAGCAGCGCCACGGTCTGGAGTTCGACACCAGCGCGCTCGTGACCCGCAACCCGCAGGACCTGCGCTTCCGCATCCCGGTCGAGGGCCGCTACTCCGTCAGCGTCGCCGCCTACGACGCCAGCGGCCAGGGCACGATCCAGCGCACCGACGGCTTCGACATCCAGAAGCCGGACGGCCACTGCGCGAACGTCACCGGGGAGCGGCTGCACCTGCAGCGCGACTCGGCGCTCGGCTTCGACGAGCACGTGCTCGGCTTCGGCGGCCTGTGCATGGACCTCGGGGGCAACCGCGAGTTCTTCTGGACGACGCACGACCTCGACGTCAACGGGGTCACCCTGCGTCCGAAGGACCACGCGGCGCTCTTCGTCGACGCCCGCTCCGGGGTGGCGAGGATCTTCGCCACCACCGCGTCGGAGCCGGACCTCTCCAAGCTCGACACGGCCGCCGTGGACGCGCTCGAGCGGCAGGCGGGCGGCGTGCGCGTCGTCGTGGACGGTGACCCGATCGCCGGCTTCGACCACTTCGACGACGCGACGGCCAAGCGCTGGATCCAGGGCCAGCTCGGAAGGCAGCCGCGACTGCTGCCGGGCGCCCGCTACAAGGGATCGCCGGTCGCCACCCCCGAGGCCGGCGCGACCGCTGCCGCCAGGGACGCCGCCTTCGACGTCGCCTTCACCGCGGGTGGCGGCGTCTCGCACACCCACTTCGCGATCGTGCTCCCCGGTGCGTTCAGCCGCCACGACGCGACGACCACCCCGACGGCGGACATCGCGCGCTCGGGCGTCGACGAGCCCCGCGCGGTGACGCTGACCACGAACACCTACGCCGACATCGCGAAGGTCCGCCGCCAGCGCCGCGCCCACGTGCGCGCGCTGCAGGACAGCCTGTCGGGCAGGATCGACCTGAGCGGCACGACGCTCGGGCCGGTCTCGATCACCAAGGGCAACATCTCCTTCGACGCGGCCTCGGCCTCGTTCGCGGCGAACATCGACGAGGCCTACCTCAACATCCCGCAGCCCCAGCGGGCGAGCTTCCACCTGGTCATCGCCGACGGCGAACTGCGGTCCGCCGCCGGCTCGGTCGGCACCAACATCCCGGTGTTCGCCGGGGTGTTCCTCACGAACCTGCGCTTCTCGCTGGTGACCGATCCGCTGACGATGAGCGGCGGTGCCTCGTTCTCGGCCGTGGCCGGTCTCCTCACCGGTGACGTGGACCTCACGGTCCGGCCCTCGCCGTTCTTCATCCGCCTGCAGGGCTCGATCGCGGTGGCCGGCGTACAGGTCGGCGACGCGTTCGTGCAGTACGACGCGGCCAAGCAGAACACGCTCACCTTCCACGGCGCGCTCGGCCACGACTTCGGCCCCGCGTCGCTGGAGGTCGCCCTCGACGGCGGGATCTCCTTCGACACGGGCGACTTCTACGTCCAGGGCAACGGGCACGCGTGCCTGTTCATCTGCCTGGACGTGAAGGCCCTGGTCTCCAACATCGCGCTGGCGGCGTGCGGCAGCATCGACTTCGGCATCACCGACATCTCGGCCGGGTTCGCATACCGGTTCAACGGCGGGCTGAAGCTCTTTACCGGCTGCGACCTCGATCCCTACAAGCCGGCGGTGTTCAAGTCGCGGGCGGGGCCGCGCGCGGACCTCGGCACCGGCGGCCCGATCCCCATCCCCGCCGGCGTCCAGCAGCTCGGCCTGCGCTTCGCCGGGGCGCCGGGGGAGGCCGCCGCACCCAAGGTCACCGTCACGGGGCCCGACGGCAAGGTGTACTCCACCGCCTCCTCGCCAGGCGACTACGTCTTCTCGCCGCCGAGCGCGGTCGCCGTCGGCGGCGCGGGCGGGACGGCGAAGACGCCCAGCGCGCTCGTCGACCAGGATCCCGTCGACCACGTCACGACGTTCCTGATCGTGAACCCGCCGCCGGGCGACTACCGCGTGAGCCTCGACCCGGGTCAGGCGCCCCTGCGCTCCAGCGAGATCTCCGTCGGCGCCCACCTGCCCGACACCGCGCTGAAGGCGAACGTCGGTCCCGCGTCCGTCGCCACCCGGTCGGCCACGATCCGCGGGGTGCGGTACGCGGCGGCGGGCGGCGCCGGCAGCAGCGCGGTCAAGCTCGGGCGCGTGCCGAGCACGCTCCTCGCGAAGCTGCGGCGGCTGCCGCTGATCGAGCGTGCCCGGCTGCGCGGCACCGTGATCAGCGTGCCCGCGGGGCTCACCGGGAAGCTCACCCTCCTCGATGTCGACGCCCGGGGCACGAGCGTCCTGAACACGGTCCAGCTCACCGGCACCGCGGCCAAGGTTCCCGTCGTCTTCGACCCCAGCGATGCGCCGGGCGCCCACCAGCTGCAGGCGTTCCTCACCCACGAGGACGGCGTGCCCCGGCAGGTCGAGCTCGTGGACCCCTTCACCGCGCCGCCGGTCCAGCCGCCCAGCGCTCCGGGGCTGACGGTGCGCCGCGACGCCGGCGGGACCACCACCCTGGACGTCACACCCGGGAGCGCCGGCAGCCTGAGCACCGCGGCGGCGGCGTTCGACCTCGTGGTATCCAGTTCGTCGGGCCGACGCATCGAGCGTCTCGTGGACACCCGGGACGCGAAGGCCCTCGACAACGGCCGCTTCCGCGTCGGCCTCGGGAACTTCGAGACGGCAGAGGAGGTCAAGATCGCCGCCCGCATGGTCTACGGCGACATCGCCGGCCGTACCACGAGCAAGACGCTCGCGGCCGGTCGGCGCCAGTGATGTCGCTCGCGTGAGGGGTGTAGCGCCGCCGCCTACGCCGACGACTTGGCGTTGTGCTCGGCATCGAGTCGCGCGACCAGTTCAACGACGCTCTCGCGCGGCCGCGGGTAACGACGGCAGGGGCGGGCCGGCCAGGGTCACTTCACCCGCAGGCCGGAGCAGATTCTGCCCCAGCGCCTGCCCTGGGCGGATGTACGGTCATACCGCGGCTCGCAGCGAGAGATGAGCCAGATTGTCCACGATCAGAGGAGCACGGAAATGGCCTACGGAGTCGTCCACCAGTTCCCTGGTGGTACCAAGGACCAGTACGAGGCATCGATCGCCGCTGTGCATCCCACGGGTGGGGGTCTGCCGGAGGGCCAAGTGTCGCACGTGGCAGGCCCGTCGGCCGACGGATGGACGATCGTCGCAATCCACGACTCGCAGCAGAGCTGGGAGCAGTTCCGCGACGGGACCCTGTTGCCCCGGATACAGGCTGGCATCGATGGCGGCTTCGGCGACCCGCCCCAGGAGACCACGTTCGAGGTCTACACCGACGTCTCGGCCTGACCGAGCCCCGCTTCCTGGCGCAGCGGCTCAGGCGTCCGCGCTGCGGACGCGACGGCGTGACGCGCGTACTTGCGAGGCGATGATGATCGCCACGATCCCGAGCGTCGCCCACAGCGAGTAACGGCCGATCGTATGCACGACATCCACGGCGGGCTGGCCGATCGCGTATCCGAGCCCGACGAGCAACCCGACCCACAGCGCCGCGCCGATCGTGTCCAGCAGCAGGAACACCCACAACCGCATCCCCGTCCAGCCGACTGCGGCGTCGATGATCGGGTTCGGCACCGGCAGCAGGTAGCTGAAGACCACCGCGAACGGGCCGAGTCGTCCCATCACCCGTTCCAACCGCCGGATGCGCCGGTCGGCGCGGGGGCCGACGCCCACCAGCATGCCCACCGCGCGCTGGCCCCAGCGCCGCCCCGCCCACCAGTACAGCCAGTCGAACATGATGACGCCCGGGACCCCTGCGAGGACTCCGACCAGGAGCGACGCATGCCCGGTGCGGGCCAGCGCCCCCATCGCCAGCATCGAGGACATCGAACCGCGCAGCAACTCGAGCAGCGCCGGATGAGAATTGACCAGGGATGGCACCAGCGGCAGCATCAGCCACCCGTAGAGCGCGCTGAACGCGATCCCGGCCACGACGATCCGGTCGCCGCGCTGGGCCCGGCCATCCCACGGGCGCCGGGAGCTTCGCCCGAGTTCGGAATGATCGACCACCCGTTCAACGGTAGTGGTGGCGAAGTACAGGGCCGGCACAGACCAACGGCCAGCCAAGCGCGTTCGGGCCGCGCGTCGCCGCGAACCGCCGGGCCAGCTGAACAACGGTTCCGGGACGTCTGCGGTCACCGAGCCCGCGTTGACGGGGTCCCGGCCACGGGGAGTGCATCTACCGTTGCCTTGACCGCGGTAGATGCACTCCCCGAGCGAGGGGGAATGGGGACGCCCGCACTCCCGAGTAACTCGTCGGCGAGGCCCTTGTCGCGGAGCTCCTTACGGGCGGCCTCGGTCTTCTCTAGGTGCGCAAGACCCGCCCCGCGCAGCACGGCGTCGGTCTTTGAGAACTGGATCTCGTCGTACTGCACGACCTCCACGTTGTTCCCCCACGGGTCCACGAAACGCAGGCCGCGCGTCGGCACGATCTCGGCGCCGGCCCGTGCAAGCGCGCGCCGTACCGACTCCTTGTCGTCGACGACGAGCCCGAAGTGGCGATCGTCGTCGCGCGACTGTTCGCGCGGTGCGCTCAACGCAAGGAACTGATCGCCCATGTCGATGAACGCCATATTCGGCCCGGCGCGACCGCGCAGCTCGAAGGCGAAGATCCGCCCGTACCACTCAAGCGCAGCGTCGACGTCGGAGACCTCCAGCGCGACGTGGTTGATGCCCACGAGATTGGCCGTCATCGTGCTGAGAGGGTAGTCCGCTCGTCACGTCACGCCGTGATCAACGAGGTCGACACGTCCCATAGACGTCGGGCGTTGTCGGCGTCGAGTGCGTAGGCCGCGCGTCGCCACGCTCTTCCGCAACTTCCCCATACGCCCCGGCCGGACATCGACGCCGAGGACGTCTTCCGCGCGACCGGCTCGGTCTTCCTCCTGCCGCAGCGGGAGGGCTGGCGCGAGCAGGCCGCTCGCCTCGTCGGCCTCCTTGTCGACGGCCCGCGCTACGGCACATCCCCCGCGGCTGAGCGAGATGGGTCGAGGCGGGTTGGTTAGCCTCGCGAGATGTCGCCATCCACCGGTTTGCTTGGTCCGTATTCCGTTCGCCGCGTCGGCTTCGGGGCGATGCAGCTTCCGGGGCCGGGGGTGATGGGACCGCCACGCGATCACGACGGGGCGGTCGCCGTGGTCCGTCGCGCACATGAGCTCGGCGTGGACCACATCGACACGGCGAGCTACTACGGACCGGACGTGGCCAACCAGCTGCTGGCCGAGGCGCTGGATCCGTGGCCGGAGGCGATGCGGGTCGTCTCCAAGGTCGGCGCGCGCCGCGACGAAACAGGCGCGTGGCTCCCCGCGCTTTCGCCGGCGGAGGTCCGTGCCGCGGTCGAGGCGGACCTTCGCGTCCTCGGAATCGATCGGCTCACCGCGGTCAACCTGCGCGTGCTCGACACTCCGGACGACGTCTTCGACACCGCGTTGCGGACGCTCACAACGCTGCGCGATGAGGGGAAGATCGAGCTCATCGGCCTCAGCAACGTCCGGGTGCAACACCTCGAGCGCGCGCTCGAGCACACCCCCGTCGCGTGCGTGCAGAACCAGTACGGCCTGCTGGACCGCGGTGGGGAGGACGTGTTGGAGACCACGCGCGAACGGGGGATCGCCTTTGTCCCGTTCTTTCCGCTCGGCTCGGCCTTCGGTGCGGCCCCACGACCGGCGGAGCACCCAGACGTCCAGCGGATCGCCGGCGAACTCAGGGCCACGCCGTCGCAGATTGCCCTGGCGTGGCTGCTGCAACACGCCGACCACGTGCTGCTGATCCCGGGCACGAGCTCGCGGGCACACCTGGAGGAGAACCTCGGCGCAGCCGACATCACGCTGATGCCGGAGCACGTCGAGGTCCTCGATGGTCTCGCCGGCTGAGCTTCCGTCCGCTCTTGTGCCCGCTATGCGGGTACGAGAGCAGACGGATCCACCTGGCGAGCGGATCGTCGTCGCGAGGCCGGCCGTCGGCGCGCGACACGCCTCGCTCAGCCCGTGACGACGAGCGTGCCGGTCATGCCCGCCGCCTTGTGACCGGGGACGGGACAGTAGAAGTCGTAGGTGCCGGGCTTGAGCTTGAGGGTGTCGGTCGACGTTCCGCCTGGTTGCACGGTCTTGCCGTCCTGATCGACGCCGTTGCCCTCGATCGCGATGGCGTGTGGGACACCGCTGCCTGACGGGTTCTTCATCGCGACGGTCACCGTGCCGGCCTTGGCGGTGAGCTTCGTCGTGGTGAACTTCAGGGCGCCGCTGGGGTCAGCGGACAGCTTGACGGTCGAGGCGGCCCCGGTGGGTGCCGCAGTAGTGGTCGTCGCTGCCGCAGCGGTCGCGGAGCTGGAGGTGGAGCTGGAGCTCGACTTCGAGCTACCGCAGGCTCCGAGCGCGAGCAGCGTGCCGCTCGCGAGAGCCACGGACATGACACGAGGTGCGTACAGACGCATGAGACGGATCCTCTCGGGGGGGGGTGTGCAACCCAGGACGCCGCGCCGGTCGCGATCCTTCCCGAAGGTCGGTGTCCCCTTTGTAAGGGCACCCTAATGCGCGGCGCCGATTCCGCGGTACAGTGATGTGAGTGAGCGACGGCGATCGCATCCTGGACGCAGCGACCCTCGGCGACCACGCCGATCGCCTGTACCGCGCGGCCTGGGCGCTGTGCGGCTCGCGCGCGGACGCCGAGGACCTGGTGCAGGAGACGTTCGCCCGCGTCCTGGCGAAGCCCCGCCGCGTCCGGGCGCAGGACGATCTGGGGTACCTGCTGCAGGCGCTGCGCAACACCTTTCTCACCTTTCGCCGGGCCGCAGCGCGGCGGATCGTCCCGGTCGACGCACCGGACGGGTTCGAGCCGGTCGATCTGTCCCGTGCGCGCCAGCCTGAGGGCGCGCTGGAGGTCCATGAGGTGTTCACGCACATCGCGGGACTGACCGACGGCTTCCGGGATGCGCTGGTGGCCGTGGACGTCGTCGGGCTGAGCTACGCCGAGGCTGCGGAGCTCCTGGGCGTGAAGGAGGCGACGATCACCTCGAGGGTGTATCGCGCGCGTCTCCAGGTCGCCCGCGGGATGGAACGCGTCGATCCCGGCGTCATGCTGGGGGAGGGCTGACATGGCCGACCTCGAGGACGACATCCCCCTGACGGACGAGGAGCTCGCGCTGGCGGAGCGCGGTTCGGCGCTGATCGCGGCCGCGATGGCCCACCCCGAGGCTCGGGCGCCGCAGACGTTGCGCGAGTCGCTGGAGTGGACGAGGACGGCCGAGCGCCCGTCCCGACGCCGGGTGAGCCGGCCACGACGGCTGCTGGTCGCGCCGGGGCTCGGATTGGTCGCCGCGCTGATCGTCGTGCTCATTGTCGCGGTGGGTGGACCGGGTGATCGCCGGGAGCCTCCGTCGGTGCTGCAGGTGGCCGCCGTCACGCGCCTCCCCGCCCGACAGGCAGCACCGGTCGCGGTCGCGGCCGGCGGAGCGCGCCCGCACCTCTCCGCAGCGGTGGAGGGACTGGCGTTCCCGGACTGGAGCGGGACATTCGACTGGACCACGACCGGTCGTCGTACCGATCGCGTCGGCGGCCGCGCCGTGACCACCGTCTTCTACCGCTACCAGGACGGGACGACGCTCGGGTACGCGATCGTGGCGGGATCCCCGCTCGCAGCCAGCGCCGGTCGCGACGTCACCCGGGGCAATGCGCGATACCGCGTCCGCACCCGCGGCGGCCGAACGACCGTGACGTGGACGCAGGCCCGTCACACCTGCGTGATCGACGCCCCGTCCGTGGTGCCCGCGGCCGCTCTTGTCACGCTCGCGGCGTGGGGCAACACGTAGCTCCTTGCCCAGCAAGACGCTGCTGGCGTCCGATCTGCTCGGGTGGTGATACGTGGACTGCGGGGAGGGCGCGGCGTCCCGATACCGCTGCTGGGCCAACGGTAGGCGGACGTCGCGCCGCCGGGCGCGCTCGCCTGGAGACACCCCGCGATCAGTGGCGCCCGGCCCGGGCCAGGTCAAGCGGAAGCGGGTCGATCCAGTCCTCGTGGACGCCGTTCGCGGCGCGGGGCGACCTTGGCGACCGACCGGTTCACCGGTGTGCCGTGGGCGGCCGGCCACGCGGGGGCGCCGCTGCTCGCCGCCGCCGTGGCCACGCTCGAGTGCACCAACCACGACGTCGTCGACGGCGGCGATCACGCGGTCGTCCTCGGTCGCGTCACCCGGGTGCGACACCCCGAGGACCCAGCCGAGCCGCTGGTGTTCTTCGGTGGACGGTTCCGCCGGCTGCAGGCCCGTGAAGCGTGATCGGCTCTCCGGTCGTGCTGGCGGCCGTCCTGGCGATCAGGCCTTGTCGAAGATCATCACGACGTTGGCGTCGTCGGGGTCGACCTTGACGCTGACGTTGTCACCGATTGCGAAGGGCGCCGCGGGGTAGATGTACTGGTTCATGCTCACCGCGTACGGCGTGCCGCCGGCGGGCGAGATCGTCAGGCCGATGACGTGCTCGTTCCCGCCCGGCGTGTCCGTGTTGCCGGTTGGCGTCATCGAGTCGATGTGCGCCGGCGTGTCGACGCCGTTCTTCATCAGCTTCTGCGCACGGTTGGCGAGCGCCATCTGGTCGGCGGTGGCCCCGATGCCGACCTTGCTGGTCATCGCCTGAGCGGACTCCGCTGCCTTCTTTGCACGATCGAGAAATCCCATGCTGCGACTGTACGTCCAGTGGGACGCGCCGGGGGTCCCGCGCGCCGAAGTTGACACTGATGTGCGACCAGCGGGCGCACTGCGGTCGTCGCCCGGGGCTCTCGACGGACGCGATACGCTCGGCGGCATGCGGCGGATCCGGTCCTGGCTTGATCCTGGGACGCCCTCCTCGACGCCGGTTGGCATCGCGAGTGCGGTGCTGGCGGTCGCCGCCGGCACGCTGCTCGACTATCCGCTCAAGTTGGTGGTCGACCCGCTGTCGCTCGACTCGGTGTACATCCCCGGGGTGCTGTGGGTGACGGCCAAGTGGGGGGTTCCGCTAGGCCTGATCAGCGCCCTCCTCAGTGGGCTGGCGTTCAACTTCTTCCATGTCCCCCCAGCCGGAACGTTCGCTTCTGCTGATGCCGCGGGACTCGTGTTCATCCCCGTGGCGGCCGCGGCCATCTTCGTCGCCAGCCTGACCCAGCGCGCGCGCTCCTCCGAGATACGCCGGCGACAGGAGGTGGCGGCAAGAGCGCGTCAGATGGCAGCGGCCGACGAGGAGCGTCGGCGCGTGGTCAGAGACCTCCACGACGGCGCACAGCAACGGCTGGTCCTCGCGGTGATGGTGCTCAAGCAAGCGCAGCAGGCGCTGAAGGACGGCGATGCCGACGCCGGCGAGCTGGTGGACGAGGCGCTGCAGCACGCCGAGGAGACGAACTTCGAGTTGCGCGAACTGGCGCATGGCATTCTTCCGGCTGTGCTCACGCGCGGCGGCCTGCGAGCGGGCGTTGATGCGCTCGTGTCCCGGATCTCACTGCCTGTGAGCGTGGACGTGACCGTCGAGCGTCTCCCGTCCGACATCGAGGCGACGGCCTACTTCGTGGTCAGCGAAGCGCTCACGAACGTGCTCAAGCACGCCCGCGCCGACGGTGCCGAAGTCACAGCGCGCCTTGAGCGCGGATTGCTGCAGGTCGAGGTTCGCGACGACGGAGTCGGCGGCGCGCTGGGCGGCGGTACCACCGGCTTGGGCGGGCTCGAAGACCGCGTGTCTGCTCTGGACGGACGCCTGGTGGTGGACAGTCGTCCCGGCCGGGGCACCCGGGTGCACGCACTGCTGCCGGTGCCCTGACCGCTCGGGAGTCACGCAGGGAGCGAGCCGGCAGGCACGCCTAGTGCAGCTAGCAGGAAGACCGAGAGTGCCGGTGGCATGGGGTTCAGATGGGCGCTGTCGGCGAAGACGACGAGCGTGACCGGCGCGATGATCCACGGGCTGATCCATCGACTGAGAGGGGTGGGATTCATGCTCATGTCACCAGTTCTGACCGACCCGCTATACCGGACCGGCCGAGACGACAATCGGCCGGAAGTTGCGCCACGCACCATGGGGCCGATCCGCGCGAAGACCCAGCGCGAGCTGGTGGTGCAGTCGCTGATCCGGCATCCCGGAGCAAGGCGGCGCTCACGGTAGTCGCGCGCGACGATGGCGGGCCTCTCAGGCGGGCCTCTCATAGACTCGTGTGGTGGATCATCTGAGCGTCGGCGTCGTGGCGACGTCCAGCAAGCGGGACGAGGGTCGCCTGGCAATTCATCCCGCGCACCTCGAGCGCATCGCCCCCGACCTGCGTCGCGACATGGTGCTCGAGCGGGGCTACGGGGATCGCTTCGGCTTCTCCGACGACCAACTCGCACCGCTGGTGGGCGGCGTGGGCGCACGTGAGGAGCTCTTCGCCGATTGCGATGTGCTCCTGCTCCCCAAGCCGCTGCCGGAGGACCTGCAGACGCTGCGCCGCGGCCAGGTCGTGTGGGGCTGGCCGCACTGCGTGCAGGACGAGCGGTTGACCCAGCTGGCCATCGACCGCGGGCTGACCCTCATCGCCTGGGAAGCGATGAACCACTGGAACACGGATGGGACCTTCAACGTCCACGTCTTCCACAAGAACAACGAGCTCGCGGGCTACTGCTCGGTCCTGCACGCCCTGCAGCTGCTCGGATCAACCGGGGACTACGGCCGTCGCCTGCGCGCGGCGGTCATCAGCTTTGGTGCCACGGCCCGTGGCGCCGTGAGGGGGCTGTCGGCGCTCGGGGTCAGCGACGTGACGGTGCTCACGCAGCGCAGCGTCTCCGCGGTTGCCTCGCCGTTCGCGTCGGTACGGATGCAGCACTTCGCTCGCGATCCGGCAAACCCGAGCCGCACGCTCGCCCTCAAGGCGCCGGAGCCCGGGTCCCTCGCCGAGGTCCTCGCCCAGTACGACATCGTCGTCAACTGCATCCTGCAGAACACCGACGAGCCGCTCATGTTCGTGATGAACGAGGACTTGAGCCTCTTCAAGCCCGGGACGCTGTTCGTCGACGTCTCCTGCGACGAAGGCATGGGCTTCGAGTGGGCGCGCCCGACCTCGTTCGCCGCCCCGATGTTCACGGTGGGGGAGGCGCTGCGTTACTACGCCGTCGACCACAGCCCGTCGTACCTGTGGAACTCGGCGACGTGGGAGAACAGCGAGGCGCTGCTCGAGTACCTGCCAATCGTCATGGCGGGGCCTGCCGCGTGGGACGCCAGCGAGACGATCCGCCGCGCGATCGAGATCCGCGAGGGCCTGATCCAGAACCCCCGGATCCTCTCCTTCCAGGGCCGCTCGCCGACGTACCCGTACGCGGTGGCCTGAGCTTCGAAGGCGCCTTCGCGCTCGCCGGGGCGTTCACAGCGCAGTGCCCCCGGAGCCGCTTGCAACAAAGCTCCCGGCTGATGCGCGCGGGCGCTGGTAGCGTCGCCGGCCGGCTGCGGGGCCGAGCTCACCATGCCCTTCACGTCACCTCCGTCCCTGCGCCGCGCCGCCGCTGCCGCCGTTGTCGTCATGTCGATCGTGCCGGTTGTCGGTGCGCGCGCCGACCTGCCGGGCCAGCTGGGCGCGAACGTGGCCAAGGACCGCGCCCTGCGGGGCGCGATCGGCGGCGACAGCCGGCAGATCAACCGCTTCCAGGCCCGCATCGACGACCTGCGCCAGCGCCTGGCCGGCCTGCAGCAGAGCGTCGACGCCGAGGAGGGTGAACTGCGCCGCCTGCAGGACGAGCTGCGCAGCGCGCGGTCTCGCCTCGCGCGATTGCGCCTGCAGAGCACGCGCGACGACCGCGTGCTGGCGCAGCAGCTCGTGGGCCAGTACGAGACGCCTCGGGCGGACCTCGTGTCGGTGCTGCTGCAGTCCCACGGCTTCGCCGAGCTGCTCGAGCGGGCCAACGGGCTGAAGGCTGTCGCTGACCAGAACGCGGCCGTGACGCGTCGCGTGCGTGACGTCCGCGCGTCCGTCACCGTGCAGGCGCGGCGCCTGGCCGAGCTCGAGGTCCGGCAGGCGCAGATCACGCAGTCGGCGCTGACGCAGCGCGACGAGGTCGACCAGATCCGGATCGAGCTCATCAATCGCCAGTACGGCTTCAAGCAGGCGCGGGCGACGAAGGCGGCGAAGCTGCAGGCGCTGCGGGCGGACCGATCAACGTTGCGCAAGCGCCTGGCGGCGCTGCAGGCGACGGCGGCCGCCTCGGTGCCCGGCTCGGGTGCCGCGGGCTCCGGGCCCGGGCTGCCGCCCGGCGGAGCGCCGCCGTTCCTTCCGCACGGTGGTCCGTACGGCCTGTTCCTCGCCGCGGGGACCAACTACGCCGTCGGGGACGAGCCGCGGATCGCCGCGCGGCTGGACTTCATGGGCAAGGCGCTGCACCTGCACCTCGTCGGCCTCTCCGGGTACCGGAGCCCGCAGCACTCCGTGGAGGTCGGCGGCTTCGCCAACGACCCGCACACCCGCGGGCAGGCCTCGGACACGCCCGGTCTGGAGGGCGTGCCGGAGGGGACGCTGAACCGCTATGGCATCACCCGCCCCTTTGCCGGGGCGGCCGAGGCCGATCACGTGCAGCTCGTCGGCAGCGCCTGAGCCGACCCGCACGCATCCTTACTGGAACGCCTCGCAATCTGGAGTCATTCCAGGTAAGGTCGAGGAGTGCTCGATGAACGCATCGAAGAGCGCCTGCGCGGTGCTGGCCTCCGGGTCACCGCGCCGAGACTGGCGGTGTTTCGCGTCCTCACCGAGGCCCACGACCACCCGCGCGTCGATCAGGTCATCGAGCGGGTACGCGCCTCAGGCGTGAGCATCTCCATGCAGGCGACGTACGACGTCTGTGAGGCGCTGCACCGCGCGGCGTTGGCCAGCCGCATCGACGTCGCCGGCGGCCCGGCCCGCTACGAGAGCCGGGTCGGCGACAACCATCATCACCTCGTGTGCCGGACCTGCGGCACCGTGGTCGACGTGGACTGCGCCGTCGGGCAGGCTCCATGCCTGGAGCCCGCCGACACCCAGGGCTTCCGCGTCGACCGTTCCGAAGTGACCCACTGGGGCACGTGCCCCGCCTGCAATCGGATCGATTCCTCACCCCCGACGTGACCGGGAATCGATACGTAACCCCCACGACCACGGGAATCCCCTATGAGTGACCCAGCGAACACCCCAGACGGCAAGACCTTGACGACTCGTCAGGGCCATCCGGTCTCCGACAACCAGAACACGCGCACGATCGGTCATCGCGGCCCCGCGACGCTCGAGAACTACCAGTTCATGGAGAAGCTCGCGCACTTCGACCGCGAGCGCGTGCCTGAGCGCGTCGTCCATGCCCGCGGCGCCACCGCGTTCGGCACCTTCGAGACCTACGGGACGGTCGGCGGCGAGGAGCCGATCTCCACGTACACGCGCGCCAAGCTCTTCGAGCCGGCGGGCAAGAAGACCGACATCGCGATTCGCTTCTCCACCGTCGCCGGCGGCCGCGACTCGTCCGAAGCCGTCCGCGACCCGCGCGGCTTCGCGGTGAAGTTCTACACCGAGGACGGCAACTGGGATCTCGTCGGCAACAACCTCGGCGTCTTCTTCATCCGTGACGCGATCAAGTTCCCGGACTTCATCCACTCCCAGAAGCCGGACCCCGTCACGTTCGAGCGCCAGGTGCCCAACCGCGTCTTCGACTTCATCAGCCAGACGCCGGAGGCGCTGCACATGATCTCGCTCGTGCTCAGCCCGCGCGGCGTCCCGACGAGCTACCGCAACATGCAGGGCTTCGGCGTGAACACGTACCGGTGGGTCAACGCCGCCGGCGAATCCAAGCTCGTCAAGTACCACTGGCTGCCCGAGCAGCCCGTCCGGTCCTGGACAGAGGCGGACGCCGCCGTGAAGCAGGGTGAGCTGCTGGGCGTCCACACGCGGGACCTGTACGACGCGATCGAGCGCGGCGACTATCCGGCGTGGGAGCTCGCCGTTCAGATCATCGACGAGCACGACCACCCGGAGCTGGACTTCGATCCGCTCGACGACACGAAGGTGTGGCCCGAGGACGAGTTCCCGGTACGGAAGATCGGCCGGATGGAGCTGAATCGCGCGCCGAAGAACTTCTTCGCCGAGAGCGAGCAGATCGCCTTCGGCACCGGCGTCCTGGTGGACGGCCTGGAGTTCTCCGACGACAAGATGCTCGTCGGGCGCACGTTCTCCTACTCCGACACCCAGCGCCATCGCGTCGGGCCGAACTATCTGCAACTGCCCGTCAACCAGCCGAAGAACGGCGTGCCGGCGACGAACCAGCGCGACGGCTCGATGGCCTACTACGTCGACGAGACCGGGTCAAACCCGACGGTGAACTACGAGCCGTCGATCATCGGTGGGTTGTCGGAGGCCGCGAAGCCGGCGACGTCCGAGGTCGGACCGGTCATCGAGGGGCGTCTGACGCGCGCCAAGATCGAGCGCACGAACGACTACAAGCAGGTCGGCGAGCGCTACCTGCTGAGCGAGCAGTGGGAGAAGGATGAGCTGGTGGGCAACTACATCGGGAACCTCTCGCAGTGCGACCGCCCGATCCAGGAGCGCATGGTCTGGCACCTGCTGATCGCCGAGACCGAGCTCGGCGCCCGCGTGGGCGAGGGCATCGGCATCTCCGCCGACGACGTCCGGCACCTGGAGCCGCTCGCCACGCAGGTCCTCAACGACGAGGAGCTGGCGCGCATCGGCAACCTCGGCAGCAACCCGCCGCGCGACGTGACCGGTCTGGTCATGACGCACTGCGTACCGAACGAGCGCGACGCGGTCGCCCCGGACTCCGAGGCCGCCTCGGTCTGACCGTCATACGGCCAGGCTGGCCCGGGACGCGGTGACGCGTCCCGGGCGGCGCCGTGCTGCACCGGTTTCAGGCAACTTCCTCCCCCGAGATGTCTCCGCCCGTCTAGGGTGTGAACATGGGTCACAAATCGACGTACCTCCGGGTGCTTGCCGTCGCGCTCGTCGCCATGGTCGCCGGCGGCGGGGGAGCGGCCGCACAGGCGCAGGGCTCGACCGTCGACGACGCGTGCGCGACGCTCAGTCCGACGGCGCTCACGTGCACGGCCGCCGCGAAGGTCGCCGGCGCGGTCAACGCCGAATGCCGCCGCCTCGGCGTTCCGGCAGCCTTATGCACCGTGCCGATCGGCCCGCAGGTCGCGGCCGGTGCCACCGAGGCCTACCTGCAGTCGTGGACGCATCGTGCCGCGCAGTTCCAGGTCGGTCTGGGGGACCAGCTGCCGCTGCGCCAGGCCCAGTGGCTCGGCACCCACAACTCGTTCAACAGCGCGAGCAACGACCCGCCGACCGTGTCCAGCCTGGACTCAAACCAGCAGCTGTCGCTGGGCCAGCAGCTGGACATCGACATGCGGTCGCTGGAGCTGGACCTGCACGACAGCGGCCCGGGGGGCGCGGTGCTCGTGTGCCACGGTCGCGGCCCGAGCGAGCTGCACCTCGGGTGCACGTCCGAGCGACCGCTCACGGCCGTCCTGCCGGAAATCGCCGGCTGGCTCAACGAACCCTCACACCGGCACGACGTGATCCTGCTGTACCTCGAGAACGAGCTCGGGACGGACGCGGGGTTCGCACAGACCGTGCAGCAGCTCGACGCCGGCCTCAAGCGCGCGGACGGCAGCTCGCTGCTGTACCGCCCGTCACCCGCGCAGGTTCAGGCCGCCACGTGCGCGCCGATGCCGCTGGCCACCACGCGGGACGAGATCCGCGCGACCGGAGCCCAGGTGATCCTCGTCGGCAACTGTCGCGCGGGGTGGAAGGCGGACGTGTTCGGGTGGGACGACACGCACGTGGAGAGCGGCAGCACCGCGGACTACAAGCCGTTCCCGGCCTGCGACGCGGTGTATCCGCGCAGCGTCTACGACGCGAAGCTCGTGCGGTACTTCGAGGACAGCACCCTCGTCTCGACGGTGGTGGATCCCACGCAGTCGCCCGCGTTGCAGCGTCAGCGCAGCCTGACCCCGGCGACCGTCGGCGCCATGACGCGGTGTGGCGTCGGGCTGCTGGGCATGGACCAGATCCTGCCGAACGACGGGCGCATCGACGCGTCGATCTGGAGCTGGGCGCAGGACAAGCCGAACGCGGCCGACGGGCCGTGCGCGGTGCAGCGCGCGGACTCGCGCTGGGCGACGCGGCCCTGTGCCGAGCAGTTGCCGGCCGCGTGCCGGGTGGGCGCCGGGTGGGCCGTCACGCCGGCATCGGTGACCGCTGCGGGGGCGTCGGACGCGTGCGCAGCGATGGGCGGGACCGCGGCCCTGCCGCGCACCGGCTACGAGAACGAGCTGCTCCACCAGGCCGCCGGCGGGACGGAGGTCTGGCTGGCGTATCGGACGAGCGCCAAGCGGGCTGCGCACCGTCCGGCACGACACCGCCAGCGGGCTCGTGCGCGTCCGTCGTCCGGGCGCCAAGATGTGACGCATGGACCTTGGACTCGACGGTAGACGGGCACTCGTCACGGGCGCCTCGAGCGGTATCGCGAAGGGCATCGCCCTCGCGCTGGCGGCGGAGGGCGCGCGCGTGGCCATCACCTCACGGTCGCGCGAGCGCATCGACGCGGCGGCGGCCGAGATCGGCGCCACCGGTCTGGTCTGGGACAGCGACGACCTGGACGCAGTGCCGGACCTCCTGGCAGCGGTGCAGGCCGCCCTCGGCGGGCCGCTGGACGTCCTCGTATCCAGCACCGGTGGTCCTCCCGCCGGCGGCGATCCGCTGGCGTTCACGCGCGAGCAGTGGGAGGCCGCCCACCGGTCGCTCGTCCTGGCGCCGATGGCGCTCGTCACCGCCGTCAGCCCTGGGATGCGCGAGCGTCGCTGGGGTCGCATCCTCAACGTCGCGTCGACCTCGGTGCGGGAACCGCTGTCGCACCTCATGCTGTCCAACGCCGAGCGGTCGGCGACCCTCGCGGCCTTCAAGACCCTGTCGCGCGAGATCGCCGCGGACGGGGTCACCGTCAACAGCGTGCTGCCCGGACGCATCATGACCGAGCGCCTCGTGTCGATGAGCGGGTCCGAGGAAGCGGTACGCGCCGCCGCCGAGCGCCAGGTGCCGGCGCGGCGCGTGGGCCGCGTGGACGAGATCGCCCAGGTCGCCGCGTTCCTCTGCAGCGAGCAGGCGGCCTACGTCACGGGTGTCGCCCTGCCGGTCGACGGCGGCCTGCTGCACGGCATCTGACGCCGCCCGCGGGCCGTCAGATCGCGGGTGAGCGTCGGATCGGGGTCGATAGCCCGGACTCAAGCGGTCGTCGCACGTTGGACTTCCCCCAAGCGCGCCCGCCGGGCCCCGGCGGGCCGGGGCCGCCCAGCGCGCATGATCGCGGCATGGACTTCGAGCCCGACGCCGGTGACCCGCACGCGGCGCTAGCGGAAGCTCATCAGGGCCCGGTCGTGCTCCAGGTGCGTGTGCTCGTTGTAGCTCAGCAGCCGCAGACCGGTGCGGCCGACCATGACCTTCGCGACGGACGTGTTGACGGCGACCTTGTTGAGCGCGACGAAGACGGTATCCGGGGCGTCCAGCAGCGCGGCGGCGAGGGCGGCGATCGTGCCGCCGGAGCTGAAGACGAGGGCATCCTCGCCGGAGCCCAGCCCGGCCGCGAGCTCCTGCAGCGCACCCGTCGCCCGGCCGCGGAACGCGGGCCACGACTCCTGGCACGGCGTCCGGTCGCCGGCCGCGATCCAGTCCAGCAGCGCCCCGTCGAGCATCCCCTGGAAGTCCTGCGAGGTCATGCCCGCGGGCGCGCCGATGCCGCCTCCGTCAACCTGCGCGCCGACCGCCGCGTGGTGGGTCATGACATCGGCGGAGTCGTACTCGTCCCAGCGCGGGTCCCGGACGACGGGCCCCCGGGCCGCCAGCGGGCAGGCGAGCGCGGTGTCCAGCTGTCGGCGGAGCGAGCCGCAGCGCACGATCTGGACCGCGACGCCACGCGCGGCGAGGGCGGCGTCCAGCAGCGCCGCCTGCCGGTGGCCGAGCTCGGAAAGCACGTCGTAGTCGACGCTGCCGAAGGACGCCTGGGCGTGACGGACGAGGGAGATGACGGGCATGAACGACAGATCATCGCAGCGGGCGCCTGACGCCCCGGGCGTGCTGGCCGGGCGGGTGGCGCTCGTCACCGGCTCCGGGCGCCGGCGCGGGATCGGCCGCGCCATCGCCCTGGTGCTGGCCCGGGCGG
>JAOPZJ010000105.1 GCA_025964155.1 Solirubrobacterales bacterium
CATGAATACTGACGAATCCGCGATGCCCAAGGACGTGCGGTCCCGGCGCGGTCCCATCAGGCGCGTTCGTCGGGCCTGATCCTCCGCCGGGCGTGGCCTTGCCGCTGGCGGTCCATGCATCCGGCTCTGACGCCCGGTAGGCGTTCAGCCCCCCTACCCGAGCAAACGGCAGCGCCGAGTCCGCCTGGCGCACCTCCACCCAGCGGGCGCTCACGCCGATGTTCTCTTCGACTCGAGTGCGGTCCGCAGCCCACCGCGGCCGCGCGGGCGGCGGGCTAACCCACCGCCCCCAGCGTCACGTTGCCGAGGTAATCGGTCCGTGTCGTCGCACCCGTGGTCGGCGTATCGGCCATCACGAGCACGCCCTTGGCGCCCTTGAAGGCGCCGGTCCCCGACACGATCGGGTGGTAACAGGCGCCCCACACGACCTGGTCGGCCTGCGCAGCGGGCTTCGCCCAGTATTGGAAGGTGAAGCGGAGCGTGCCCGTCGGGTCACCGGTGCACGAGCCGTCCCTCGCGCGGTCGATGCAGCCCGTGAACTGCTCGGCGCCCTTGGCCCGGACGATCGGCGAGTTTGCCGTCTGCTTAAAATTCGTCGTCGTCCATTTCCCGACGAGCCCTCCGGTCATGTGGGCGGCTCCCGCCGCCGGATCGTCGACGATCTGCTGGCCCGAGACGCGGTATGTCTTGGCCTGAGCCGTCCCCGCGGCTGCCAGCGCCACCGCCGCCACGCCGGCAACCAATGCTCTCCGCTGCGCTCTCATGGCCGCTCCTTTCTTCGAGCACGAGAGACCGGGCGGCCTGTGCGAACGACGCCTTGCGGACCGCCCATTAGTGGCTTCATTGCACGGGTTAGCACTATGCAGTTTTCGCGTCAAGAGGCCCACATCGCACCGGCGACCCCCGGGGCTGTGGGGTATCCGCAGGTCCGCACCCTCGTCCAAGCATGAGCCCGAGGAGGATGGATGCCGTTCACCATCACCCAGCTGACACGCTGCCGCCGAAGGCCGTGGAGGAGTAGGGCGAGTACACGAGGTTGCCCGACGCCTCGTCGAGGATGACCGTGCGCCAGTCCGCCTGGGTGGTGGGCCGCACCCACGTCGCGAGCGTCATCGCCCCCGTGAGGTCGAGCGAGTTCGCGTCGGGCACCGTGACCATGCTGCCGGTCCCGGTGAACGTGAGTGCGGCCCCATTCTTCGCGATGACGAGTCTGCGACCCACCGCAGGACCGTACGTCCGGTGACGCGATGCCCGGGGTGGTCTGGTGCCGTCGCATTCGGGCAATCGGCGGCTGTCGTGGGGGCGTCCCGGACCCAAGCGACGAGCCGAGTCAGCGCGGTGACTGCACTCGCATAGAACGAATCGCCGCCGCCGTGCCGGGTACGGGTGCGGTGCTCGCGCATCCCGCGCGGGCGCTTCTCGACAGGAGAGGCATGAGAGCACCACATCCCAAGGAGGGAACTGATGGCCACATCAACGGGTAGAAGCCCAGGCATTCGGGTTGGCGCCGGGCGGACCGCTGCGCGGTTGAGCACGGAGACCAAGGCCGCCTTCAAGACGACCGAGTTCATGGCAATGCTCGGGATCATCGTCGCCATCCTGGTCAGCGCGGCGGTCATCAAGGGCGGGGACAGCAACGGCTCCGACGCGTTCATCGCCAAGCAGGCGTGGCTGTATGTCGCCATCGTGGCGGGCGCCTACATGATCAGTCGCGGACTGGCGAAGTCGGGCTCGCCTGAGTCGTACTTCCCCGATGGAAGCAACGAGGAGCGGTCCGGCGATCCGGGGCGCGACGAGCGCCGCTGACGCCGGCGGGGACCCGGGGGCGCCCGCCGCGGCGCCCCCGTCCTCTACCGCGGCGCGGGCGCGCCGACCCACGCACCTCGTCCGGCCACCACGACTGCGGAATGTCGACGATGCGGACGCTCCTCTACACTGATGCACCCCGGAGAGGTGGCCGAGAGGCTGAAGGCGCCCGCCTGCTAAGTGGGTATGGGGTTGAACGCTCCATCGCGGGTTCGAATCCCGCCCTCTCCGCTGAAGCCATCAACCGGGCCGGTGACCCGAGACGCCATTTGTAGCTGAATGGTGCACGGGGACCGCCTGAGTAGGATCGCCGCGATGACGCGGCTCCTCTTCGTGTGCATGGGCAACATCTGCCGCTCACCGACGGCCGAAGGCGTGATGGTCCACCTGCTGCGGGAGGCGGGGATGGCGGAGTCGGTGCAGGTCGACAGCGCCGGGACGGGCGGCTGGCACGCCGGCGAGCCGCCGGACGCACGCGCGGCGAACGCGGCCGCCCGCCGCGGGATCGTCCTTACCGGCGCCGCGCGCCAGATCCGTCCTGAGGACTTCGCCGACTACGACCTGCTGCTCTGTGCCGACGCCGCCAACGTCCGCGATCTCCTGCACCTGCTGCCCGCCGACGACGTCGCCATGCGCGCAAAGGTACGCCGGCTGCGCGAGTTCGACCCGGCGTCGGCGGCGCTCGGCGACCTGGACGTGCCCGATCCGTACTACGGCGGCCCGCGGGGCTTCGACACCGTGCTGGACCACGTGACCGCCGCCTGCGAGGGCGTCATCGCCCAGGTCCGGGCGGGCACGCTGCTCCGCGGCTGACGGCCCGTGGGGCATACGCCCTACTAAGTAAGGTCAAGACCGTGTCAACGCCCGCCTTGCCCGACGCCCGCCGTGTTCGCATCCTCGCCGCCGGTGGCACCATCGCGATGACCGGCCAGGCGGGAGCGACGCCGGCGCTGGACGCCGCGGGCCTCGTTGCCGCGCTGCCGGCGCTCGCCGGCCGCACCGGCCTCAGCTCCGAGACGATCATCAACGTGCCCAGCGCGCACCTGACGCTCGCCGACCAGCTGACGATCTGCAAGGCCGCCCGCGACGCCGCCCGTCGTGGCATCGGCGTCGTCGTCACCCACGGCACCGACGCGCTGGAGGAGACCGCGATGCTCTGCGACGTCATCCACGACGCCGAGGCGCCGATCGTCTTCACCGGCGCGATCCGCCCGGCGACCGCGGCCGGCGCCGACGGGCCCGCCAACCTCATGGACGCCGTCTCGGTCGCCGCGAGCGAGCACGCCGCCGGGATGGGCGTCCTTGTCGTCTTCGGCGGGGAGATCCACCATGCCCGCTGCGCGCGCAAGACGGACACGACGTCGCTCGTCGCCTTCAGTTCGCCGCAGACCGGGCCGCTGGGGCGGGTCACCGAGGGGCACGCGACGATCTGGTCGCGCATACCGCGCAACCCGCCGCTGGATCCGCGCGACCTCGACAAGCGCGTGCTGATCGTGCCGACCGTCTCGGGCGACGACGGGTCGCTGGCCCGCGCCGCCCTGTCGGCCGAGCCGGACGGCGTCGTCATCGGGACGCTCGGCGCCGGCCATCTGGCGCCCGAGCTGCTCGCGCTGTGGGCCGACGCCGCGGAGCGCATGCCGATCGTCGCCTACTGCCGGCCCGAGCGCGGCGTCGTGCTCACCGGGACCTACGGCTACGCGGGCTCCGAGCAGGACCTGCGCGACACGGGCATCATCCCCGTCGGCTTCCTGAGCCCGCAGGCCGCGCGTATGAAGCTGTTGGCGTGCCTGGCGTCGGGGCTGTCGATCGAGGAGACGCGCTGGGCGTTCAGCCAGGACGACGGCTAACGATCAGGACGCTCGCCTGCACGCTCAGTAGCTCTTGGGCAACCCCAGCGAGTGCTCGGCGACGTAGTTGAGGATCATCTCGCGGCTGACCGGCGCGATCCGCGTCAGGCGGGCGCCCCACCACATGTCGCTGATGCCGTACTCCAGTGCCACGCCGTTGCCACCGTGGGTCTGGATCGCGTGGTCGACGCAGTGCACGATGGCTTCGGCGGCGGCGTACTTGCCCATGTTCGCCGCCTCGCCGGCGCCCTTCCAGCCGGCGTCGTACAGCGCGCACGCCTTGCGCGTCATGAGCCGCGCGAGCTCCACCTCGACTTTGCACTCGGCCAGCGGGTGGGCGATCCCCTGGTGCGCGCCGATCGGCTGCCCCCACACGACGCGTTCACGCGCGTAGGCCGCCGCCTTCTCCAGCGCGAGGTCCGCACCGCCGAGCGCGCCGGCGGCGGCCATGATCCGCTCGGGGTTCAGGCCGTCGAAGAGCGCGCCGAGGCCGCCGATCTCCCCGCCCAGGACGCGCTCGGCGGGGACCGTGAGGTGGTCGAAGAACAGCGTCCACTGGCGGTCGGGCATGCGCAGGGCGGTGGCGATCGGCTGGCGGGTCATCCCGGGCCCGTCCACGTCGACGAGGAAGAGCAGCGGCAGGCCGAGCGTGCCGTCGTCGAGCTCCTGGCGGGCGACGACGAGGATCGCGGTCGCGTGCTCGACGCCGGAGATGTACGTCTTCTGGCCGGTGATCTGCCAGTCGCCGCCCGCCGTCTTGCGCGCGCGCGTGGTGATCTTGTGGGTGTTCGTGCCCGCGTCGGCCTCGGTCACCGCGAACGCGATGCGCTCGGTGCCGTCGGCCAGGCCCGGCAGCCAGCGCTCCTTCTGGGCCTGGCTGCCATGGCGGGTGAGGATCGAGCCGGCGATCGCGGGGGAGACGACGAGCAGCAGCTGCGTGCATCCGTGACGCGCGAGCTCCTCCTGCACGATCGCCAGGCCGGTCATGCCCATGCCGCCGCCGCCGAACTCCTCGGGCAGGTTCGCGCCGACGTAGCCGTGCTCGGCCAGCTCGTCCCACATCTCCGTGGGCGGCTCACCGGCCTCGGTGCACCGGATCATGTACTTTTGGCCGTAGCGGGCGGCGATCGCGCCGACGGACTCGCGCAGGAGCCGCTCCTCGGCGGTGGGGACGAGCCGGATGACGGGCTCTTCGGCGGTGGCGGGACTGTCGAGGGGGCTCACCGCCCCATCGTATGTCGGCCCGGGGGCACGCGGTCAACCGCCGCCGCCGACGCCTCGGCTACCAGTTGGCCAGCGACGCCCGGAGAATCGCGTCAAGGTCCGCGGCCGCGGGGGCCTTGGGCGCGATGACGAGCAGCCGCTGCTGCTTGAGCGCGCCGTCAACGAGCGCCGGGATGTCGTCGGCGGTGTAGCCGAGCTCCTCGATGCCGCACGCGGCGTCGATGTCCTTCATCAGCGCGATGAGGACGTCGGGCAGCGAGTCCGGTCCCGGGTTCTCGATCCGTTCACCGTGGAGGACCTCGGCGACGTGGTGGTGGCGCTCGGGCATCGCGTCGTAGGTGAAGCGGAAGGCCGCGGGGGCGGTGACGATGACGCTGTGGCCGTGCGGGACGAAGGGATGATCGGTCGGGTAGCCGGGCGGCCGGTAGACGTGCTTGAGGCCGGCGATCGGGTACGCGCACGCGTGCGGGATGTGGACTCCGGCCGAGCCGAAGCCGATGCCGGCCGTCGTCGCCGCGAGCATCATGGCGCCGCGCGCCTCGATGTCGCCGCCGTCGGCGACCGCGCGCCGCAGGTACTTGCCGCCCTGCGCGAGCGCGTGCGCAGACCAGATGTCGGCGATCGGGTTGGAGCCCTGGTAGGGGGGCCGGGCGTCGGGTGTCTCGGGGAACGGACGGGTGTCGAACGGCCGAGAGAGGAACGACTCCGCCGCGTGGCAGATGACGTCCAAACCGCAGGACGCGACGACGTCCGCATTCAGGGTCCGCGTGAGCTCCGGGTCGACGATCGCCTGCGTTGCGCGCAGGTACCGATGCGAGATCCCCGTCTTCACCTTCAGCTCAGGCAGGTCGAGGACCGCGACGGTCGTCGCCTCGCTACCGGTGCCCGCGGTGGTCGGGATCGCCAGGTGGGGAAGCAGCGGCGACGGTGGCTTGCGGCCCTCGCCGATCGGCGGGTTGATGTAGGCCATGATGTCCGCCGGGTGGCTGACGATGAGGTCCATCACCTTGGCGGTGTCCATCGCCGAGCCGCCGCCGACGGAGACGAAGCCGTCGACGTTGGCGTCCTGCGCGAATGCGACGGCGTGCTGCATGGATGCCAGGTCCGGCTCCACGCGCGACTCGGCGTAGACCACGACGTCGACGCCGGCGGCGCGCGCGGACTCCGCCACGCGGTCGGCGTGGCCGGCCGCCTGCACGCCGGGGTCGGTCACGAGCAGCGCGCGCGTGACCCCCAGGCGCTTGAGCTCCCAGCCCGCGTCGGCGCTGGCGCCGGGCCCGAACTTCACGGGCGTCGCCTCGAGGGTGAAGATCGTCTCGTGCGCCGCGGTCATGACGGGCTCTCCTGGAGGGCTTGCAGGGCGGTGCGCAGTCGCGGCGGCATCGCCGCCACCGGGCGGCGGGTCTGGCGGTCGACGAAGACGTGCACGAACCAGCCGGTGGCGACGGCCGCCGCGTCCCCGGCGCGGAACAGCGCGAGCTCGTAGGTCACGGACGAGCCGCCCAGGCGCCCGACGCGCAGGCATGCGTCGACGGTGTCCGGGAAGGCGAGCGCCGCGGCGTAGCGGCAGTGCGACTCGGCGCACAGGCCGATGACCTCGCCGCCGTGGATGTCCAGGCCACCCTCGCGGATGAGGTAGGCGTTGATGACGGTGTCGAAGAAGCCGTAGTACTCGATGTTGTTGACGTGGCCGTACACGTCGTTGTCCTTCCAGCGCGTCGGGATGGCGCTGGTGTGCGGATAGTCCGCGCGGGTGGGCGGGGGTGTCGTCTGGTCCTGGCTGCTCACTCCCGGGACCCTAGCTCCGGTCCCCTCTCGCCGACTGGGATCTCGATGAGCAGCGTGGTGCCGTTGCCGGCGGGGCTGGTGACCTGAAGCGTGCCGCCGAGCGCCTCGATGCGGTCGCTGAGCCCGACAAGTCCTGACCCACGCGCGGGATCGGCCCCGCCGACGCCGTCGTCGCGGATCGCCAGCCGAAAGGTCCCGTCGTGTGCGTCCAGTTCGACGTGCACGACGGATGCGTGCGCGTGCTTGGCGACATTGGTCAGCGCTTCTGACACGACGTAGTACGCGGCGACCTCGACGGGCGCCGGCAGCCGCCGCTGGGCGCGCTGATCCAGCTGCACCGGCACCGGCGAGCGACGCGCCAGCGCCGTCAGCGCCCGCTCCAAGCCCCCTCTGGAGAGGATCGCGGGGTGAATCCCCCGTGAAATCTCGCGCAGCTCCTCCAGGACCCCGTCCAGACCCTGCGCCGTCCGCGCCAGCTGCGCCCTCAGGTCACCCACCTCGAACGGCTCCGTGGCCTCCGCCGCCCGGAGCTCCAGCATCAGCGTCACCAACTGCTGCTGGGTGCCGTCGTGCAGATCGCGCTCGATCCGGCGCCGGCTTTCATCAGCGGCGGCCACGATCCGCGCCCGTGAGGCGGCCAGATCGGCGCGGCTCTCGGCATTCGCGACCGCCGTCGCCACAAGCTCCGTAAACTCGCCTATCTGCGACTCCGTGTCGGGGAGGAACGGCGTCCGGCTCTTGGACGAGGCGGCGATGACGCCCCAGAGGCGGCCCTCGACAACGATCGGACAGCCGACCGACGAACGGATCCCCAAGCGCTGCGCTTCCCACGCGATCGGACCGTGAGCGTCGACGAAGCTGTCCACGCGAACGGGACGGCTCGCCTCGTGGACCATTGCGGCGATGCTCGCGCCTTCGAGCGAGAACCGCTTGCCGACGGCCAGTCCTGGGGCGTTGCCCCTGCTCCAGCCGGCGACGCCGATCACGCTGTCGCCCGACTCGTAGCGCTCCATGCGCGCGAGGTCCGCACCGGAGAGGATGCCGACCTCGCGGGTCACCGTCTGGAACACCTCGGACGGCGCTGCCCCTTCCGCCACCAGCGTCGCCACCCGCCGCAGCGCGGCCTGCTCCTCGGCGAGCCGCCCGACCTCCGTTCGCGCTTCGGTGTTCGCGATCGCCGCCGCCACCAGCTCCGTGAAGGAAGCGAGGCGCGCCTCGGTGTCGGCCGGCAGGGGCTGCTCCTGGCTGGAGCCGGCGGTCATCATGCCCCACAGGCGGCCCTCGACGAGGATCGGTGTCCCGACCGCAGTGCGGATGCCCTGCTCGCGGATGTCCGCAGTGAGCGGGCCGGTGGCATCGGCATAGTTGTCGATCCGGGCCGGACGGCCTGTCTCGAACAGGAGCGTGGCGAGGTTGTGCCCCCCAAGGGGCCACCGGCTGTCAACGGGAAAGCGCTCCCCTGCGCTGGCGACGAACGTGAGCGTGCCGTCGGACTCGTAGCGGCACAGGTTCGCCAAATCGACCGAAAGCAGCCGTGCGACCTCGTTCGCGACCGCCGCGAACACCTCCTCCGGCCGCGTCCCACGCGCCACCAGCGTCGCGACCCGCCGCAGCGCGGCCTGCTCCTCGGCGAGCCGGGCGAGCCCGGCACGGCTCTCGGCATTCGCGATCGCCGTCGCCAACAGCTCCGTGAACGAGGCGAGACGCGCCTCGGTGTCAGCGGGTATCGGCTGCTCGGCCGTCGTACCGGCGATCATCACACCCCAGAGGCGGCCGTCGACGACGATCGGCGTCCCGACCGCTGAGCGGACGCCCACCTCGCGGAAGGCGGTCACAGCACCCGGGTCGGAGGGATCGGCATAGCTGTCGATCCGAGACGGGCGGCCGGTCTCGAAGACCATCGTGGCGACGTTCTTCCCCCCAAGGGTCCACCGGCTGCCAACGGGAATGTGGTCAAGTGCCCTGCCCGAGCTGGCCACCATGCTCAGCGCACCCTCGGGCTCATAGCGGCTCAGGCCCGCATATTCGACGGGAAGTAGCTGCCCGACCTCCTCGACAACCGCAGCGAACAGCGACTCCGGCGGCTCTCCACGCGCCACCAGCGTCGCGACCCGCCGCAACGCCGCCTGCTCCTCGGCCAGCCGGCCCAGACCAGCCCGGCTCTCGGTGTTCGAGATCGCCGTAGCGAGCAGCTCGGTGAACGCGGCGAGCCGCTCCTCCATGCGGTCGGGTACCGGGCCACGACCGGCGTTGGCCATCATCGCGCCCCAGATCTCGCCGTCCACGATGATCGGGGCGCCGGCGGCCGCACCGAACCCGGCCTTGCGGCCGGCGTCGGCGATCGTGCCGGGGATCCCGGTGAAGTCGTCGATCTTCGCAGGACGACCGGTCTTCAGAATTAGGAACAAGAGCGTCGGCCCGTCGAGCGGCCAGCGGGTACCGGCCTGGAACGGATGCGGAAACTCGCTCCAGACTCCGATCACGGTCGCTGTCGCCCGGCCTGGGTCGTAGCGGCACACCACCACCAGCGACACGCCGACGACGTACCCGACCTCCCTCGCGATCGCGGCGAACACGTCCGCAGACGCCGCCCCGCCGGCCACCAGCGCCGCGATCCGCCGCAGCGAGTCCTCGCGCGCTCCCAGCACCGCATCGCGCTCGCGCAGCACCTCCTCGGCGCGCGGGCGGTCCTCGATGTCGGTGAACGCCACGACCGCACCGCGACCCGCCGACACCGCGATCGGCACCGAGACGTAGGACACGGGGAACATCGAGCCGTCGCGGCGGACGAACCAGTCCAGATCGCGCGTGACCGTCTGGCCCGTGGTTCGCGGGAGCCGCATCGGGCACTCCGCGGCCGGATACCGCGTCCCGTCCGGGTGCTTGTGGTGGATCGTCTCGTGGCTGTCGCGCCCGAGCAGCTCGTCCGCGCTGTCGTAGCCGAGCGCCGTGATCGCGGCGGGGTTGGCGAACCGGATCAGGTCGTCGGGATCGACGACCCAGATCGCCTGAGCAGCCGTCTCGAGCACCGCGGAGAGGAAATCCTCGGCACTGACCTTCAGGCCAGCCAGGTCGGTGAGGGAGTGCGGCACGCGAAGCCTCCGAGCACGACCGAGTCTAGCCCAGCCCGCCGCGGCGAACTCAGGAAGCCGAGGGCAATTGGCGGGGCTTCGGACCCGTCGTTCCGCCAACGACGAAGCGAGGGGGCTCCGGCGGCCCAGGTCCGGGCGCTCAGGCGGGGCAGGACGCGCGACGTCAGAACGTCGCGCGCCCGCCGCACCGGTGAGCTCTAGGCCGGCGCGCCGGCCAACAGCTCCTTGACCGCGTCGGTCGTGACCGCCCTTCCGCCCATGGTCCAGTCGCCGCCACCGCCGATCTCTTCGACGACGACCCACGTCACCGACCGCGCCGGCTCGCCGGCTACGGCGACGAACGCATCCGTCATGCGCTCGGCGACCTCGGTCCGCTGGTCCTGGGAGAGGACCCCTCCCATGACCTTCACGTTGATGAACGGCATGATTGCCTCCTTGGGGTTTGGTGTCCTCGACAGGTCACCAGCCGTCCGTGTGAGGGGGCATGTGAGGCCTGTTCACGCCGGGCGCCCAGGGGTCAGGCTGCGCACAAGCGCCGGGTTGTCGATCTCGCTGGCCAGCAGCCGTGCAGCCTCGTGCGCCTGCGCGTCACCGAGGCGCGCGCGATGCAGCTGCGCGCGCGCCGCGAGCTCCCGCATCCCGGTCCGTCCTGAGAGCCGCGCGAGCGCCTCGACCACGGCCTCGGCGTTCGGCGCGCCGGTCCTGATCGCCACGTCGGCCAGGGCGTCGAGCACGTGGGCATGGACCCATTGGTAGGGATCGCCGACGCGCGTTGTGCGCCCCCGCGCGTCGACGAGCAGGTCGTACGCCGCTGCGTGATCCCCCTGCGCGGCGCTGATCAGACCCCGGAGGCGCATCGTCATGCCCTCCCAACACGGATCGGCGAGCTGACACGCGAGGCGGAACGCCCGCTCGACGCGCTCGGCCGCGACATCGACCCGGCCGCCGCGCAGATCCAGCTCGGCGCGCAGTGCCTCCGGCCAGGGCCTGAACGCGGCCCAGCGCTCGCCGGCAACGAGCTCGAGGCTCTGATCGACGGCCTCACCGGCCTTTGCGGGTTCGTCACGCAGGAGGTGGACGCGCCCGATCAACGACAGCGACCACGCGGCCTGACGGTGGCGGCCACATCGCCGCGCGGCATCCACCGACTCGGTCAGCAGCTCCAGGGCGGCCTCGTAGTAGGCGCGGTCGGAGAGCGCCATGCCGCGAACGCCCAGGACGGCGCAGCGCTCCTCGTCGCCGCGGGCGATGTCGGTGGCGCGGGCCAGCCAGCGCCCCGCGGAGGCGACGCGGCCGGCCTGCACGTCGACGTAGCCCAGCTCACGACACGCGGCGACCGCCGTCGCCCGGTCACTGCTGTGATCGGCGAGGGCGAGCGCCTGGTGAAGGACGGCGGCGCCCTCTTCGTCGCGACCGCGCACGGCGTGGACGAGGGCGGCGCCGAGGGCGCCGAACGCCCGCCCCTCGAGCGCGCGGTCGCCGCATGCTTCCGCCTCACCGGCCGCCAAGCGCAGGCAGGCGAGTCCCGGTTCGATGGCGCCGGCGTCAAGGGCCGCCTGCCCCGCTTCCAGTTGGGCCAGCGCCGTCGCCGGATCCCCGAGCGGTCGGTCGTGGGCCTCGTCGGCGTAGGCCGCCCGGCGCAGTTCCACCGGCTTCACCCCGAGCTCTCGCATGAGGAGCTTCTCGGACGCGGCGAGCTGGCGTTGCGCCTCGTGTCGCTCACCGCCCCGGGTGAGGCAGCGGATCAACAGCTCGTGGGCAGCGGGTTCGAGTGGGTCACAGGCCAGCAGCCGCTCGGCCAGGACCATCGCTCCCACGCTGTCACCCGCCGTCAGACGCGCGAGCGCCGCCTCGCGCAGCGCCGCCTGGACGAGACCGGCGGCATGACGGCGCGCGCCGAGCAGCCAGACGTCGAAGACAGGGCTCGAGGGGAAGTCGAGGCCTTCCAGCAGCTCACCGGTGGCGAGGCTGTCGGCGCCGTCGGTCGCGAGCGGACTGGAGCGGCTCAGGAGCAGGACGTCGACGCTCGCGTCGGGCGGGAGGGCGAGCTCCAGCGGGTCACCCTCCAGGAGCACCTGCTCACCCAGCGCTCGTCGCAGCTCGGCCAGGCTCCAGCGCAGCGCCCCGAGGGGGTCATCCGCCTCACCGAACAGCAGGGTGGCGATGCGACTGCGCGGCGGCGGGCGATCGCTCAACACCAGGTACGCGAGCAGCCCCCAGGCCTTGCGGCCGCGCGGTGGTGCAGCAGCCACGTCGTCGCGCTCGATTTCCGGCGACCCCAGCAATCGGATGGTGAGGCTCACGGTACCCGCATGCTAACGCCAGGTTTGCGGTGTCACGGGTAGGAGCGCATACTCAGCGCATGCCCAGATACCTGCTCGAGCGCATCGTCGGAGATGTCAGTCGTGCCGATCTCGACGCGATCGCCGCCCGCTCGACCGAGATCCGGCTCGAGCGCTTCCCGCAGATCACCTGGGAGCACACGCATGTCGTTCGTGCCGGCGATGGTCTGAGGGCGTTCTGTCTCTACGAGTCGCCGGATGCCGAGAGCGTCCGTGCCCACGCTGACGCGATGGGCCTCCCCGTCGAGCGGATGCTCGAGGTCGAGACGGACCTGTCGCCGGACGGCTGATCCGCCGACGGGCCGCCCGGGGCGCTCAGGCGCGGGCGGGCACCGCGGCGCAGGCAAGGATCGCGCCGGTGATCCGTGCCAGGTCCTCGTCGCCGGTGATGTACGGCGGCATCGTGTAGATGAGGTCCCGGAACGGGCGTAGCCACACGCCGGCGTCGACCGCCGCCTGGGTGACGCGCGCCATGTCGACCGGCGCGTCCAGCTGGACCACCCCGATCGCGCCCAGGACGCGCACGTCCACGACGCCCGGCAGCTCGCGCGCGGGCGCCAGGCCATCCTGCAGGCCACGCTCGATGCGGGCGACATCCGCCCGCCAGCCGCCGTCCTGCAGGAGCGCGGTCGACGCGAGCGCCGCCGCGCAGGCCAGCGGGTTGGCCATGTAGGTCGGGCCGTGCATGAGGGCACCGCCGGCGTCCGGGCTCGCCAGGCGCTCGGCGACCCGTGGCGTGCAGAGCGTGGCGGCCAGCGTCAGGGTCCCGCCGGTCAGCGCCTTGCCCACGCACATGATGTCGGGGGCGACGCCGGCATGGTCGGCGGCGAAGAGCGCGCCGGTGCGGCCGAAGCCTGTCGCGATCTCGTCGAGGATGAGCAGCAGCCCGTGGCGGTCGCAGACCTCGCGCAGGTGCGCGACGCACGCCGGCGCGTGCATGCGCATCCCGCCGGCACCCTGCACCACGGGCTCGACGATGACCGCGGCCAGTTCGCCGGCGTGCTCGGCCGCCAGCGCGTCGACGGCCGCGGCCCACTCGGGATCCAGCCCGGCGTCAAAGCCGTCCGGTGGACGCGGCGCGAAGACGTGCTGGGCCAGGGTTTGGCTGAAGAGCGAGTGCATCCCGCCGACCGGATCGCAGACGGCCATCGCCCCGAACGTGTCCCCGTGGTAGCCGCCGCGCACGGTCAGCAGGCGGGTGCGCCCGGTGGCGCCGTCCGCCCGCGCGGCCTGCAGCGCCATCTTGATGGCGACCTCGACCGCGACCGATCCCGAGTCGGCGAAGAAGACGTGCTCCAGGCCGTCGGGGGTCATCGCCACGAGGCGCTGGGCCAGCAGGATCGCCCCCTCGTGCGTCAGGCCGCCGAACATGACGTGGGCCATGCGGTCCAGCTGCGCCCGGATCGCGGCGTCGATCGCGGGATGGCGGTAGCCGTGCACCGCGCACCACCACGACGCCATGCCGTCGATCAGCTCGCGCCCGTCGGCCAGCTGCAGGCGGACGCCGTGCGCGCCCACCACTCCCAGCGCGTCGACCGTGCCGGGCATCGGGCCGTACGGGTGCCACACGTGGCGGCGGTCGGCGGCGATCAGGGCGTCCCAGTCCATCCCCGGCAAGGGTAGTCGCGCACGTGCTTGGTGCACGGCGGGGCGGGGGAGCGATCATCAACGTCGCCTCGGTCAACGCCTTCTTCCAGCCGTGAACGACGTCATCGACGGCGGCCTCATCAAGACGACGTAGCCGCCGACGCGGCGCGCACGGCAGCGCGCTCCATCGCCAGGTCGTAGGTGATCCGCAGCAGCTCGATGACGTCGAGGACGTCGGCCTGGCACTCGATGCGGCGCGCCGCGGGTCCTTCCCGGTCCGGGAACACGGGGTGGTGGACGATCCGGCCCTGGCGGTAAAGCTCAGCCCACAGCGGCTTGGGGAAGCCGAAGTGCGCGGCGTGGTCGCCGTGCAGGTGCCCGATCTCACGGCCGTTGACCTTGAAGGCCCACTCGCCGCGTCGGCCGTGACCGGCCACCACGCCCGGCCAGGACGTGACCTCGTCGGTGATCTGGCGGCTGGCGGATTGAAGCGTTGTCATCTGGACTTCCTCATGGGTTGTGGCAGGACGAGCAACGACCGTACGACCTCAACTGCACTTGAAGTCAAGGGCCGGTAGGTGCCACTCGTCGCCAGACCCCGCAAGCGCGCGCACGGCTCAGCGGGTTAGGGTGAAATCCGTGTACAACGGATCTAGAGCAATTGCGGCGGCGTGCTGCCTGGCGCTGATCGCCGGATGTGGCGGCGACAAGGCCACCAAGAGCGCGGAGAAGGCGCCGATCGCCGCGCCGAAGGCGATCGACGAGAAGGCCAGCCTCCTCGGTGACGGCGACGACAGCGCCGGCAACGCCACGAGCTACGAGCCGACCGGCGCGATCGTCGCCGACAGCGGCTTTCGCCCCGACGCCGACGGCTTCAGCTTCGAGAACTACGGCAACGACGTCGAGCCACAGAACATGACGCCCTACGAGGTCGAGGACATCTTCGGCAACCAGGTCTGCGTGCGCGGGACCGGCGAGACATGCAAGCTCTCCCCGCTCGCCGCGAAGTGGATGGAGGCCCAGAACGAGTCGATGGCCGGCGGCCACTGCATGGGCTTCTCGGTCACGGCGCTGCGGATGTTCAACAAGACCGTCGATCCCAAGGACTACGGCGCCGCCAAGCCGATCGACATCAAGATCCAGGGCAACGTGAACTTGCAGGCCCTCATCGCCGAGGACTTCGTCTTCCAGGCGTTCCCCACCGTGCAGCAGCAGATCATCGAGGGGTCGCCGAACGAGGTGCTCAAGCAACTGGAGACCGACCTCAACAGCGGGGACGAGGCCCACACGATCGGCATCTACCAGGCCGACGGTGGCGGCGGTCACGCGATCACGCCGTTCGCCGTCGAGGACCGCGGCAACGGCCAGAAGAAGATCCTCGTCTACGACAACAACTTCCCCGGCATCATCCGCGCGATCGACGTGAACACGAACAAGAACACCTGGCGCTACGTCGGCGGCACGAACCCCAAGGACCTCGGCCAGGTCTACGAGGGCGACGCCGACACGCAGTCGCTGTCGCTGCTGCCGACGTCGCCGGGCGAGGAGTACCAGCCGTGCCCGTTCTGCAGTGGCGAGTCTTCGACCGAAGGGGACGCCAAGGACTTCGGCACCGTGCTCGGAAAGGCCAAGCAGTACAACGAGATCCGCCTGACGACGGCGAAGAAGACCCACCCGCACCTCATTCTCGAGGACGCGGACGGGCACAGGACCGGCATCGTCGACGGCGAGCTCATCCGGGAGATCCCGGACGTGCGGATCGCGCGCAACCTCGCAGTGCAGAACTGGAACGAGACCGCCGAGCCCGTCTTCCAGGCACCCGTCGGCCTGCCCCTCACCGTGCACGTCGACGGCTCAGAGCTGCCCAAGGCAGTCAACTCCGGCATCACGATCACCGGCCCCGGGCTCGATGTCGAAGTCGACTCGATCCGCCTGGCTCCCGGTCAGCAGGACACCGTCACCTTTCCCGGTGACGGCGCGGGCCTCGTGTACGAGACCGACGGCAAGGCCAAGAGCTCGCCCGATCTCTATGCGACGATCGAGGACGGCGACGTCACCAAGGACGGGGCCTACTACGTCGTGGGTACCGCGGCGCTGGGCTTCAGCGCCGGGTCCACCGTCGGCTTCACCCTCGACCAGGAGGCCGGGACGTTCACGCTGGACACGACGGGCACGAAGCCGAGCGCGGTCTCGGACGGCCTCGGCGGCAAGAGCCTCTACGTCGCCACGCTCGTCCGCGCGAACGCCAAGGGTGAGTCGACCTGGCTCACCGATCCGATCCTGCTCAAGGGCGGGGACAACGGTGAGCGGCTGACGATCGACTACCGCGGCGCGCCGGCGAGGAGCAAACCGCTGAAGATCGTCGGCGGGCGCCCGGACGGGCCCAAGACGACGTACGTCGCCAATCCCGAGAAGTAGGCCGTCTTCCCGCGCCGTCCCCGGGGCGGCGCGGACTCTGGCCCTGGTCTTCAGCGCGGCATTCCGCGGGTAGGCTCAGCGGACATGGCCGCCCTGCGCTTCACCTCCCCGTCGGCTGTCACGCGCAGCTGGACGCATCCGTCACCGCCGTGGATGCAGCGCGCGGGCCACGCCGTCCTCGCCGACGGCGGCGTCTGGCTCATCGACCCACCCGACGGGGACGGGCTGGACGAGACCGTCGCCGAGCTCGGGCCGCCACGCGGCGTCCTGCAGCTGCTGGACCGCCACCCTCGGGACTGCGAGGCGATCGCCACGCGCCTCGGCGTGCCGCTGCATGTCGTGCCGCTCGGGACGATCCCCGGCCTGCCGTTCGACGTCGAGCCACTGTGGCATCTGCCGATGTGGAAGGAGGACGTGCTGTGGCTCGAGTCCGCCAATGTGCTCGTCGTCGCCGAGGCACTCGTCGCCGCTCCTGACTTCACGGCACCCGGCGAGCGCGTCGGCGTGCATCCGATGCGCCGGCTGCTGCCACCGACGAGCCTCGAGCCGTACGCCGACCGCGTCGAGCACCTGCTGCTCGGGCACGGTGAATCCCTGCACGGCCGGGCGGCACAGGCGGCACTGCACGACGCACTGGCCGGGTCGCGGCGCCGCCTGCCCCGGCTGCTGGGCGCACAGGCGTCCCGTGCCGTGCGCGGGCGCTACCGCGGCTGACGGGCGGGGTGCCGCCGCTGGGCGCGGGGAATCTCGATGCGGTATCGTAATCTGACGTGAACGTAAGAAAGAGCTTCAGTCTGGGCGTCGACGCCGACCACGCGCACTACAAGTGGTGGGCCCTTTCGTGCACGAGCCTGGGGATGCTGCTGGCGACGCTCAACTCCGGCACGCTCGTCATCGCGCTGCCGGACCTCGAGCGCGCACTCGGGGTGGACCTGCTGCTGCTCGTGTGGGTGATCCTCGCCTTCATGATCGCCTCGACCGTCCTTGTGCTCACCTTCGGGCGGCTGTCGGACGTCTTCGGGCGCAAGCGGGCCTTCGTGCTCGGGTTCGCGCTCTTCACGCTCGCGTCCCTCGGCGCCGGCTTCGCGACCGGCGGCACCGACCTGATCCTGTGGCGGATCCTGCAAGGCGTCGGTGGCGCGTTGCTGTTCGCCAACGCCAGCGCGCTCGTGACCGACGCGTTCCCGCACGAGCAGCTCGGCCTTGCGATGGGCACGAACGTCATGGTTGCCGGCGTCGGGCTCGTGCTCGGCCCGGTCCTCGGCGGGGCGCTCGTGCAGATCTCCTGGCATTGGGTCTTCTGGTTCAACGTGCCGCTCGGCATCTTCGGCACCGTGTGGTCGGCGGTCGTGCTGCAGGAGCTCATCAAGCCCGAGCAGGACCATCGCTTCGACTGGCTGGGCACCGCGACGTTCGTCGTCGGGCTTACCGGGCTGACGTACGGCATATCGCGCGGCGGGTTGACAAGCTGGACGGACACGATGACCGTCGTGCCGCTCGTCGTCGCGGCCGTGCTGCTGCCACTGTTCGTCGTCGTCGAGAGCCGCACCCCCGCACCGATGCTCGACCTGTCGCTCTTCCACGACCGCGGCTTCAACGCGGCGACCGGCGCCGCCTTTCTGTCGGGCCTGTCGCGCTTCGCGCTGACGTTCGTCTTCGTCCTGTACTTCCAGGGCGCGCAGGGGGACGACCCGATCCTGGCCGGTGTCAAGCTCGCCCCGCTGGCCGCCGGGATGCTCGTCAGCTCGCCGCTGGCCGGCCGCTACGCCGACCGCCACGGTGCGCGCTCGCTGGCCGCGATCGGCCTGATCGTCACCGCCGCGGGGCTGATCGGGATGACGACATTGCAGGTCGACACGCCCTACTGGCTGACGGCCCTCTGGCTGCTCATCTGTGGCGTCGGATCGGGCATGTTCAACTCCCCGAACACGGCGGCGATGATGGGCGCGGTACCGGTGCATCGGCGCGGCATCGCGGGCAGCACGCGGATGATGCTGCAGAACACCGGCTCGGTCCTGTCGATCGCGGTGCTGCTGGCGATCGTCACGAGCGGGGTGCCGAAGGAGACGCTGCTGTCGATCTTCTCCGGGCTGACGACCGGGCTGTCGCCCCGGGCACTAAACCCGTTCATCCACAACCTGCACGTCGCGCTCTGGGTTCTGGCGGCCAGCTCGGTCGCCGCCGCCGGCGTGTCGCTGCTGCGGCCCACGAGTAAGCAGGCCGCCGCCGCGTCCGTCCGCGAAGCGACGGTCCCGGTATGACGGCGACGATGCGGATCGGCGAGGTGGCGCGCGCGGCCGGGACGACCGTGCGCACGATCCGCTACTACGAGGAGATCGGGCTGCTCACGGCCGCCGGTGACCGCGTCTCCGGCAGCCACCGCCTGTACACCGAGACCGACGTCGACCGCGTCAAGGAGCTGCTGCGCCTCAAGGACCTGCTCGGCGTCTCGCTCGACGAGCTCCGCGAGCTGATCGCCGCCGAAGAGGCCCGGACGCTGCTGCGCGAGGAGTTCCGTTCGGATCGCACGTCGTCGCGACGCCGCGCCGCGATCCTCCGCGAGGCGCTGGCGAACGTCCAGCGCCAGCAGGCGCTCGTGGAGCGTCGCCGGGCGCAGCTCGACGAGCTCGACGCCGAGCTGCAGGAGCGCAACGCGCTGATCCTCACCCGCCTGGACGAGCTCGGCGTCACGCCGGTGCGCTGAAGGACCCGTCCGGACGACTCGCCGCGCTCCGCGCGGCGGATCAGGCCGCCGCCCGCTCGTGGTGATGGTGCACGACCGCGTGGCCCTTGCCACGGGCGATGAGCCAGCGGTTCGCCGGGTAGGCGAACGCGCCGGCGATGAGCAGTGACGCGGCGAGCGACGCCCAGAAGCCCAGGCTGTCGGCGCCGGCGTCCATCGCGCCGGGGATGCCGACCATGATCGCGTTGTCCACGACCTCCATGATCGTGATCGAGATCGTGTCCGAGGCGAGCGCCAGCGGGATCACGGCCGACAGCACCAGGCCCGAGCGCAGGAGCGGCAGGCTCGTGAGGCCATAGCCGAACAGGAAGGCCAGCGCGACGGAGAGGACGACGGTGCCGAGGTTGCTGAAGCCCAGCGCGGTGCCGATGACCATGCCGAGCACCTCGCCGATCGCGCAGCCGGTGAGGCAATGGACCGTGGCGCTGAAGGCCAGCTGGTTCAGCGAGGCCGCCGGTCGGTCGTGCTGTGCGTGCTCCATTGTCCACATCCTGACACGGGCGCTGGGCCCTCCACCGACGGGCCCGTTCGGCCCGTGCGGCAGGGTCCGACGGTGCCCACGCGCTGGCCGCAGAGCCCCCACGCGCGGCGCGCGGGACCGTCGACCCTTCCAGGCATGTCACGTCTCGCTGCCATCGTGGCCGGCCGCAGGACGAAGTGGCTGGTCATCGCCGCATGGATCGTCGCCGTAATCGTGCTCGCGCCGCTCGGCGGCAAGCTCGGCGACGTCACGACCGACGACACCGAGAGCTTCCTGCCCAAGGGCGCAGAGTCCACGCAGGTCCAGCGTCTTCTGAAGGACCGCTTCCCCGACAAGGAGACGAGCAACGGCCTCATCGTCTACCGGCGCCTGGGGGGCCTGACCGCCGCCGACCGCGCGGCCATCGTGCGGGACGCGCGGCGGGTGGACCGGGCCATCCCGGTCCGCTCGCCGGCGGTGGTGCCGTTCACGCGCGGAGCCCCGCCGGACCTCGTGGCGCCCGGCGGTGACGTGGCGTACACGATCGTCACGGTGCCGACGGACTTCAAGAAGCTCGCCGACTGGGGCAAGGAGGCACGGCGCGTCGTGGGTGACGGCCGGGGCGGACTGGAGGTCTACGTCACCGGGGACCTCGGGCTGCAAGCCGACTTCGAGGAGGTCTTCGGCTCCCTGGACGCCAAGCTGCTCGCCGCCACCATCGCCCTCGTGCTCGTGCTGCTCGGCCTGATCTACCGAGCGCCGCTCATCGCCGTGATCCCGATCGTCGTGGTCGGCCTGGCGTACTCGGCGGCCAGCGGGTTCATCTACCTCTACGCCAAGAGCGGCGAGAGCGTGAACTCCAACTCGACCGCGATCCTCATCGTGCTGATGTTCGGGGTGGGGACCGACTACTGCCTGCTGCTCGTCAGCCGCTACCGCGAGGAGCTGCACCGCGTCCCGGACAAGCACGAGGCGATGCAGCGCGCGCTCGCCCGCGCCGGCCCGGCGCTGCTGGCCAGCGGGTGCACGGTGATCGCGGCGATGCTCGTGCTGCTGCTGGCGAGGACGGGCTCCACGAAGTCCCTCGGGCCGGTCGCGGCCATGGGCGTTGCGTCCGCGCTGCTCGCCGGCCTGACGCTGCTGCCCGCGCTGCTCACGGTCGCCGGCCGCCGCGGGTTCTGGCCGCGCAGCGCTGCCGTGGCCTGCCAGCCCGACATCGAATTGGCCGCGCCCCGCGGCGTGTGGCGGCGGATCGGCGAGCGGGTGCTGCATCGCCCGGGCCTGACGCTGCTGGCGACCGGGGGGTTCTTCGCGATCGCCACCTGCGGGCTGTTGGCCTACCAAGAGGACTACTCGATCGGCGGTGCCTTCAAGAAGAACGTCGAGAGCGTCACGGGCTTCGAGGTGCTCGGCCGCGCCCTGCCGCCCGGCGCCCTCGGCCCCACCGCAGTGCTCGTGGAGCGCCAGAACGGGAGGGTGACCGACGCCGACGTCGCCGTGGTGCGCAATCGCCTTCAGGGCGTACCAGGCGTCGCCTCGATCAGCCGCCAGGCGCCGCGCTCGACCGACGGCCGGATCGCCCGCCTGGACGTGACGTTCAACGACGACCCGTACTCCGACGCCGCGCTCAGGCGTGTCGACACGCTCCGAATCCGCCTGGACAAGATCGGCCCCGGGGTGACCGCGCTCGTCGGGGCGGGCAGCGCGATCCAGGCGGACTTCAACCACTCGGCGGCCCGGGATCTGCGTGTCATCGTGCCGGTCGCCCTGCTCGTGATCACGGTGATCCTCGGTCTGCTGCTGGAGGCGGTGGTGGCCCCGCTCGTGCTCATCGCCACGGTCATGGCGTCGTTCTTCGGCACGCTGGGCCTGTCGGTGTTCTTCTTCATCAAGGTCCTCGGCGACGCGGGTGTCGATGCCTCGCTGCCCACGTACGCGTTCATCTTCCTCGTCGCGCTCGGGGTCGACTACACGATCTTCCTCATGAGCCGCGTGCGCGAGGAAGCGCGGGAGCACGGGACGCGGGAGGGGGTGCTGCGCGCGCTCGCGGCGACCGGTCCGGTCATCACGAGCGCCGGCATCATCCTGGCGGGGACGTTCTCCGTGCTCATGACGCTGCCGGTGACCTTCGCCTTCAACCTCGGCTTCATGGTCGCCGCCGGCATCCTGCTCGACACGTTCATCGTCCGCACGCTGATGGTCCCGGCGGCCGTCGAGCTGCTCGGCGACCGCATCTGGTGGCCGTCGACGGCGCGCGGCGGCACGCACGCCCTGCGCGAGCACGTCACGCCTAGGGAGGAGGAGGCACGTGAGCACGCACTGCACTGAGCAGCCTTCCAGCGCCGGCTCGCTACCGAACGCCGGCACGTTTCCAACCCACAAGGAGGACCCATGATCTGCGCACACGCCGTCCGTCGGCTCAAGCCCGGCACCTTCGAGCAGTTCGCGCAAGCGTTCATGCCCGATACGTCGAACCCGCCCCCGGGCTGGGTCCGCTTCGTCATGCTCCGCGGGAGCGCCAACGAGAACGAGGTCGTGACGTTCGGCTTCTTCGACGGCACGATGGACCAGATGCAGGCGAGCCAGGACGCCGCGGACTACAGCGACCGGGTGAACGCCGTCGCCCCGTACGTCGACGAGGTCGTGACCAACGGGGTGTACAACATCGTCATGGACCTCAAGGTCGAGGGCGCCACCGCCTGACCCGACCGGCCCGGCGCACGCGTAGGCATGCGATGCACTAGCGTCGCGCCGGCGTGCGCCTAATCAGCTTCCGTGATCCCGCTGGTGCACCCGCCGTCGGCCGGCTGGACGCCGGCGGGGTCGCGGTGCTGCGGGCGCCGACGATGCTCGACTGGCTGCGCGGCGACGGTCACGAGGAGGCCGGCGCCGTCTACCCGTTGGAGGACGTGGAGCTCCTGGCGCCGGTGCCCGAGCCACCGAGCCTGCGCGACTTCTACGCGTTCGAAGGACACGTCGCGACGGGATGGCGCCGTCGCGGGGGCGAGGTCCCGCCCGCCTGGTACGCGGCGCCCGTCTTCTACTTCTCCAACCCCGCGTCGATTCACGGCCCGGGGGAGGCGGTGCGCCGCCCGGCGGCCACGCAGATGCTGGACTTCGAGCTGGAGATCGCGGCGGTCATCGGCTCCGGGGACCGGATCGCGGGCTTCACGCTGCTCAACGACTTCAGCGCACGGGACCTGCAGCGCGAGGAGATGACGGTGGGGCTCGGGCCGGCCAAGGGCAAGGACTTCGCCTCGTCGCTGGGGCCGTGGCTCGTCACGCCGGACGAGCTGCCGCTGGTGGACGGTCGCCTGCAGCTGCACGCCACGGCGACGGTGAACGGTGAAGAGCTCACCCGCACGAGCGCCGCCCAGCAGCACTGGTCATGGCCCCAGCTCGTCGCGCACGCCGCGCGCGACACGCGCCTGCGGCCCGGCGACGTGCTCGGCTCCGGAACGCTGAACCGGGGCTGCCTGCTGGAGCTCGGCCCGCTGGCGGGCGACCGCTACCTCGAGCCCGGCGACACGGTGGAGCTGGCGGCCGAAGGGCTCGGGACGCTCGTGACGCCGATCGTGTGACGCTGACCGGTGCGCCGCGCCGCTCAGCCGCGCTGCTGCGAGGAGGTCCAGCCCTGACCGATCGGTGGTCACGTATCCGTCACCCAGTAGCAGGAACGTGACGCTCGATTGGCACGGCGGTCCCGCACCGGCCTCGCGCTCCTGGCCAGGAACGACGATCCGGACCGCTCAGCCGCACTGCTACGAGGAGGTCAGGCCTCCATCGCCCGGCTACTGCACCGGGCGCTCGAAGAGCGTCGACAGCACGATCTGCGTCTGGGTGCGCGTGATGCCGGGCGCGTCACGCAGGCGCTCGAGCGCCTGCTCCAGGTGCTCGGTGTCGCGCGCGTGCAGGTGCAGGATCGCGCTGGCCTCACCGGCCACGGTGTAGGCCGCGGCCACCTCGGGGTGGCGGCCGGCGGTGGCGAGGATGTCGCTGCCGGACATCGGGCCCTCGCAGAAGAGCGACACGACCGCGTGGGTCGTCCAGCCCAGCGCGACGTGATCCAGCGTCGCCGAGTAGCCGCGGATGACGCCCGCCGCCTCCAGCCGGTCCACACGGCGCTTGACGGCCGGCGCGCTCAGCGCGACGCGGGAACCGATGTCCTGGAAGGAGCGCCGGGCGTTCTCCCGGAGCAACGCAACGATCTGCTGGTCAATTTCGTCGAGGTTCACGGCTAGGCAGTCTTTCACGCAACGAATCGCGATTGCTACCCGGGACGAAACGGAGAAACATAAACCCAGACCCGCGAAGAGGAGAGCTTCATGCTGCCGCAGACCGCAACGACCCCCGTTCCTACGCCTGTCGCGCACGAGGACTTCATGCCGTTGAACGGCATCGACCACATCGAGCTCTATGTCGGCAACGCCGCGCAGGCCGCGTACTTCTACACCCACGCCTTCGGCTTCCGCCCGGTCGCTTACGCGGGCTTGGAGACCGGGCTGCGCGACCGCACCTCGCAGGTGCTCGTCCAGGGCCGCATCCGCCTGGTCCTCACCGGAACGCTCGTCGCGGACACCGACGTGAGCCGCCACCACGCGCGCCACGGCGACGGCGTGCGGGTGATTGCGCTGTCGGTGCCCGACGTCGATCACGCGTACACCGAGGCCGTCGCCCGCGGGGCCCGCGGCGTGCACGAGCCCTTCGAGATCGCCGACGACCACGGGCGGGTGCGGCAGGCGACGATTGCCACCTACGGCGACACGCTGCACACGTTCGTGGACCGCTCGGACTACGACGGCCCGTTCCTGCCGGGCTTTGCGGGGGTGGGGGAGACCGGCGCGGCGGACGGCGCGAACGGCACCGGCGCCGCGGACGGGGACCTGCTGCTGGCGATCGACCACGTCGTCGGCAACGTCGAGCTCGGCCGCATGGAGGAATGGGTGAGCTTCTACGAGGACGTCTTCGGCATGGTCGAGATGGTCCACTTCTCCGACGAGGCGATATCGACGGAGTACTCGGCCCTCATGTCCAAGGTCGTGGCCAGCGGCGACGGGCGCATCAAGTTCCCGATCAACGAGCCGGCCGAGGGCAAGCGGCGGTCGCAGATCGACGAGTACCTGCAGTTCTACGAAGGCCCCGGCGCGCAGCACCTCGCGGTCGCCACGCGCGACATCGTCGGGACGGTGGCGGAGTTGCGCCGTCGCGGCGTCGGCTTCCTCGGGATCCCGGACGCCTACTACGACGATGTCGTGGCGCGCGTGCCGGCCGTCGCCGACCAGCTGGATGACCTGCGGCGGCAGGGCCTCCTCGTGGACCACGACGACGAGGGCTACCTGCTGCAGATCTTCACGCGGCCCGTCGGGGACCGCCCGACCGTCTTCTTCGAGATCATCGAGCGCCACGGCGCCCGCGGCTTCGGGGAGGGGAACTTCAAGGCGCTCTTCGAGGCGATCGAGCGCGAGCAGGATCTGAGGGGGAACCTCTGATGCGCTACGCCCAGCTTGGCGACGTGCCCGCCAAGCGCCACGTCCAGTTCCGCGAGAACGGGAACCTGCTCGTCGAGGAGGTCCTCGGCTTCGAGGGCTTCAGCGGCAACGAGTCGATCCTCTATCACCTGCACTCCCCGTGCCGCGTCAAGGAGGTCGGGACGTTCACGCCGATCGTGCGCGAGGAGTGGGTGCCGGAGACCCACGTGCACCGGCTCACCGACACGACGCAGGTCGCGCCCGGCGGTGACTGGCTGACCGGCCGCCGGCTGCTGCAGTTCAACGCCGACATCGAGGTGTCCGTCTGCAAGCCCACCGAGGACCGGGACGCCTTTCATCGCAGCGGCGAGGGCGACGAGGTGCTCTTCATCCACCACGGCACCGGCACCGTGGAGACGGTCTTCGGCGACGTGCCGTACCGCCCGCACGACTACGTCGTCATCCCGCGCGGCACGACCTACCGCATCCGCATGGACGCCGGTGAGCAGGTGTGGCTGTGCTTCTTCACGCCAG